>DAIESS010000030.1 GCA_027346135.1 Candidatus Saccharimonadota bacterium
CATGAAAGAGTTTGCTTTCAGGGGTTTAATCAACTGTGCTGGTTGCGGCTCACAAATAACGGGAGAGGAGCACTTCAAGAAACGGGTTGATGGTGGTCGTAATCGCCATGTGTATTATCACTGTACCCGCCAGATAGATTACGAATGCAAAGAGCCCTATATCAAGCAAGATGCGCTGGAGGAGCAAATACTAGGCATTATCAAGGAGCTGGCGATTAGTGAGGTGCATGTCAGCGAAAAGCTACGCTATTGCCTCAAAGAGTACCAAGACATGACCAAAGATCTTGCCATGCAAGGTGCTAAAGAAGATATCCGGACACAAACTGAACTACTCCATTCATATGCTGGATACCTGCTGAGCAGCGGCACTGAGAAGCAAAAAGCCGAGTTCTACAACAGCCTGAGGCTCAAACTTCAGCTCCACGACAAACAGCTCAAAAAACTGGATTAATAAGCAAAAATCAGCTGAAATTATAGCCCAGAACAGGGCAAAGGAGATTCGAACTTTTCGCCTCTGTTAAGAGGTCTTTACAAAAAAATAGACCGTTGCATAGCAATACGGTCTACATCTGTTAATCATCTCTTGGCTGGGGATGAGGGATTCGAACCCCCGAATGACGGGACCAGAACCCGTTGCCTTACCACTTGGCCAATCCCCAGTATGCTAGCTTCGTATCATTGCGGATAACCAGTGCATTACAGCCTGGCCAATCCCCAATGTTGCAGAAGTAACGGGGAAGATTATAGCGCAAAGAGTTTGGTTTTACCAGTTTAACCTGCAGGCATATAATATATATTGTTATGTTTAGCGCACAGAAATCCAAGCAATTCCTACTGGCCGCTTATCTGGGGGTGGCGTCAGGGATACTCTACAACTCTTGGCCGCTCGGCTATTGGCTAAACCCTCTGGTAAGCCGGCGCGGGCTGGCTAGTGAGCTCCAGGCTATGAACCAGCCATATAATTGGCTGTTTGTTTTGCTCGATGTCATCAGCGGTTTGTTAGTGATGATTGTGGCCCTTTTGTTGTGGCGACGGTCGCGCTATTTGGCTCAAAAAATCGCGCTGGCAACTTTTGCATTCTTTGGTGTGATGACAATTGTGAGCGCTGTTGTGCCGATGAACTGTGAGCCGTCTTTGACGGTTTGTCCGAGCCTTACTCAGCAGCCCCTGCTGCTCATGCATGGGATATCGAGTATTTTGGCTTCGGTTAGTTTATTCGTGAGCGTCTGTGTCATGTGGTGGCAAAAGCACCAGCACAAAAGTGCCAAACTAATGAGCATGGTCTTGGTCGGCTGGATTGCTTTTGGCGTGGTTTCGACATACTTTTTCTTTGTACCGGGACCGGGCTATATCGCTCAGCATTACTACATCACCCTGTGTAGTCTCTGGATTGCATTGTTGCCATTTATGGTGAATGTGCAAGTGCAGCCCAAAAGGGCGCCCGCACGCGTATCTAACAGATAGAAAATAGCGTCTCGCGGCCCACGACATTTGCATAGGCAAGGTCAGCCGTGCTACCCTAAGAGTGCTTAACAATTTAAGAATATACAGAGTGTGGCGAGAGAACTAGCTCGACGACCCACCAGCAACCTGCGCAATTTAGCCGTAAGGTGCTCCAACTAGCCCGCACGAGCGGGAATGATGTTGATATAACTTTGACGTCCTTTCCGTGCATGCAGAAAGGATATTTTTATGCCCAAAACTAAGGGGAAACGGCAGGGACTTTTGGAGCGGCTGGCGGCCGGTCCGGTCATTTGTGCCGAGGGCTATGTTTTTGAACTGGAACGGCGCGGCTATTTGCAGGCCGGTGCCTATGTGCCAGAAGTGGTGCTTGAGCACCCGGAAGTGGTATCCCAATTGCACGATGAGTTTGTTCGCGCTGGCAGTGATGTCGTCGTAGCGCTGACATACTATGCTCACCGCGAGAAATTGCGCGTCGTTGGACTTGAAGACGAACTGGAGCGGATTAACCGGCGGGCGCTTCGGTTGGCTAAAAAAGCAGCTGCACCCAGCGGGGCGCTAGTGGCTGGCGACATTTGCAATACTTGGGCTTATAAGCCGGATGATGCTGCGGCGGCCGAAGAAGTGCGCCGCCAATATACCGAGCAAGTCCGCTGGGCGGCCGAAGAAGGCGTTGATTTTATTTTAGCCGAAACAATCGAATATGTCGGTGAAGCGCTGATTGCCGTCGAAGTAGTTAAAAGTTTTGATTTGCCCGTGGTCGTTAACTTTTCGCCAATTTACGAAAAGAGCAAAGATGGCTACGACTGGATTGAAGCCTGCAGAATCGTGAAAGAACGCGGCGCCGACGTGGTTGGATTTAACTGTGCGCGCGGCCCGGAAACGATCTTGCCGCTTGGCAAGAAGTTGCGCGCCGCGATTGATGGCCCAATTGCTTTGGTACCAGTGCCTTACCACACGACCAAAGAGGCGCCGTCGTTCCAATTCTTAAAGCGCCGTGACGGCAGCAGCGCCTACACGTTGGGGCTAGACCAACACTATATCGACCGTGATGAAGCTGGTGATTTTGCACACCAAGCCGAAAAGCTTGGCGCAAACTTTATTGGCTTGTGTTGTGGTGCCGGACCTCATCACGTTAGGGCGGTGGCCGAGGCGCTTGGCCGCCATCCGGAAGCTAGCCGTTTTTCGGCCGATTTTTCGCGTCATGGTTTGCTCGGCAAAAAAGTCGACAGCCACGAAAAAGAATTTTTAAAACTTTGGAAATAGGGAGAAATATTATGTCAAAAGTTACTACTCATTTTGCTTCTGAAAGTGTTTGCGCCGGGCACCCCGACAAAGTGGCTGATGCTATCAGTGATGCCATTGTCGATGCCGTACTTGCTCAAGATAAACATGGTCGCACGGCGGTCGAGACATTGGTGTCCCACGACCGAATTGTCCTGGCTGGCGAAATAAACACGACGGCAAAAATCGACGCCGAAGCCATTGTTCGGGCCGAAATTAAGCGCTTAGGCTACACCGAACCAGCCTGGGGCTTTAGCGATCAATCGCCGATTGAAAATTACCTTCACCAGCAGTCTTCGGAAATTGCCGTTGGCGTCGATGACTTTGGAGCCGGCGACCAGGGCTTGATGTTTGGTTTTGCCAGCAACGAAACACCAGAGTATCTGCCGCTGCCAATCACACTAGCCCATGCTTTGGCGCGGGCAATCGACACGGCGCGCGAGAGTGGCACCTTACCGTATCTGCGACCTGACGGTAAGGCCCAAGTGGTTGTTCGCTACGAGGACGACAAACCGGTGGCTGTCGAGCACGTTACCATTGCCGTACCGCATGACGAAAAAGTCGGTCTGGAGCAGGTGAGCAAAGACGTCTACCAGGCAATTATTACGCCTGTCTTGAAACACTATGGTTACTCGGTTTCTGAAGACGCCATTGTCGTCAACGGCACGGGTGTTTGGTACACGCCCGGTCCAAGCAGCGATAGCGGCCTGACTGGCCGCAAGATTGTCGTTGATGGCTACGGCGGTTACGCCCGGGTCGGCGGCGGTGCTTTTAGCGGCAAAGACCCAAGCAAAGTTGACCGCAGCGGTGCTTACGCAGCACGCTACATTGCCAAGAACATTGTCGCGGCTGGTTTGGCCGACAAGGCCGAGGTGGCCTTGGCCTATTACATTGGCGCTAAGGAACCGGTTAACTTCACGATCGACACTTTTGGTACTGGGAAAAAATCTCAAGCCGAGATCGAGCAATTTGCTCACGATTTGCTAACGCCATCAGTTAAAGAAATCATCGAAAAACTAAACCTAAAACAGCCTATTTATGGTCAAACGGCGGCTTACGGACACTTCGGCAAACCAAATTTGCCATGGGAACAACTAACTGTTGTGTGATAAATACCATACTTCATCTGTCTTTGTGCTTATGTTAAGCTGGTTAACATAAGTGGATTAACAGGGGGAAACTGTATGAAAAATTTGAGAGGTCTAGTGCTACCTATTGTAGCGCTTGCCGTGTTGGTCATTCCCGCGACCGTATTTGGTGCATCAAATTCAAATGTAACGCAATCGATTAGTGCCGGCACGCTTACGACCGACATTATGGACGCTACCCGTACGCCGGTCACTTCACCGACGGTTGGTATGTCGGCCACGGCATTCTCGTTTAACTGTCAAACTACTACCGGCACACTTGGTAGTGACGCACAGCGTGTCTATGTCACTAACCCGTCAGCCGCTTCGACTAGCTGGGCGCTCTCAATTGCTGCTACTGGTGGTGGTACGGCCAAATGGCAAAACACTGGTGCTACGCACACCTATGCTTTTAACGACGCCACTGGCTCTGGTTGTACGAACGGCCAGCTGACCGTCGACCCTAGTGTTGCAACTGTAACGGCTGACTGTACGTCGACAGCTTGTACGAGTGCAACTGTTACCAAGGGCAGCTCGACGGCTATGACTGGCGCGACGGGCGTAACATTGCTCAGCGGTAACTCTTCAGCCAGCGTTTGGCGCGGTTACCTAACGGGTATTGGCTTAAGCCAAAAGATCCCAGGCGAACAAGCTGCTGACAGTTACACCCTCAACATGACATTGACGGTTACGGGCTCTTAGTTAGTAGCTAGTAGCGCTCGGTAGTCGAGTGCGGTAAAGTGAACCTATGAAGAAAACACCCCTACTTGTAGCTGCTGCGTTGGCGGCAGCTACTTTAATAGCATCACCATTAGTAAGCGCGGTTGAATATGGCGGTGTTGGCGGCCGTCCGGCAAACCCCCGTGCCGATAATCCGCGAACACAGTCAATATTTGTCTACACCGCGAAGGGCGGCGACACGATTAACGATGGCGTTAGAGTCGTTAACAATACCGACAAAACGCGAGTGGTCGCGGTCGGTGCGGTCGATTCGGTCCTGTCGAGTGGCGGCGCTTTCTCCTGTAAACAAGAAGTCGAACCGCGAACCGATGTTGGCGGTTGGATTGCATTGTCGCAAAAACAAGTTGAAGTACCGGCTCAGGGATCGGTTGTCGTACCTTTTACGGTAACGGTTCCGGGACAGGCAAGCCCTGGGGAACACGATGGCTGTATCACGATTCAAGACGCGTCAATGACGACAACGCCAACTGGTACGAACGGTGTGGTTCTTGGCTTCCGCAGCGCCATTCGCGTTTCGCTAACGATTCCCGGCAAAATTGTTAAACACCTCAGTTTGAGCGGCATGAACATCACCGGTCCGGTTAGTGGCAAGTATGTCATTAGCCCGTCGATTAATAACGATGGCAATGTTTCGCTCGATGCTCAGTTCCAAACGCAGCTGCGCTCCTTAATCGGTAAATCGAGCAGTGCCGCAACTGGTACCTACCCGGTTTTGCCTCATTCGACGGCAACGATTAATTTTGAAGTAAATCGGCCATTCTGGGGCGGTATTTATAGAGGTGAAAGTGTCGTCAAATACAACTCAAACCCGACCGTCGAGCTCGGCTCGACCAAGGCCACTGACAAAACCATCAGCTATGTCTCTAACTTTATGTGGGTAGCGCCAAAGCCACTCGGCGCCATGATTGAAGCTGTGGTGTTGTTAGCGTTGGCGGCGGCAGGTTATTATTTGTATCGTCGCTTGCACCATGCCAAGCATGTTCGCAACGAATGGCGACGCTATGTCGTGGTTGAGGGCGATACGCTCATGCAACTGGCGGACCGCTTTGGCGTATCTTGGAAGCGCTTAGCAATTGCTAACAAACTAAAAGCACCGTATGAATTGCGGGCAGGCCGGATACTGAAAGTGCCACCGCGCACAAGAGGCTAAAATGAAACAGTGCAGACTGCAATTCGGAAGACTTTGCAGGCGGGCACTGGTGTTAAGCGCCGTCGCTACGTTGTTGTTACCGCTATTTTTGGCGCCCCGGGCTAGTGCAACACCGACTTTAGCTCAAAGCAACAGCGCTCAATCTTCGTCTACGACTGCTAGCCAAAGTTTTACGAGTACCGTAACTGCAGGGGACTTGTTGATTATTGTTTGTGGAATGGCGGCGAGTACTAGTAGTACTACTTCGGTTCCGGCGGGGTTCACTACGGCCAAAAACGAATCCGGTACGCCCAGCCAGGGAATCTTTTATAAGATTGCCACCGGCACCGAGTCTACGCTAACGTGCACGTTTAGTACTAGCGCTAACAGTGTCATCCAAATATACGAATACAGCGGCATGCATACTTACATGTCGCTCGATGCAGTTAATACAGTTGCTTCGACCGGTTCCGGTATGAGCTTTAGCTCTGGCTCGCTTACGACTACTCATGACAATGACTTAATCTTTGCTTCGATTACAATAGACTCCGGTTCGGTCATCGGTAACTGGGGGAGCTCATTTATT
>DAIESS010000031.1 GCA_027346135.1 Candidatus Saccharimonadota bacterium
CAAGTGTCGGCAGATTCAAACTTACCGCTGAAAAAGCCGGTACTTTTTCACCTTCAATCGTCATGCTGATAACAAAATGCCGGTTGTGCATATGAACCAGGTCATATTCGAGGAATTTCGGTTCGAAATAGCGCTGCATGACACGAGCGTCATCGGCGCCCATACGAAAGGCAACGATTGAACCGACGTTACCGAAAACGGCGTCTTTGACCTCCATGCTCATCTGGGCGATGTACTGGTTGGCAACGGTTAAGTTAAGGCCATACTTACGAGCTTCACTCAAAATGGTAGCGAATGAATCGGTCGCGAAGTTCTGGAATTCGTCGACATAAAGATAGAACGGACTGCGCTGCTCGGCCGGTATGTCGGCTCGGCTCATAGCGCCTAGCTGGATTTTGGTTACCAAAAGCGCTCCGAGCAAACCAGCATTATCTTCGCCAACTAGTCCACGGCTTAGATTAACGATGAGTATTTTACGTTCATCCATAATCTGTCGAATATTAAAGCTCGACTTGGGCTGACCAATAATGTTGCGCACAAGCGGGTTGGCCGTAAAGGCGCCCACCTTGTTTAAGACCGGGGCGACCGCTTCAGCGGCAAATTTGTCGTTCCAGCTAGCAAATTCGACCGTCCAGAAATTGCGCACGACCGGGTCTTCGACATATTTAAGAACTTCGGACCGGAATTTACGGTCGGTCAGGATGCGCGTGATGTCCAGCATGGTAGCATTCGGATAGTCGAGTAAGGCGAGCAAGCTGTAGCGCAAGATATATTCCAGGCGCGGCCCCCAACTTTCGAACATGCGTTTTAACACACCGATCAGTTCGGAAGCGGTGTGGCTTTTAAGCTTAGGGTCGAGCACTTCCATCGGGTTGAAGGCAACTGGAAAGTCGGTGTCAGCTGGGTTGAAATAGATGATGTCTTTCATCCGCTCGGGCGGAATGCGCCGCAAAATATTTTGGGCATAATCACCGTGTGGGTCGATGACCGCAAACCCAAACGGACTATAGATGTCAGAAATTGTCAGCAACTCGAGCAGACCAGACTTACCTACACCAGTTTGACCAATGATGTACAAATGCCTGCCTCGATCGATACGTGGCATCCCAAACATGGTGTTATGTCCGCGGAAATTGGTGTTGGCGATGGGGCTAATATTGGGTTGGTACTCTTGACCAACAATCGGTAAGTTAGCCGGCGGCTCGGCTGTTTGGCTAGTCGCCCACAAAATATACGGTGTTTCGACCGTCGTATGCGGCAGGTGGTACATCGTGGCGACTTCCTCGATGTTGAGCAAACTGCCGTGTTTGTTGAAATTGCGCAACTGATACAGACCAAATATAAGTCCATCGGTCGACACTCTTTTAGCTTCAAAACCGTTTAAGTAGGTTGTGTTGAACTGCTTATAGCTAGCAACAATGGACTGCATGCGTAAGTGCGCTTGAGGAGTAGGCACGTTGCCGCGATAAATTATTCGGACCGCCGTTTCAAAGGCGAGCTTTTGGCTTTTTTCTTCGGCCGCCGAAGCACGCGTTTGTTCGTAATCGACCAGCTTGGCGGCCGGGGCAGCAGTATGTTCGGGCGGCTTCCATAACACCGACGCCAGTCCCTTGGTCATGCCTTGGCTACCGCCGCGCAAACCAGCTGTGTAACGTTCACTTTTTTTGTGCCAGTTAGGGCTAGCAGGACGAATGACCATCTGTATCCAGGCTTCTTCATCCTCTTCGAATTTGGCCAGGGTAGCCGTAATCGCAGCCAATGGGTCAACTTCGAAACTCTGAAAGGTTTTGATTGGCAATGGATCGGGCGCAGTCAATTTCATCTCAGTCGTCAATGTCGTATTGAACCGTGCATCTGGATTTTGTGTATAGTCCGGCACTTCCGATATCTGCACCGTCGGGTACTGAGCGTAAATTTGCTCTTCGACAAAGCTCACTAAATAGCGCGGTACCCAGACATAGAAACCAATGCGCTTTTTTAGTACCGCCACTTCGAAACTAATGCGTTCCCTTAGCACTGGATTAAAAAGTTTGCGTGTCGGGATATTGAGTAGTCCGTGCAACGAAGCAAACATCTGTTCGGCAGCCAGTTCTTTCTTGTCATTGGTGCGAGGCACCTGTAGCAATAGCACCACGCCGGTTTCATCTTGAACAGCATCGTTATTGGAGTGTAAATCTTGTGCCATAGCAGAAAGAGCGACAAAGTCGCTTACGCCTATTTTCTCACACTATGTGGCCCCCTACTAGCCGGTTTACGCGGCTAGTGTGAGTTCTAGTATATCGCTTAGTACAGCTTGGCTTCGGCCGGCAGAACAGTGTCCTGGAAAACACCCAAGACTTCCTCGGCTTCAACAGTTTCTTTTTCGAGTAATAGTTCTTTTAGCTTTTCGAGGGGCTTTTTGTTAGCCTTAATGACAACACGCGCCCGGTTAGCGGCTTCGGTAATCAAGGCTTCGACTTCTTGGTCAATAACCTTGGCAGTGTCGTCGGAATAGTCGCGCTCGTGGACTAATTTGTCGAGCATCATGCCATCGTCAACATGGAAAACCTGATCGCGTAGTTTCTTGCCCATACCTTGGTTAACGATCATGTCGCGGGCAATTTCAGCTGCTTTTTGCAGGTCGCTGCCACCGCCAGTTGTAATGCGGTCTGGCCCAAACATAATTTCTTCGGCAATACGGCCGCCCATGGCACGAGCCAGGACATCTTTGAACTCAACCAATGAAGTGTAAACCCGATCTTCGGGCGGCAAGAACCAAGTCACACCGCCAGTACCACCACGCGGAATGATCGTAACCTTGTGGACGGGGTCGCTATCTGGCAAAACATGACCGACGATGGCGTGACCAGCTTCATGGTAAGCGGTCAGCTCCTTTTCTTTTTCGTTCATAACCTTGCTCTTGCGTTCTGGACCAATTGCCACGCGTTCGAAAGCTTCGGTAACATCAGCTTGAGTAATTAACGGATGGTTGTTACGAGCCGCAATAATAGCCGATTCGTTGGCAATGTTAGCTAGATCCGCACCACTACTACCAGCCGTTTTAGCCGCCAGCGCATCTAAGTCAACGCCTTTATCGAGTGGTTTCTTTTCGAAGTGGACCTTCAAGATTGCCAAGCGATCTTTACGGTCGGGCAAGCCGATGTCAACCCGACGGTCAAATCGCCCAGGGCGCAGCAGTGCCGGGTCGAGCACGTCAGCTCGGTTAGTGGCGGCCAGTACAATAACATTCTGACCCTGCTCAAAACCATCCATTTCAACCAGAATCTGGTTAAGCGTCTGCTCGCGCTCATCGTGACCGCCGCCCATACCGCTACCACGGCGGCGACCGACAGCGTCAATTTCATCGACAAAGATAATGCACGGTGCGTTCTTTTTAGCTTTAGCAAACAAGTCGCGGACGCGCGAGGCGCCGACACCTACAAACATTTCAACAAATTCCGAACCAGAAATACTAAAGAACGGCACATTGGCTTCACCGGCGACGGCTCGGCTTAACATTGTTTTACCGGTACCGGGAGGGCCAACCAGCAAAACACACTTCGGGATGCGAGCGCCAAGGTTGGCGTACTTTTTAGGGTACTTCAAAAATTCAACAACTTCTTCGAGGTCTTGCTTAGCCTCGCCGCTGCCAGCGATGTCCTTAAAGGTTACCTTGTCTTTTTCATTGCCATACAAGCGGGCACGGCTCTTACCAAAGCTTAGCGCTTGATTGCCCTGACCCTGAGCGCTGCGCAACATAAAGTACAGCAAACCACCAATCAAAACGACCGGGAGAACTGTCGACAGAATACCTACCCAAGCGTTGCCGCCACTCGATTGCGGTTTGTATTGGATTTGGACCTTGCTGTAGTCAAAGCCGGCTTCCTTTAAGCTGCTGTTCGGGTCGACATAGGTCTTTAGTGTTGGCCTAGTGTCACCCTTTTGGGTGATGTCGAGTTCGTTACCAGAAACGACGATCTTGGAGTATTCGCCCTTGTTCGAACTACTAACCGCCTGTGAAAAGTCGATGGTTTTCATTGAACTCGGCTGACCATAGGCGGCAAAAATGACCAGCCCCATCAAAATCAGCAAAGCAATAAAGCCGGTATTTTTCGCGGCTCGGCGGTTCTTGTTAGGTCGGTGATTTGGTCGAAGCGGTTTTCTATCCATATCTTATTAGTATACCTGTTTAACCTGGTGTTTGCGAGTGTTTGGAAGAGTGAATTATAACACTATCTTGGTTAATTCTCAGTTGATTAGTTCCATAAATGTCGACCGCTGTGTTTGGGCCACCAACTTTAGCGGCCACCACCAAGCGTTCGATAGTTTTGCGATTGAACTCGGCAATACCATGCCGGCGCAACCACGACGCCATTACCTCACAGGCCAACGAATGCGGCAACATAATAAAATCCTGTCGTCTAAACGTGTCGCCTTCGGGCAACAAACCCTCAATCGCCAGGTCAAGTTCAGCGTTCAGTTGACGGCTACCTTCAATAATACTTTGCAGTTTTTGCTTGGCTGCGTCACCCAAATTCGGAACAATATTTAAACGTATATAATTACGCAGATATTTCGGGTCTTGGTTGGTCACATCTTCTTGCCACTGCAAATTATGTTGCCGTGCATAGTCACGAATAACTTGTTTGGACATGTGCAATAGTGGTCGGATGATATGTTGCCTATTTTCAAGTGAGGTTAAACCCTTGCGACCCGTGCCGCGTAACAAGTTCAAAATGGCCGTTTCAAGCACATCGTCTTGGTGGTGAGCCGTCACAATGGCACGAGCATTATGAAGTTGCATTACCTGATGTAAAAATTCATAACGAGATCGGCGTGCTGTCTCCTCACTGGCGTGAGCACCCAATTTTTCCTCGGCATATTCGAATGGCAAGCCATATTTATGCGCCAATTCTTCAACGAATTGCCTGTCTTGAGCCGACTCTTGTCGGATGCCATGATCAAAGTGCGCCACTACTAACTCAACACCCGGCAAATCCTTCAAGATGTGCAACAGCACCACCGAATCGACCCCGCCACTGACGGCAGCAACATAAACGCCCGGTTCAAGCTCCAGCTTCATATTTTTAATTATGCACTGACAGAAATGATTCGTACACCGTCCGCCCCGTGTACAGCCCCTTCATCGTCAGCTATACTTGATGGCTATGAAACAGCTCTACTTTATACGTCACGGCGAGAGTGAGGCCAATGTCGCCCGGGTGTTTGCCGGACTGGCCGAAACGCCATTAACGGCCAAGGGCAAGCAACAAGCAAAATTAGCCGGCCAACAGGCGGCCGAGCTTGGCATTGACCACATCATCGCCTCTCCGATTTCGAGAGCCTACGAAACAGCTAAAATTATTGCTAAAGAGATTGGTTACCCTGAAGATAAAATCGAAACTAACTCCTTACTCGTAGAACGAGATTACGGCTCTCTCCAGGGTAAGCCCTGGGAGCTCGATGTCGATCTCGACGGTATAGTCGATGTCGAAACAACCGATTCAGTTATGAATCGAGCGGTTTTAACTTATGAGCACCTTCAGGGTTTATCGTACGAGACAATACTAGTCGTGAGTCATGGTACGTTTGGCTTAGCCCTGAAAGCCGTCGTCGACAGCGCCCCCTTCTTCCGAGATACCGACGGAATTCGAAACGCTGAAGTCACAAGGTTCGTCTAATGAAGTTACTTTGCGCCACCGGCAACAATCACAAATTCGGCATCGGTCAACATACCTGCGCTAAGTTTGGCATCGAACTCGAGCAAGCCATCTTTGAGGTTGATGAAATTCAAAGCGAAAACGCCGAAGAAGTTATCACCAAAAAAGCCATCGCCAAATACGAGCTCGCCAAACAACCCCTGCTCGTCAGTGACGATTTTTGGGCTATACCCGGCCTTAAGGGTTTTCCTGGTCCCTACATGAAATCGATGAATCACTGGTTTACGCCTAAGGATTTCGTAAACCTCACCAAGGACTTGTCAGACCGAACAATTATCCTACAACAATTCCTCGCCTACCACGACGGCCATGAAACGGTCGTTTTTAGCCATGACATCCCTGGCGTGCTACTTACCGATCCCCGGGGCAATGAGGGACCGCCGATT
>DAIESS010000032.1 GCA_027346135.1 Candidatus Saccharimonadota bacterium
AAGCAATTCTTTTTGGTCCTTAGTCAGTTTCGTAGGCGTGTCGACGATTATTGTGACAATATGGGCGCCACGCGTCTGACTTTTCATGTGAGGAACGCCGTGACTAGATAGTTTAAAATCACTACCGCTTTGCGTGCCGGCCGGCACCTTCATGCGAACCGGACCGTCAACTGTGTCGACAGTAATTTCAGTACCAAGCGCCGCCTCAACCATACCAACGTGTTCTTCGCTTAGGATTAAATCTCCTTCGCGCGTGAATTTTTTGTGCGGTTTAACCCGAACGTTGATATACAAATCACCCTTGGAACCACCAGCAAGGGCTTCACCGTGTTCCCGCAAACGGATCGTCGCGCCATCATCAATTCCCGCCGGTACCTTTAGGGAAATCGTCTGTTTTTTGACATGTGTTCCCTTGCCATGACAGACACTACAAGGCTTTTCGGGAATTTTACCGCGACCATGACACTTCGGGCAGACGGCCGCTTGTTGGATGTTGCCGAAGATGGTGCGTGTTTCCATAACGACTTGTCCGCTACCGCCACAACTATCACAGGTCTTTAGATCGTGACCAGGTTCGGCACCGTCGCCCTTGCAGTGTTCGCAGGTGTCTTCCAAGCTAAGCGACAAGTCGACCTCAGTACCAAAAACAGCCTGCTCGAAAGTGATATCGACACGAGCTTCAACGTCCCGGCCGCGACTAGGGGCTTGTTGACGCTGGTGCCCACCGCCGCCAAAAAAACTACCGAATATATCACCCAGGCCAAGATCACCGAAGTCAAAATTGACGTTCTGGCCGTTAAAGCCTTCAAAACCGCCAAAGCCGCCTGCTCCAGCGCCACCGTTACCGCCGACACCGGCGTGACCAAATTGATCGTAGCGCTGACGCTTGGACTGGTCTTTTAAGACTTCGTAAGCCTCATTAAGCTCTTTGAACTTCTCTTCATCACCACCACGGTCAGGGTGCAACTCGACAGCCTTCCGCCGGAAAGCTTTTTTTATCTCGTCGGCACTAGCTTCTTTGCCGACGCCTAATATCTCGTAATAATCACGCTTTGTCATCTGATAATAGTGTAATTTGTTGGCACTCAAAAGTCTAGAGTGCCAACAAAAAACATACGGCTCGCATCTAGCTCAGACACTACTGCGAGCCGTTGTGACAAGATTAAGCGCGTCGAGAAACAGCTTTGTAGATGAACAGCACAATGACCGCTCCAAGCAATGCTACAAAAAAGCTGCGCCAGGAAAAGGCATTGGTAGCACTAGCACCGGTCTTGTCAAAAATGTGCATTACCCATCCACCGACAAAAGCACCAATGATACCAACAACAATATTAGCTACGCCACCCTGCTCGGCGTCTGTGTTCATAATTTTTGAAGCAATCCAACCGACTAAAGCACCCATGATGATCCAGGCAATAATATCAACCAATGTCATGTGTTACCTCCTTTATTTATGAGCTTAATTATTTACTAGGTACAGAAATTGCGAAGTTAAATTTTTTACTTCTTGAGGTTATAACCGCCCCGATAACACTTGTGCCAGCCAAACTTTTAAATCAACAAACCGTAGCCGTGGTTTAGTTGGCCAGGTCTTTTTGAATTGGCGACCAGCTACTTTAACGACCGAGGGTTGTGAGGTTGCTACAATCAGTCGAACCACCTGAAGCGGGTCGGGCTGGCGGCGCCAGGCTTTAGGCTTGACGGCCATGAGCTCGACACTTTGAGCGAGGTTTTTAGACAGCAACATGTCAGCCAGGGTCTGAGCTTGCTGCCAACTTTTGCAATTAATCACCACCTCTGTCATATAAATGTAGCCTTCCGATGCTATTTGCCTACAGCATACTTGTCGATGAGGTTATCGGCAACAAAATACACCGGCCATTTAAGCAGCCGGTGTATTTGAAGGACTTAAAATGATGTCTACTTCTTGTCGTCGACAACTTCGCCTTCGACAGGCTCGTCTTTGTCGCCGTCTTTTTTGGCGTCATCGCCTTCAGCGGCCGGTTCATCCTTAGCGGCCTGCTCATAGAGCTTGGCGCCAATTGGCATGATCTTGTCGTTCAACTCTTTGGCAGCCTTTTCCAGGCTGTCTTTATCGGCCTTGTCGTCGGCCAAGGCTTTTTTGGCAACTTCGGTGGCTTCGTCGAGTGTTTTCTTGTCGTCATCACTCAATTTATCACCGTTGTCGTTCTTAAGCTTGTCAGCTTGGTAAATTGCGCTGTCAAGTAAGTTGCGAGCTTCGACAGCTTCTTTCTTCTTCTTATCTTCGTCCGCGTGGGCTTCGGCATCTTTAGCCATCTTTTCGACTTCAGTCTTGTCCAAGTTACCACTACCCTGAATGGTAATGCTCTGCTCCTTGCCGGTACCCTTGTCTTTGGCAGTTACGTTCAAGATACCGTTAGCATCGATATTGAAGGTAACCTCAACTTGCGGTACACCACGTGGTGCCGGTGCAATGCCGTCGAGTACAAAACGACCTAGGCTCTTGTTGCCATCGATCATGTCACGTTCACCTTGGGCAACGTGAATCTCAACTTGCGACTGATTGTCGGCCGCGGTCGAGAAAACTTCAGACTTGCTGGTTGGGATGGTGGTGTTGCGGTCGATTAGTTTGGTCATGACACCACCCATCGTCTCGATACCAAGGCTCAAAGGCGTGACATCAAGCAAGAGGACGTCTTTGACATCACCCTGGAGCACACCACCCTGGATGGCGGCACCAATAGCCACAACTTCATCGGGGTTAACACCCTTCATCGGCTCTTTACCGAAAATCTGCTTAACCTTTTCCTGGACGGCCGGCATGCGGGTCATACCACCAACCAAGACAACAGCGTCGATGTCGCTAGCCTTAAGACCAGCGTCTTTCAGGGCCTTTTCACATGGCTCAGCTGTCTTGTTAACCAAATCGCCAACCAACTGCTCGAGTTTGGAGCGTGTTAGCTTGTGTTCAAAGTGCTTCGGACCGTCAGCGTCAGCCGTCAAGAACGGCAAGTTAATGTCGACTTCTTGGGCGGTCGAAAGCTCAATCTTGGCCTTCTCGGCTTCATCGCGCAAGCGCTGCATGGCAGCTTTGTCGTTACTGATATCGATGCCATTTTCTTTCTTAAACTCATCAACGAAGTAGTTCACGATTGTGCGGTCAAAGTCGGCGCCACCAAGGTGAGTATCACCGTTGGTGCTCTTTACTTCGAAAACGCCATCGCCCAATTCCAAAATGGAGACGTCGAACGTACCACCACCAAGGTCATAAACGGCGATCTTTTCTTCGCTCTTTTCTTTGTCGAGTCCGTAGGCCAAAGCGGCGGCGGTTGGCTCGTTAATAATGCGCTTAACCTCTAGGCCGGCAATTTTACCGGCATCTTTGGTAGCCTGGCGCTGTGAGTCGTCGAAGTAAGCCGGTACGGTAATAACAGCCTCGGTAACCTTGTCGCCCAAGAAACTCTCGGCGTCGCTTTTGAGCTTGCTAAGAATCATGGCACTGACTTCTTCAGGGCTGTATTCCTTGTCGCCCATCTTAACCTTAACGCCGTTACCACTTTTAACGATCTCGTAGCCCATTAATTTGAGGTCGCGCTGGATTTCTTTGTCTTCCCAGTTGCGGCCAATTAAGCGCTTAACTTCGTAAATCGTATTTTTAGCGTTAGTAACTTGCTGGCGGCGAGCCACCTGGCCAACCAAGCGTTCACCGTTTTTGTTGATGGCGACGACCGATGGAGTAGTGCGCGCCCCTTCGCTGTTGGCGATGATTTCCGGTTTACCGGACTGCATGACGGCCATAGCCGAGTTAGTCGTACCAAGGTCGATACCAATTATTTTTCCCATGTTTTATGCCTCCTTTAGTAGCGGATAAGTTATATAAGATGTCGTAAGTTAAATGATCGTTTTATCAGCAGATGCTCTTATCGAGTGCTAATACTAGTTTAGCATAAAAAATTGGCACTCTCATGTCAAGAGTGCCAATTATAATTCTATACTCTTCTAGAGAACTATGCCCGAACGGGCAATCTCGGCGTCGAGCTCACGGACAGTTTCTTCGATATATTCCTGTTGCCGAGCCGGGTCATTAACGGGCATCATGTGCCATGCCCCTCTGGACCAGACTTCCTTTGCGATAAGTGGCGGCCGATCGACTGATAGTGTTATATCTAGCCTTAGGTTTTCATATCGAAATGGGTGGTTGTAGGTTACGGCAACTTGGCGTAATTCGGGGCTATCCTCGCCCCAAAAAGTCGTCCGCATTGATAATGGCGCGGCTGGGACACCGTCAACCACAAAATTCTTGCTGTATTCTTCTTTGTCAAACCTATCGATACTGGGTGTGGGTATATGTCTCATACCCCCGGTATAACGCGTTTTGTAATCTGATAATGCGGCCACTACCTGCCAGATATGTGCCAAGGGCTTATCTAACACGGCTTGTTCGGGATTTTCCATTGATGGCTGGTCGGAGGCAGTATGCTCCAGCATAGTTCGACCGATTATTTGTGGCATTTTGCTTTCAAGTATTTGTTTGGTTGCACTTTCATGAGAAGACATTTTTTATGGCCTATATTTTACGTACTATAACCGGTATACACCCGCGCCTAGCGGATTACAACAACTTGCTTACTTTAAGCCCCTATAGTGTCTGGTCCGGCCGCATACTGACATATACCGTCAAGATGACGCGCCAGACAAATAGCAATTGCTGACTCAGTTGGATGGGTATCAGGCGTGCAAATTGCTTCATGACGATGTGCGTCGTCAATGGTAGATAGGCGTCTTTCGGGCATCATTACCATAGCGGCATAGGTCGCCATCAACTGGCGGTCACTGACGTCACAAACTTGCACCGGGCAATCTTCACAAATTCTGCGCTTATCCATAGCCTTAAGCGTGTGTCACGCGAACCATAGCGTGTCGAATAACGTCGTCGCCAATCTTGTAACCAGGCTGTAATTCTTCGCTAACGACCTCTTGGTCACCATCACCCTGCTCCATACTGACGGCTTCGTGCAATTCTGGGTCAAAAGGCTCGCCAACGGTTTTGATACGCTCAACACCTAGGTGGGTTAGGGTTTGCTCAAACTGTTTAACGATACCTTGGATACCCTTAACATACTGATCTTTGGCCAACTCAACCGGGACATGCTTGAGGGCGCGCTCGAAGTTATCGATGACCGGTAACAGTTCAGCTACCACGCTAGCCTTAACGCTACTTCGTACGTTAGCCATCTGCGCTTCGTGCTGGCGGCGTATGTTAACGGCGTCGGCTCGTTCGCGCTGCAGAGCTTCGGTTAATGTGGCATTTTCGGCCGCCAATTCTTCGGCAATTTGTGCATAATCTGGTTGCGGCTGCTTTGGCGTGTGCTTTTTATCCGTCATCTATTTCTCCCTCTCGAAATCTTCAGGCCTAACCGTGTTGAGTTCGCCTTGCAATAATTCATAATCGGTCTCGGCGCATTTAAACAACTCTAGAATGTTAGCCCGACTGACGCCTTGATGCAATAAGCTTTCTTCGGCCGCATGGCGCTGCTTGGTTGCGCCAATCAAGTGGCCCGACTGGTAAGCCTCGGCCGTTTGAGCGACCGTTTCAAAGACTTCAGCGTAAGTTTTCAGCGACGGATTGCTACTTTTTTCAAACATACAAGGCCGTCTCCAGGGTTTCACCAGCATGACGAACAAGCATCATAACCTCACGATAGCTCTGGCG
>DAIESS010000033.1 GCA_027346135.1 Candidatus Saccharimonadota bacterium
AGTGGAGGCTCTTCTGGGACTGGTGGCTGCGTCGGTGTGAACGTCGTTGATGGTGCGACAGGCGCCGGCGACGCATCGGTAACACTTTGGGCATCCCCTGTCTTGGCCGGTTCACCGTTATGGCTCAGTAACGGCGGGTTCGCCGAAGGCGTCAAACCGGCATTCAGAGTGTCAAGCATCGGTTCTTGATCTATTTGCGGAGCATTTGGGTTGGCTGGGCTACCGGATGGTACCTCAGTCTGGAACGGCAGACCTGTAATGTCACCGGCACCAGCTGCAAAGGTTGGTGGCATAGTTGGCAACATCGTTTCGTGCTCATGCAGCGGCTTAATCTCCGGTAGCTTATCTTCAGCCGCCGGCTTGGGCGGCAAACCAAACATTTCCGGTGAATCAAACTGAGGTTCGGTCTCGGGTTTAGGCAGGTCGATTGGCGGGTTAACGACGTTTTCGGGCCGGTCGTCGTACCTTTCGGCCGGCTCATTGTGTTTAATCTCCAACGTGCCATCGTCTGGCTTGGGCGGCTCCTCGGACTGAGATGAGCTCTCATCACTTTCCGGCGGCAAAGAAAACGGCGTCTCCGGTTCGGTTTCGAGTTGGCTAGCAACTAGTTGCTGATTCGCACCGGCCGACATCAGGTCGGCACTAATACTCATGGTCTGCGGAGTTGTGCGATCATTACTAAAGCGTTCGGTTTCGGCCACTATACCAGTTAGCAAGGCCGTAGCCACCTGCTCATCGAGCAAATTCTTGTCTTTACCGCCAAGTGGGCGCGTTAGACCAGCCACCAACTCGGACAAACTGCTCGCTCGCGTATCAATCCAGTTAATCGTGCCCAAACTGCCATTTTCAGTGTTATTGATGCTAACAACGGTGGCGTCGTGCAAAATCCGACCATGCTCGGTAATCGCCCGGTCGAGGTCTTGCTGCTCGTGCGCACCCAAGGCGACGACGACGTCAACATTAAAGTCACCCTGCGAAAAATCCAGATCGTCTTGCGAAATCGACGTTCTAAACGGTGTAATGAATATTTTTACGGTCGTGTCCTCGACTTTATAGCGAAGTTTGTCGGCTTTTGACTTATCAAGCGCAATAATAAAATCGCGCAGACTGTCGGTCGTCTTCTCGAGGGTTTCTTCGGGCTTCAAAAACTCGATGGTAGAAGGAATCTCACCACTGAAAACAGCCGTAGCGTGCTTGTTGAGTTTGTTAAGCAATAGGGTCAGTCCAATACAAGCACTCAACTGGTCAACAGTTGGGTTGTTGCGCACCGTTACCAGGATGTTGCTTGAGCTTTTGAGCTTCTCTACCAGCTGTTGTTTTTGATCGTTCATATTTTTGATACTTTTTGATGTTAGTACAATCTGTTAGCAACATACCATAAATGGTAATGCTTGTCGAGCAACTTTATTGTAAAAGGGACAAAAAGGTTAAAAGGTCGCGACAGCAATCAGGCTGATGATCGCCGTGTATACGTTAGCCGGCGTCGTTGATGAGGCGGTGGCGCCAAAGGTAACCGTCATAACAGTGCTGCTGAGCGGCCCCGGCGTGGCCTGGTTGGCGATAATAGCCGAACCCGTACTGGGCGGCACCATATTATTGTCGAAGGTATAGCTATTGCCGCCAGTGTCAGCGTAGGCGGCCGTGGCTGCAATCGACCCTGTCGTTGGCGAGACTTTCAAACCGAATGCTTCCGTCCCCGCCACCATCGCCGCTTGCACACCACTACCACCATTAATAGGCGCAATTGTGTAAGAAGACGTTTTCAATGACGTACCACGGGCCATAATAGCAACGCCATTAAGGGCGTTAGTGGCAATCGAAAACTGGGCAGTGTCGGTGTCGATGACCGAACTATCGAGCACTTTATTGGTGCCATGCCCTAAAGTTAAGGCCGGCGTATCGCCGCAAGTTGTTTTGTAAACGCAAAACGAGAGTGATTCCGGTACCTGGAAGGTAAAGCCTATATTATTGGCCGTGCTAAGTGCTACACTGCCCGTTTCTCTAAAAACGGCCGTGCTGACGTCGCTATAAGCTGGCGATGTAACATCGTAAGTTAACATCCGGGCATAAAAACTAGTGACGCTATTCGGGTTTGTCACGGTAGTAAGGTCAAGCGTCAAGTTGTCGCCCGCCGCCACACTGACGCCAGTAGCGTTGCTGAAAGAAAGAGTACGACCGCTGTTCTGAGATGCAGCCGTCCAGCTGCCGGCTACCGCTACGCCGTTCTGTTGAAAATTAATAACCGTCGGCGTCGCACCAACCGTAAAACCAGCTAGCGCTGAACAAGTCTGTCCAATTAAAGGTGAATTAGCACAAAAATCGACAATCAAAGTCTTGAGGGTGTAAGCCTGATCGGCCTTGAAGCTAACGCTATACGTCACGCCAGTAGCGCTTGGTTGTGACGTGCTCATTTTAATACTGCGGCTGTAGGTATAAAGCGCGCTGACCGGTTGTGCCGCCACGAAGACTCCTACCACGCATAACAACCCGGTTGAAAGTACACGAGCGAGGTAAAATTTCGTATATTTCATACAAATTATGTTGGAAGTATAGTTCAACCATAAACATTATACTATAGCCACCTCTGGTATACTGAGCGCTTTACAAGACCTGTCGACCTCCGTATAGTGTAGGGTTGAGAGTTATTAACATAAAAGGATTATTAGTCCATGCCAATTATCAAATCCGCCAAAAAGCGGGTAAAAATATCAAACAAAGCCGCTGTTCGTAACAGCAAAACCAAGCGCTCACTTAAAAGCGCTCTAAAGGCCTTCACCAAAAAAGCTAGCCCAAAGTCGCACAGCGCCGCTCAAAGCAACGTTGACAAGGCCGTTAAAAAAGGCGTCATGCACAAGAACAAGGCTGCTCGCGTTAAGAAGCAGCTAGCCGCCAAGGCTAAGACAGCCGGCGTTAAGCCCACCGCTACCGCCAAGAAGGCTGCCGCTAAGCCAGCCGTTAAGAAAGCTGCTCCAGCCAAGAAGACTGTCGCCAAAAAGCCAGCCGCCGCTAAAAAAGCTCCGGCTAAAAAGCCAGCTGCTAAAAAAGCCGCACCAAAAAAGAAATAGTTTTTTAAACTCTTCTTTTGATTTATAAAAACCGCCCAACCAGGCGGTTTTTTAGTTGTGCACTCGGGTTAAATTGGAGCAATAATTACAGCTGTAGCAGATATAGCTGCAAGGCATCATCCAGATCGAGCTTTTCGCGACGCGCCCGTTTATCGATGGCCAGTAAGTCATCTACGTACCGTTTAATATCAGCCCTACTAAGTTTCCGGGCAACATTGTGGCTCTTTTTTACCGTGTACGGACTAATGGCCGCCTGACGGGCTACTTCGTCGGCCGAGCGGTCACCAGCGAACACCAAGAGCGCCAAAATGTGCAGCTGCCAGGCCAGCATGGCTATAATCTGCAGCGGGTCGACCTTCTGGTCGCGCTGCTCGTCATACAGTTTAAGGGCCCGCGGTTTGTTGCCGGCGAAAGCCGCATCGAGCAGATCAAAAATTTTGCTCTGCAAGGCCTGATCGGTCATCAGGTCGATAGTTGAGCGCGTGATGTGCGGCTCGTACAGTAATAATTTATCGAGCTCGGTTGCGAGTAGCTGTTGGTTGGCGCCGACTCGCTCGACCAAATAGGCTGCATCGCTAGCCGAAAGTGCCCCACCCTGCTCTTTAGCCGTATCGCTCAGCCAGCGCGCTAGCGCTCGAGCATCGGGCAACAAGAACTCACGGAATTCTGTCGCCTTTTTCAGGAATTTATAATAAGCCAGCCGCTTATCTAATTTTGGCTCAACGATAATAACATCGGTAGCTTCACTAACATCACTCAGAATTTCTTCGGCTTTTTCAATAAATTGTTTGTTGGCCGAAGGTGTCCGTAGTACCACTAGTTTGCGACTGGCCAAAAATGGCGCCGACTGCAAAGCCTCACGCAAACGCGTCAACTCAACAGTCTCACCTTCGAGCTGCTCCAGCGCCATATCGCCCTGCTCAGCTACAAAATCGGCCACAAGCTGCCGCAGCGCCTGCAAGCGCGCAAAGTCGTTTTCTCCCGTCAGCGTCGTTATCACCCCTACAGTATACTAGAGCGATAGCTATCGGGCATCGCCAAGACGAGTTTGCCGCCAATTATCACAACTAAAGTATTTAGACACCGGCCGATTTTAGGCCTTTGGGCGACAAATCATGATGGGCGGGCACCGTACCATTTTCGCGCAATTTCACTGTACGCTTACCGAACCCGTGCGGTTGAGCAAAACTTGCATTGAACGACGGAGCATTCCGATAACGGCCACCGTATTTCTTAGACCTCGTGACAGCCATGCTAGTATACGAGCCCCCATCACAGACTTGCAGTATTTTGGCTAGCTCCACAAAGGAGCGCACCTCGGCCGGCATTACGGCTTCCCCATTTTTAAAACGCCTAAGTGTATCAGCTGCTAGAGACTGTAAAAGCCGATCGGAATGATGCCTCACATTACTATTGAATGCAAGAACTTGGGCATCGCCTATTAATGTCAGTAAGAGGTTCTGCGTTTTATCATCAACGCCAAGTTTATCCATAAACTTGGCGGCGTAATGCTGATTATAAGCCGCCTGGGTGTGTCGCTTACCGTGTGCTCTCGCCACGGGCTTGCCGACGTCATGGACAATTATCGCTAAGCGCATCGGTGCCAGCAAATCTACCGGCATATCATCAGCGTAGTTCTCTTCGAAATTACGCAGGACCGTTTCGGTATGCTCGGCAAGAGTATAGCCTTCCCAGTTGCCCGCATCGGCCGCAAAAATCTTGTCGAAACCATTTACTTGGCTCGCCGCTTCGACCAGCCTCTCTGGCTTAGCGTGTGCATCATTCAAGATTTGTAGCAAAGTTTGCCGCTCCGTACCAGAAGCCATCGCCTCGGGCAGCGGGATACTTAGTTGGCCTAGCCTGTGAGCTAGTTGTGTTTTCTTGTTCTCATATGATTTACGCGACATGGTTTTTTCAAGATCAAAGAACGATACAGCTTTAATTGCCCTACCTATTGTGACAGAAGATAAGTCTTGCTGAAGACCGACAATATGATTAATTCGCAAATAGCGCTGCACATACTCGAGGTTTATAGGTACGACGTGTTTCTCGTTATTGAACTCTATCTCTTCAACAAATACATCTTCGGTCCTATGCGTCAGTCGATCCACTAAATAGCCGGGTTTCATCAGGGCAATCCGGCTTGCATTCAAGGCACTAGCCATCTGTAAGGCAACGCTCTCTGGTATACCGGCCTCAACTGATAATGCCGGGATGTCGCTTTCATCGAAAAACACTTTTCCAGCCGCAATCCGCTCATTGGCAACTTTCTTGAACGGAATCGAGGCGTCTCTGTCTTGAAAAGCAAGCGGCGAACCCTCGGTTATCGGTACTATCATCTTCTTTAATGCGACATGGTACTCTTTCTTTTGATCGGCGCTAAGCTTATTTAAGTCAAAACTCAAATCCAAGATATGGGCGTCCGGATCGTTCGATACAATTTCATGTACCTCAGCTTGGTATGTTTCGTTAGTCTGATCATTTACGCCCTGCACCATGCGGGCCGACATTCTTGCCTGCCGAAACTGCAACTCAGTCTTGCGCGCCTGAGCAAACCCGTGAGCCGTCGCTTTATCG
>DAIESS010000034.1 GCA_027346135.1 Candidatus Saccharimonadota bacterium
GAGAAAACGAGGATTATTTGCTCTAACATGGGCTCAATCTACATAGTGATTAAGCTTATTGTACAGCTAAACCTACTTTTCTACCCACCTTTGTTTTGTGCCGGGCGCAAAATAACGCGGATGACCATTTGGCCAAAGTACAATCTGTAACAAATCGTCACTCGATTTGCTCTTCGATACCTCGGCAAACTCTGAACTCTTTTGTTTCATGCTCTTTTGGATTCTCTTGAAAGCTAGCTGTTGCAGCTCGTCACTGGGCTCAACACCTTTCTGCAGTTCCAAGTTAACCTGGAGGAATTGGTTGTGATGTACATCTGTCTTGGTCGACATAGTAAAGCGCTCAGTAAAGAAGTTGGACACACTTTTGCTTACCAAGCCTTCCTTGATAAATTCCGGATAGATAATTATGCCGTGGAGCGTCGAGGCAAAATCAGCTCGTTCATACACGTATACGAACGGCCAGTTCTTTTTCGGTTTTTTGATACCGGCTTTCTTGATTTCGGCATCAAGATTAATCCCGTAGTGTCTGAATTTCTGAGCAATCTCAGTATATTGCATGATCCCACCATGGTCACCAACAGCATAACGTATCAACGGGAGCGCACCGTCACTCGTTAGAACTATGTCACCATCAACCTCTTCAAATTGAATAAACTCCGGATTGTATTGGGCTAGTGTCGGGGTTTTGGCAATCTGCCCGAAAAGATCCCGGTAAAGAAGCGGATCCTCGATTGCCAACCGACGAATTAGAATGCTTATCGGTGTTTCATGAGCCATTGCGCCAATGTCGGCCGTTCCATATATATTCAAAGTATCCAGTATGGGACTTTGAACACCCCCCTTTTCTGACACATAATTACGAAAAGTTTCGGTAAACGATTCAGCGGCAAACATCAGTCGCAAATTCAGTGATTTAAGATCGATGCCCTCTTCTTCGGCTTCGTCAATAACTTCTTTAGTGAATGGCGGATAACCGATGAGGATTGTCTGATCGTATTCAGGGGCAAGCTTTTTTAACGCCTTAAATATTTCCTTCTTGTTATAGCCTGCCGGTAATATTGCGAGTTGCGAATCGACCCTTTCGGCGGCTATTTCGAAAGCTCGCAGGGTGATAATACCGCCAATCCAGACGCCCATCCCAAAACCTATAATAACTAGAGTACGGCCCTTGCCATACGAAGAGTTGTTGACGAAGTCTTCAACCAGTTGTGACATTTGCCAGGACAACTTCTCGTTACGCGGAAAATAATAAGGCTCGCCCGTCGAACCAGAAGTTGCACAAAATAATACCGGCTGCTTAAAGCTAGCCGGCCAGACCAAATCGCTTCGATCGTGTGTTTGCAGATACGTTTTCTTGGTTGTTACTGGGATTTTCGTAAAGTCTTCGATCGTTCGCACCTTGTTGACGGCAAAGTCATGGTCGGCAAGGTACGCCTTGTAGGCGGGTATTTTATTGGCAGCCCGACGGAACAATTTGACGTATTGTTTGTACACCATGCTTAGTCCTGGCCAAATATCCGCTCTCGGGCTAGCTCGTTGGCTATGTCAGATGTTGGACGCCGTGTCGCCTTTGATCGCTCAAAGATTGTTTCCATTGTTTGACGAATTGCTTCGGTTCGCTCGATAACCCGCTCTTTTCTAAAGCCACCTGGCTCTAGCTCATCAGCTACGTAAATTAGACCACCGGCATTAGCAACGTAATCTGGAGCATAAATAATACCTCGCTCGTGTAACAATTGACCGACTTGCTCGTTATCTAGCTGGTTATTGGCACCGCCAACCACAGCTCGGCATTTAAGATCGTCAATGTTTTGCTCCGTGAATTCTTTACCGAGTGCGCACGGTGAATAAACATCACATTCTACCGAGTTAATTTCGTCATTCGATACAATCTCAACGTCAGACAATTTTTGGCGTAACGCCTCGCACTTAGAATCATCAACATCGCTCGCCACAATCGAAGCCCCGGCTTCGCTACACAAACGAGCCAGCTCACCACCAAGTTTGCCAACACCCTTGATTGCTATTCGCTTACCCTGAAGGCTAGAACTACCAAAGAGTGACACCATGGCGGCTTCGATTGAATGGAATACGCCTAGCGCCGCACAGCTAGCTGTGCTTAAGTTACCTCTGTCGGCTTCGGTTACGCCGAGCATGTATTTTGTCTGAGTGGCCATGAGTCGAACATCGTCGTCGCTAATACCAACATCGGTCCCGGTCTTAAACAAACCACCTAACTTCTCTATTGAACGAGCATAAGCCTTCAGAACCTCATCGTGGTTGAAATCATCTTGCTTCGCAATGATAACAGCCTTCCCGCCGCCATATGGCAGATTGGCTAACGCGCACTTGTAAGTCATAGCCTTAGACAAGTTCAGAGCATCCCGCAAGGCCTCTTCTTCGGTCTGGTAAACGCGAAGGCGAGTACCGCCAAGGGCTAAGCCACGGTTAGTGTTATGGATTCCGACGAAAGACTTTAGACCGGACTTTTCATCTGTCAGCGCAATAAGCATTTCATGATCATCAAACTCAGGTAACGCTCTAAAATCAGGGTTCATGTGTTGTATACCAATTTATCCAGTTTTGATAAAAAGTTGGGGCATATTTTAGGCATTGTTTCGCCATGCCTTACTAGCGGAATTATACCAGCAATTTTCATAAGCGCTAATAATTCATGTGCATTTCTGCAAACTCCATACTATTCTAATGCTATGGATAAACTTAGTGAATCATTAACAAAAATCGTAGATATAGCTCGACTAGCCCCATCGGTCCATAACACTCAACCCTGGCGCATTAGCACACAAAATAATTCGATTGTCGTCGAGTTAGACCCTCGCTTCACATTAACGGACGGCGATCCAACCGGGCGAGAAACAATCATAAGCCTAGGCATATTTTGCGAAGCTTTGACTCTGAGCGCCGCTACCTTCGGGTTTGCCTGCCAAAGTGCAAAACTTGATGACCGCCGAGCAGAGTTAAAGTTCGATGAAAATGTGTCGGAACAAGCCCGCATGGACGCAGACTCTAAGATACGTTTACTCCGTACCCGCTGCACCGACAGGAGTATCTATAAAATGCGCGAACTGTCTGATGTCGATCTTCAATCACTGCAGGCATCTAGCCATATAGACGGTGTGCAAGTCATGGCCGATAGTGACCCTGATCATATTAAAAAGACCGCCGGACTAACTGCTCAAGGTATTCAACTTGCTCTCAGTAACCCAAAATTCCGTAGTGAGCTTAGCCAGTATGTGGTTGTGCAAAATAGCCATAAAAAGCGCGGCATATCGGTTCGCAGCCTTTACATCCCTGGGCTTATTGCCTTCGTTGAGCCGTTCATCCTTCGTCTTGGCATTGCCCTGGGCCAAGAGGTTAAGCTAGAGAAGAAGCGCTGGCTATCTTCAAGTGGCCTGGTATTTATTACGACCGACGGCGACATGCCCGAATATTGGTTTGCGGCTGGCAAAGCCTACCTGGAAGTCGCACTCGCCATCGAAGCTCTTGGGCTAAGCCAAGCTACTTCGGCGGCAACTGTCGAAGCCTCAACTTTTCATGAAGATATCGAACAAATGCTCGGAACAAGTAAACGTCTGCAGTGCGTCATTCGCATAGGTGAAGGCCAAAAAAATCGTGCTTATTCACCTAGAGTTGATGCCGCCGAACTTATTACATCGAATTAATTGCTTTGTGAATAACCTTGGTGTGCTGTTTGTGTTTACGCTTATAGGCACGCGTTTGGTGATCTGCAAGCATTTGTCTTTCCATAGAAATAACATATCGGCCTGACTTTATCGGGTTGCCAAGGGCAATGTTTTTAGCGGCAAAGGCCAACACGCCACCGGTCGCCATCACCGTCGAGCCAAGTTGCGGATGAGTCACAACTGTCGTACCGATTTTAAGGAGAGATTCCTGCATCTTGTGCGACATATTACGGGGGTCAATTATACGAACAGCATGTTTGGTCCATTCACGATAGTTTTCGGGCGGATTATCAATTAGTGTCTCTATACCGGGAACCAGATCGTGAAAAATTGGACGCTTAGGTTCAAGATCGAATCGCTCAACGTCCAATATTATGGTGTCACCAATCTCCGTTGCCATCAGTACTGGTATTTTGCGGCGACGGGCGGCTAAGCGAAGCCCGACTTTCATCTCGATATCATCAATTTCATCAATCACCACATCAGTTTTGGGTTCGTCATTCAAAATATCTTCGACGTTTGCTTGGTTTACTTTGTCGTAAGTAGCCACTTCAGAATACGGATTCATCTCGTAAATCTTTTCGGCAATAACTTGAGCCTTATGCTTGCCCACACTTGATACACCAGTAAGAATGCGATTTAGGTTAGAGCCACTAATGACCGCACCATCGATTAGCTTAATGTGACGTGAAATACCGGTGATTGCTAGAGCTAGAGCGCCAGCGCTGCCAACACTCATGCCAAAGCATGCAGCTCGAAAGTCGAATAAAATCGCCTGCTCGTCTTTGGTGATAAGGTCGCGGTTGCGAATAGTACGCAGGTCTTCAAAATCTTCCTGGCCTAAAATATGCACCAGCTGGCCGGACCAAGGAAAAAATACCCAACTACCAAGCTCCCAGGCCTGTTTTTCGCCATAGTGCTTGGTCAGGAGTTCAGATACCGAAGCGACCTGGACATCGTAATTTGCCCGATACAAATGAGCGTTCTTGCTTAGTAACAACTCGGCGTACTGCTCGCCATAATTATCGATTATTTGCGTAACTGATGTGTCATTCGCTAGCTGTTGCAGGCGCTTTTTGCCTTCAGCCGTGCCCGCGTGAATAAGTTCTGGCTTGGTCTCGGTTTGTTGTACTTTTTTGCCAGCATAGGCCTTTTTCAAAAATTCTGGATATGATTTGCTCGGATCGGCATCGGTTAATCGATTGTGGCCCACGTGGACTCCTTTTGTATTTAGCTATGGTGCTTTCACGTATCAGTATACAAAACAATACTCGTTGACACACAACGATAGGCTTCCACAGATTGTCAAAGTCTAGCCGATAGATTAGGATTAATGCATGGTAACTAAAGTTGCAATCGTTGAAGACGACCAAGCTATCGCTCAAATGTATCGGTTCAAATTCGAGACCGAAGGCTACACCGTCGAAACAGCCGAAAACGGTAAACTCGGCCTAGAGCTAGCTCAGTCAATGAAGCCAGACATCATCCTGCTCGACCTCATGATGCCCGAAATGAATGGCGACGAAATGCTTGCCAAAATGCGCGAAACCGCCTGGGGCAAGAAGATAAAAGTCGTCATTTTGACCAATAAGGGCGAGCAAGAAATACCCGAAAGAGTCAAAGACCTAGGGGTAAGCGCGGTTATTTTGAAAGCCGACATGACGCCACGCCAGGTCGCCGAACTCGTCCAAAGCAAGTTGAAAGACTAACCGTGAACGTCGCTATCCTCGGCTACGGAGAGCAAGGACGGTCGGCGCGGGAATATTGGAGTTCTCCAGAATACACCCTGACTGTTTGCGACAGAGACGAAAGTTTGATTTTACCGGATGAC
>DAIESS010000035.1 GCA_027346135.1 Candidatus Saccharimonadota bacterium
CCGCCTCCAACGATGCTGTCGTACCGCCCTCAAACGCCTTGCCAGACTTCCCTGGTGCCACACGCTCGCTACTGTTGGGCTACAACCAGAAACCACCGTACGACATCGACATGGACAAAGTTACGACTTTCCGGATGTTTCCAGTCGGCCACAATTCCATGCTTGTCCAACCCCAAGCCACCAACGCCATAACCTCTATAGTGGCCAATGCTTTAGGTGCACAACCAGAATATGCTAGTAACATCGAGCCAGCGCAGTTCGATACACCCCTATCGCTCGTACGACCCGCCTAATCGTACAACTAGAGTTGAGTCTGGATATCCTTGATGATGTCGCGTAGTTCGGCGGCTTTTTCGAATTCCAAATTGGCGCTGGCTAATTCCATCTGGGCGGTTAGATCTTTTATCAAACTGGCGTATTCGTCTTTTGGAATTTTCTTGAGGTTAAGTTTGGCGGTCTTGGCTTCTTCGGGCAGGTCGGGCCGCATGCCCTTGCCGATTTCCTTACTAATGCCGCGCGGTGTGATGCCGTGTTCCTTGTTGTAGTCCTCCTGAATCTTGCGGCGGCGAACCGTCTCGTCAATCGTCTTTTGCATGCTCTTGGTTACAGTGTCGGCATACATAATGACATGACCATCGATGTGTCGGGCGGCGCGGCCAACCGTCTGAATCAGTGCTTGTTCACTGCGCAAAAAGCCTTCTTTGTCGGCATCCAATATTGCCACCAAGCTAACTTCTGGCAAGTCGAGACCTTCACGCAACAGGTTGATGCCAACCAAGACGTCGTACGTGCCCAGCCTTAGGTCGCGTAAAATGTCGGTTCGGTCCAGCGTGTCAACATCGCTGTGCAGATAAGCCACTTTTATCTTGAGCTCCTGCAGATATTCCGCCAGGTCTTCAGCCATACGTTTGGTCAGAGTCGTGACCAAAACGCGTTCGTGCTTGTCGATGGTCGTTCTAATCTCGGCCAAGAGGTCGTCAATCTGCCCCTCGATAGGTCGAACTTCAATCGGCGGGTCGAGTAGGCCGGTTGGTCGAATAATCTGTTGGGCCGGTGCCGGGCTGCGGCTAAGCTCGTACTCAGCCGGGGTCGCACTGACATAGATAGCTTGATTGACGTGCTGCTCGTATTCAGTAAAAGTTAGCGGCCGGTTGTCGAGTGCGCTAGGCAGTCGAAAACCATGCTCCACCAGTACCTCTTTGCGAGCACGGTCGCCATTGTACATGCCGCGGATCTGCGGAATGGTTTGATGCGATTCGTCGACCAACAACAAGAAGTCGTCGGGAAAATAATCAAGTAAAGTGGCCGGTTGTTCGCCCGGTTCACGATTGGTCAGATAGCGGCTATAGTTTTCGATACCCTTAACAAAGCCGGTTTCTTCGAGCATTTCCAGGTCGAATCGTGTCCGTTGTTCCAGGCGCTGAGCCTCTAGTAGTTTGCCTTCGCGTTTAAATAAGGCGAGCCGGGCGGCTAATTCTTCTTCAATCTTACCAAGGGCCACCTGCAATTTATGCTGAGGAGTGACGTAGTGGCTACCTGGAAAAATCTTAATGTGCTGCGGGCGTTTTAAAATCTCGCCAGTTAACGGATCGATCTGCGTAATCCGATCGACCTCATCGCCAAAAAAATCAATCCGATAAGCCAATTCTTCACTGGCTGGAAAAACATCGACAACGTCGCCCTTGACCCGAAAAGTACCGCGGTGAAAATCGATATCATTGCGTTGATACTGAATATCAGTCAAGTGACGTAAAAACTTATCGCGCAGTTTACGCTCACCAACGGAAACACTTAACGACAAACCATCGTAATCTTCGACACTACCAATACCATAAATACAGCTAACACTAGCGACGATCAGTACATCCTTACGCGACAACAAAGCATCGGTGGCGGCGTGGCGCAATCGATCGATTTCTTCGTTGATGGCGCTATCTTTTTCGATGTAAGTGTCGCTGCGGGGAATGTATGCTTCCGGCTGATAATAATCGAAATAGCTAACGAAATAATGAACGGCGTTATTTGGGAAGAATTTTTTAAATTCGTAGTACAGCTGAGCCGCCAATGTTTTGTTATGGCTGAGAACCAGTGTTGGCTTTTGGACCTGCTGGACGATGTTGGCCATCGTGAAGGTCTTACCACTACCCGTTACGCCAAGCAAAGTCTGATCACGCAAGCCATCGCGCCAACCTTGCGTTAGCTGGGCGATAGCGGCCGGCTGATCACCAGTCGGTTGATATTCACTAGTCAGTTCAAACTTGCTCACGCTACCATTGTAGCAAGCCCGCCCCGGCAAATATATTGCCGGCTAGCGGTAGAGTTCGCGGTACTTAACGTTTTCGGAGTCAAGCACTTCGGTAAGGTCAGTGATAAGCTCCGTTGAATCTTCACTGAATAAAACCGGGTTGTCGCTACGAATGTCACCCGCGGCCGCCAGAATAGCCTGGATCTCTTCACTAATACCGCCGGCTCCTTGCAAAAAGCCAATTGGGATGCCAGTTTCCATGGCAATCGTAAATTCGTGCAGGGTGCCAAGTCGACCGCCAATGCTTACAACCGCATCGCTGCTGGTAATAAGCAGAGTGTCTCGCCCGACGTAGTGTAAGCCGGTGTATAAGATTGTGTCGTAAGCGGCAATTGGCAACCGATATTTCATAATGTGCTCAACCTTGCTCGAGGCCGGGCTAATACCGACACTCATGACACCACCGGCCGCTTTATAGCCTTCGGCAGCATAGTTAGGAAGGCCAACCGTCGCCCCAGTCAACAAGGAGTGACCGGCCCGAGCAATTGCCTCACCGGCTGCGCGAGCTAGTTCCTTGCCCTCCTCGACGCTCGCCCCTTTGGCTGCACCGGAAACACAAATCTGGTACCGCGTATGCATTCTCATAGGTTATTACCCTCGGCCTGGCCATGAGGTAATCGATAGTCTAGTCTAAATTTTTGCGTAAGAGCGATCATGCTTATCCTTTATTTCTTTTTATTATAACGGTTCACTGACTAATTCGGCTTGTAATCCGCCAATCATGGTCTGTTCGACGTTGTCATGCTTGAGGTAACGGATTAAAAGTTCATGCCATAACGAGTGACGGAAATAGTCGACAATACGATTAGCATACGGTAACTGGTTACAGTAGCTCAGGCTAACATCAATGATATTCATCGATACTGGTTGGTGATTGTGTAACAAGCTGAGGTTGTTGGTGTGCTGCCAGAAACTCATACTGGGCTCAATGTAAGCCAAGATTTTTTCGATAGAATGCCAAGCCAGATCGTCAGCCTGGACATGCGGGGCAAAAATCTCCTCTCGGAATCGGTCTGAAAACCGAGCATAATAGCGTTGAATAATTTGCCAAGGCACGGCTTGGTCGAATAAGTGCGCGCCCAGTACTGGCTCGTCAGATACAATTGTCTGCACGGTTTGGCCAAAGTCCGGTTTAACCTGACACAACTTTAGGAATGTACTGGCCGCCCGAATATCATTCATGGCATGCAGAGCCAGCAACAATGTCAGTGTCGTTGCGGCCGGTGGCTGCTGTTCGGGCAATGGTAAAAGCACGACCGTGCCGAGTTCTTTAACGCTCAAAACCGTGTGTTTTTTGTCGAGAACCAGACTATCGGTAAGAGCCTGCCAGCGCTTACTATCGGGACAAATTATATTAAGGTCGCGAATCTCAAAGTCGGTGGCCTTTAGTTTTTTGTATTGCTCCAAAACCTGCTTGCGCCACTGGGCCGACTCCGCCAACCACGCTGCCGCCATCAAGGCGGCCGGCTGTTCATGTTTGAGCATTGAATCGAACGAGCGATAGCCAAGCTGCTTCATGACGTGCTTAGGCTGAATCTTTTTGAGCAATCGTTTAGCGACGGCGGCCTTAAGCGCATAAACACTACGCGGCACCGGTACCTGGCGAAGGGCTTCGGCTACATGCGCGACCGTGGTTGTTTTGCCGTGGCCATACTTTTCTTTTAGAGTTGCCAGCAATCGTTCATCGTCTGCTTTTAGTCGCTGACACAAAGCATGGTACAGCTCTTCGCCGGTGGTGTCCTTAGGGTCAAGCCCAAGTTCGTGGATTTTACTAGCTGCCGCCCGAGTTAATTCGGTGCTTAAGCGGATATCGGTGCTGTTATGGCCACTAGCTCTTTCGAGCTTTTGTAGGCCCATATGAAACATCGGCTCCTGTGCACCAAGCAGTTCTGACAATACCCTCGTCATAATTAATTACAGATTACCACAAGCGTCATTAGCTTTCCATCCAAATACTATTGACATAAGCGCTATATACACCTGTCGTCAAGAGGTAACGACGCAAGACGCTAGAATCGCTCGGGCTTATACCACTCAGGGGCTTTTTTAAGCCATTCGCCAAGCTCTTTTTCGTCGAGTAAGCCGGCTTGGGCGCCCGTTTTCTGAACCACGCTCATCGAGTTGATCGGCGCCCATTGCAGCGCACCTTCAAGGGTATTGCCCTTGGCCAAAGCGGCTACAAAAGTTGAAGCAAAAGCATCACCGGCGCCGGTACGGTCGGCCGGAGGCGCTGGATCGGGGTAAAGCGGCATCTTAAAGCGATTCTCGCCATCCGACGCATAGGCGCCGTCCGGACCATCTGTCACCACAACAATCTTTGGCCCCAGAGCGTGCAAACGACTAATCAAATCGTGTACGTCGTCATGATTGCCACCGCCAACAAAGGCCGCTTCCTCACGGTTAAGAATCAGTACTTCAGTGCGTTGATAAAGAGCCTTCAATCGCTCGGCACCGACTTGCATTTGGAAAGTACCCGGCTGAAAAGCCAGTTTGACTTCAGGGTTATCCTTAAGCCATTCGGCCAATTGGTCATGATACTCGAGAGCGTGCTCGCTGATGGAGCTAAAGTACACCCAGCGTGGCGTTTCGGAGGCCTTCAGGTGTGGCCAATCATAATCGTAATTTTCGTGCTTGATTAAGATGGTGCGTTCGTCTTTGTACCACAAAACATAGTGGTAGTTACTCTTCATCCGTGGGTGAACCCGGACAAAGCGGTGGTCGACATCGTTTTTATCAAGCGCGGCTATCATATCACGGCCCTCTTGATCGCCACCGACGTTGGTGACAAAAGCCGTGTTCAAACCGAGTCGCGCAAACGCGACAGCAGCGTTACTGGCGTTGCCAACCCCCTGCACTACCTCGACATGGTCGAACGGCAATTTTGTGCCGAACTGCATCGCCAACCATTTGCCATACTCGTTCTCGTAGACTTGCGCCTGGTTATCGTACAGTTTAATAAACGCATCGGTAACAATGTCCCCAACGCTTATTACATCGAGCTTGCTGGCCATACTCTGTCTTTCCCACCTTTATGTTGCTTATGTTTATTGTAAACCATCAGTCACGGTTCGTAAATCGCTTGGCGGCAACTTATCCGTTAGGGCGTGCCTTCCCGGACGAATTAAACATGTCGATTTTACTTTCAACAACAGTCTGAACAGCCGCGACCACTTCTTTATTAACCAAC
>DAIESS010000036.1 GCA_027346135.1 Candidatus Saccharimonadota bacterium
TGCAGGCCATGACCTATAAATCGGCCGCCGAGGCTAAAGCCAACATGGCCCGCGACTGGGGCGTTTCCGAGAGCGTGGTCGATTCATCGATTGCTGCCGTTAAGGCTAATGGTGGCTTTGGCCAAACCCGCAGCGTTTGGGCTACCAAACAGCTGGCCGCCACTGGTACCGGTTATGAGGACTCGGCCCAAATGTACGCTGCCATTGCCCGGGCTTCTGGTGGCAACCTAGACCTTGCTCAATCGATGTGGGGTGAAATGCGCGGCACGTCCGAACGAGCCGGCCGAACCGACCTCAAGGCTGCCTACGGCATGGGTGCCGGCTTGCTTAGCAACATCAAAGCAAGCGGGGAAACTAGAACTGACCAGATTCGCCAAAAATTCGCGACCGATTTTGCAGACCTAGGTCTCGATGCTGCCCGTGGTGTCGACAACATGACAATTATGCGTCAAAAACCCAAGGCCATCCGCAACTTTATGCGTGATCTGGAGACATCTCAGCAGATAAACCAGGCTATCGTAGAAAACCCGTCAGCCACTCCCGTGGAAAGAGAACAGGCCAACATCAAGCTTGGTCAAATCCGCGCCAAGATGGAAAACATGCAAGAATACAAAGCTTACGGACCCGAGATCAACTCCGAGTACCTGCATGGTCAGCGAACCGTTCAAGTGGCCGAGCGTGATGAACGCGGCGTACCAACCGAAGCGATTGTTAACGTTGACGCTGGCCTTGAGCGCTCATTACCTCACGCCGTAAGAGCCCAGGAGAAGGCGGCCGGGCAAGTCATGCCAAAATGGAACGATGCCCCCCCAGCCGCTCAGATGAGCTACGAGCAGGAACGTCAGCGCCGCATTCCACCAGAAGAGGCTCTCCGCAGCGGTGCGGACCGACCGCCTGAACCACCGGCCGAATAGTCGTTCGATCGCCGAATAAGCACAACCATAATATTGACTTATTCGTACCTTTTTGATATAATATAAGTATGTCTCCAGAAGCATCCGTTCCATCTGAACACGAGCCAGAAGAAGTCGCTATCGATCACTCTACTTGGGCATCTTTTGCTCATTATGTCGGCTCGCGCCCTGGAGCACTCATGAGCCCACAAACCCTCTATATGCGCAGCCAGATAAATGGCGACCTGAGTAAACCAGGCGGACAACCCGTTAGCGAACGTGAAGCTTTGGCGATATTTGAAGCCCTCCAGGGCAATGGAACCCTCCCATACACGCCAGACGAGGAAGGCAACTATACAGTCCGACCAGTCATACCCGAAGAATCTCCCACCGCCGCCCGCCGAACCGCCTACGACGAAATCGACCGCCTAAAAGAAGCCGGTGTCGATAGGTTCATAGGTAAGACTGCCACCCGCGTTTTGGGCGAAGACATTCATTACGGCAAACACCTGATTGACTATTACGGCGGTGAAATACCGGTCGCTGCCGCTAGATGGGTAAGGCGAAAAACCCTAAAAGGCAAGGCCGAGGCCGCTGAAGATGCTGCCGCCGAAAAGGCCAGACAAGATGCCAAAGATCAAGAGCTTGAAAACTGGAAGAGCCAGCGGCAAACCAAGCTGGTCTTGCGCAGCCCACAAGCAGTTTCCGGTAATGAGCAGCTCTACGACGGTGAATCGGTCGAAGCCCAGTTCGACCCTAAGACAATGCGCGAATTTACCTATCTTAACCGCGAAATTGAAACGGCTATTCGAGAAGAAGTCGCCGCCTGGAAGAAGCGCGAAAGTCGCCGCCTCATACCTAAAACCGAGCTCGACAAGTTGACCCAGCGAGTTCAAGCTGAAATTATCCGTGAATTTTATGAAGTCGATGGTCAACCGCCCCTAACCGACGAAGAAATTGACCGCCGTGGCCAATTGCTAACCTGGTTCGCCACCAACAAAATTCCGCCGCAAGCCGGACGACGCGGCCGCTAGCAACCCACTTTAGCTTCTCCCAAGAAAATCAGCCAGTAGTACCACAATGCATAACCTTGTTGGTATAATGTGATTTATGGCAACGTATAAGGTGATCCAGGATATTGAGGCCGAGGACAAGCTGGTCGGGCCGTTAAGCCTGCGTCAGTTTATTTATGCCGGTATTACGGCACTCTGTTTATATCTGTCTTTTATTGTCGTCAGCAAGGGGGCGCCTTTTTTGCTAGTAATCTTTTTGCCCCCAGCTCTATTCGGGGCTTTCTTTGCTTTTCCCTGGAGTCGCGAGCAGTCGACCGAGGTTTGGGCACTAGCCAAGATTCGTTTTATGCTTAAGCCGCGCCGCCGCATCTGGGACCAAAGCGGCGTTAAAGAACTTGTTACCATCACAGCACCCAAAAAAGTCGAGAAGACCTACACCGACAATCTGTCGCCCATGGAAGTCCGTAGCCGCTTGAACGCACTAGCCAGCACCATCGATAGCCGAGGCTGGGCCACCAAAAACGTCAACGTTAATTTATATACACTGCCCAACGCCGTTACCGACATGGCATCGGACCGGTTAATCGACATGAGCAGTCTGCCACAAGAGGTAAGTAATGTCGATATAACAGCCGGCGATGACATGCTGGACGCGTCGAATAACCCGGTGGCGCAGCAATTCGACGCGCTAATCACCCAAGCCGCCGCCAATCATCGTCAACAAATTGTTAATCAGTTAGCTCAGCCGACGCCAGCGCCAACCCCGCCGGCCGTTCAGCAACAGGCCGCGCCGCCGCCAGTTGATTACTGGTTCTTGAACCAGCCGACACCTGGTTCGGCTCAAGCTAGTGTCATGGCTGACACGGCCTTCGCTAAGCCTCAGGTAGTTTTCCCAGGGTCCAGCGATGATATACCAGCCGCCGTGCCTGCAGCCGATCCCACCCCTTCGGAAGAGGCTTTGATTGAGCAGCTCAAGCAACAAACGGCACCAGCCAAAGTGGCTTACTCTCATCTCAAAACTATCCGTCCACTCGGCTCGGAACCAGCTCCAGCACCAATGCCGGCTCCGATGGCTGCACCTGCCGCCACACAATCGGTGACACCGCCGAACGACCCTGCTAAAATAGAACTTGCTAGGAATAACGATTTGAACATCTCGACGATTGCTCGGTTGGCCAACAAGAAAGAGCCGCCCAGCGACGAAGTGGTGATATCGCTACGATGATCCGTCGAGTGAAATCGTATAAATCTCCGGGGGTGGGGAACAGATAAACAAATGAATCCGTCAGAACCAAATCAGTCGAATCCGCCGATGGAAGGACAGATACCTGGGTATCCTCGGAGTGCCGCAACACCACAGCCGTTTGCGCACATGGATCCTTCGGCTGCCATGCCGCCACAAGCATCCCCAACACCCTTTGGGCCGCCGCCGGCAGGTCAGCCCATGCCCGGTCCGGCACCAGCCGCCCCGCAAGCGCCCCAGCCAATGGTTGGCGGTAGCGCCCCCGGTGGTGCTGCTACAGCGCCCGTGCCGACCACTAACCCGAACAGCACTCAGAACACCTTGCAGATTGCCGAGATACGCGATGGCATCGTCATTATGAACGATGGCTCGTACCGGGCTGTCGTCATGATTAAATCGATCAACTTCGACCTGATGAGCCAGCAAGAGCAAGAAGCCGTCGAGTACGCTTACCAAGGCTTCTTAAACTCGCTCTATTTCGAAATCCAGATTTTTATCCGCTCCCAGCGGGTTGATTTGCAGCCTTACATCGAGAAGTTAGACAAGATTCGGACCGAGCACGACAATATGCTGCTAGCCCTATTAATGGAAGATTATATTAACTACATCGATGCCCTTAGCCAACAAACTAACATCATGGACAAGCATTTTTACATCATCGTGCCTTATTTCCCCAAGGTTGATGTCCAGAAAGCTCTCACTCAAAGCAAAAACTTCTTTAGTGGTCTGTCGAGCATGTTCTCCAACAAAGAGCAGCACGTTACCATCAACGAAAGTGAGCTCGAGCAAGCTAAGGCCGAGCTGCGCAACCGTATCCAAGCTGTTCTATCTGGCTTGATGCAGTGCAGCATTCAGGGCCTACCATTAGACACTCAGGAGTTAATCGAATTGTACTACGACACCTACAACCCAGACACGGCCACTCGGCAGCAGTTGAAAGACTTCAACGCCTTAAATGCTGATGTCATCACCAAAGGCCAGGGCGCAGCCCCTCAAGCCCACTTGCAACGGGAGCTCCAATAATGGCTAAGAAACAACAGCTCGACCCAGTCGCTATCGCCCAAGCTCAACGCCAACAAGAGCAACAAGAGGTTAGCGCTGCCTTCCAAAAGGGCATTACGGCCCTGCGTGATTTCATCGCACCAAGCTCGATTGAGTTTCAGAGTACCCATTTCCAATTAGGTACGCGTATCGCTCGAACTTACTATGTTTATGGCTACCCGAGACAGCTCTACACCGGCTGGCTATCGAGCATGGTTAACCTCGATGAGGTCATGGACCTGTCGATGTATGTTTATCCAGTTGAGAGCCAAGTCGTGCTCGAAAACTTACGCAAGAAGGTTACCCAACTCGAGGCCGGCATCCAGATCGATTCCGAAAAAGGCCGAGTTCGTGACCCCAGTAAGCAAGCCGCCATCCTCGACGCCGAAGAAATGCGCGACAAGCTTCAGGTTGGTGAAGAACGTTTCTTCCGGTTCGGTTTGTATTTCACCCTATACGCCTCGTCGCTTGACGAACTTGAGTTCGTTTCACATAAGGTCGAATCGTTACTTGGTCAACAGTTAGTCTACTCTAAGCCAGCTACCAGCCAGCAAGAGCAGGGGCTGAACAGCGTTGTGCCTCAACTAACTGACCAGCTACAGATTCGTCGCAACATGAGCACTGGCGCTCTCAGCACCAGCTTTCCGTTCACTAGCGCTGATTTGTCGCAAGATAGCGGTATTTTGTACGGCATCAACATGCACAATTCCGGCTTGGTCATTTTCGACCGTTTCAGCTTGGAAAATGGTAACGCCGTCGTTTTTGCCAAGTCCGGTGCCGGTAAAAGTTTCACTGTCAAACTAGAGGCTCTACGCAGCATGATGTTCGGCACCGAAGTCTTCATCATTGACCCCGAAAACGAATACCAGCGAATGTGTGATGCCGCTGGCGGCGCTTACGTCCGGCTTAGTCTTAACAGCGCGACACGTATCAACCCGTTCGACTTGCCGCGCGTTGTCGACACCGAGGAAGCCGACAACGCGCTTCGCTCTAACTTAATTACCTTGCACGGCCTATTACGCTTGATGATGGGCGGGGCTCAAGCCCAGCTTATCGGTGGCAGCAGCGCCCTAATGCCGGCACTGGCGCCCAACGAAGAAGCCGATCTGGATGCTGCCCTTATCGAAACCTACGCCCGCGCCGGCATTACCAACGACCCGCTAACACACACGGCCATGCCGCCAACCATCAACGACCTGTACGACACTTTGCTGCACATGGGTGGCACTGGGCCGCAGCTGGCCCAACGCTTACGCAAGTACACCAGCGGAACCTTCGCCGGCATCT
>DAIESS010000037.1 GCA_027346135.1 Candidatus Saccharimonadota bacterium
CGGTATGTCAGTACTTACCGACCATGGATTAAGCAGCGACCAGCTAACTGCCGTCGAATATGAATTTGGCCTGTTTTCAAAAACACTGCCCGGCAGTAACCACATGGTTAAGGTCAATGAGGTCAGCGCCAGAAACGCACCCATCAGCCGCGACCCATCGAATATCAATACCGCTCAGTACTTTGATGTTAGCGTCGATAGTGTGCCGTACCACGCAACTATCAGCTACACCATAATGACGCCTGACATTAGCTTAAAATTAGTCAACTATGCTGGCGCGACCGTTTATCAGTCGGCTGCCATCAACATCAACACCCAGAACCCATCACCCTAGCGGTTAACTGGAATAATCGTCGCTATCTCAGTGAAGTGCTTAACAACCACATCGGCATCGGTTGTCGTAATAAAAGTCTGGTAGCGCTCCAGATAGCTCGTGAGAGCCCGGCGCCGGGCGCCATCTAGCTCACTAAAGACGTCATCGAGCAATAAAATAGGTGTTTGCTGGCGGCTATCCTGTAATATCTCGAGTTCTAAAATTTTAAGCGCCAAAATGAGGGTGCGTACCTCTCCTCGTGAAGCTGTTTCGCTGGCGATTCGATTGTCGAACTGCACAACCAGGTCATCCCGGTGCGGCCCGAGCGACGTAAAGCCTCGCACAACATCTAACTCCAGTCGTCGCTCCAATTCTTTGAGTAAAGCCGTCTCGTAGTTATCAAGCGGCAAGCTACAGCCATATTCAAGCGTTACGACAGCCGTACCATGCGACAGGCGGCTATACAGCTCGCCAATGCGGTCATTTAGCGTCTTAGTTAATTCAGCGCGGGCTCGTACAATTTTGCCAGCTTGCTCACTCAAACGAATATTCCAGGCAAAAACGTTGGCTTCAGCGGCAGCCAAACCTTTCTTAAGTAAACTATTACGCTGCGCCAAAGTACGCTTATACGATCGGCGCAAAGCAGCATAACCCGGTTTGGTTTGCTCCAATAAATCATCGAGAAAGCTTCTTCTTAGCTCTGGAGACCCAGCTAACAGGGCTAAGTGGTTCGGCTCAAACAAAACAACTGGTAGGGCCTGGGCTTGCGGCAAACGGCTATATACCTTGCCGTCAATCTCGTAAGTTTTACGAGGCAATGGCTCGGCCATCAGCTTAACGACCCGCGGCGCAGTCTCGGTTTGAGCGTCGATGCGCGCCCAAGCTTGGCCAAATTCTAGTAGCTCCATATCTTTTACTCGGTAGGAGCTACCGCGCGCCAACACCAAAATTGATTCGAGCAGGTTAGTTTTACCACTAGCATTCGGCCCAACGATGATATTTACCGCCGAGCTGAACTCAAAAGATTCGTCGTGATACGACCGAAAGTGCTGCAACCGAATATCTTGGATCATCGTACTATAAGCTTATCACTAGCTCTTTAGCGGCATGATGATATGCGAGTAGTCGTTGTGAGTCGTATCTTTCAGGAGAGTGGCCTCGAGCTTACCATTAAAGCCAAATAGTACTTCATCGCCAGTCAAAGCTTGCAGTCCATCGAGTAAATAGCGAGAGTTAAGTGTAATATTGCCACTGCCAGTGACTTTGGCGCTAGCCGTGGCGGTGTTTTCACCTAGTTGTGAGGCAATCGATCGAATGCTGACTTGCTGGGTTTCCTCATCGACGTGAATAGTTACACTGCCGGCACTCTCCCGGGCAAACAAGCTCGATACTTTCGTGATATTAACAAAGTCGGCCTTCTTGAGCGTAGCGCTAACGGCAAACTGGCTAGGGATAAGCTTGCGGTAGTCGGGGTATTTTCCTTCGAGTAATCGAGCCACTAGGTCGACATCACCAGCATGGAATAATATTTGTTGGTCGTCGTGCGTGACTTCGACTTCGCCATCGAAGTCCCCGACGATACGCAAAAGATCTTGCATGGCCGTTGCCGGGATTAGTACTTGGACGTCTTGGCTATTTTTGCCTAGGCTTTTCTCCGCCAAACGATAGCTGTCGGTGGCGGTTACAAACAACTCACCGTCCAAGGTATGCATATATACGCCCGTTAAAACTGGGCGCGATTCGTCACCCGAGGCAGCAAAAACAATCTGTTGCAGCGCGCGTTTTAAGCTAGCACCGTCCACCGCCCAACTTTTACCTTCGGTAATCTCTGGCATAACCGGAAAGTCATCAGCCATAATGCCATTCACGACAGACTTGTATTGATCGGTGGCAATGTGCAACTTCGAATCTTCAAGCCGCAAATCGATCACACCAGCCGGCAAGCTACTGACAAAGTCTTGCATTAACCGGGCAGGGACGGTTATGGAACCTTCCTCGCTAATCTTGGCACCAATGTACTGGGTGATGGCAATATCTAGGTTGGTAGCCGACAAGCTAAGGCGGTTATTTGTAGTTTTGATTAGGACATTCGAGAGAATTGGTAAGGTGTTACGGCTATTAGCAACACGGGCAACTGCACCAAGCGCGCGATTTAGGTTCTCTTGTGTGACTTGCAGTTTCATAACCAGGCTCCTTCTACTTTTTTATCATATCTATAGTTACTGCTCTTTATAGGTGCTGTGGAAAGTGGGTATAACTGCCAGATTCTCCCTAATAAAATGGCCAAATGGCTGCGCATAACCAGGCGGCTAGGGTGCGTAAAAGTGGGGTAAAAAGTTATGGGGTTATGCCCATGGGTTGTAAGGTTGCGCACAAAATGTGTGCACAATGCCAACTTTTCCCACCCCTTTATAACAGCTAAAAACACAGTCTGTTCACAAGTTTTAAACAGGTTTTGGGTACGTCGTGACAACTTAAGCATAGAGTCTTTCCTTGATGTCGGCGATGGCGCTACGCATGCTGTTGTCGACGCGCGCCTCCTTTTCGATCTTTTCAACCGAATGGATAGCGGTGGTGTGGTCTTTGCGGCCAAGCTCACGGGCGATTTTAGGGAAGCTTAGATGTAATTCACTTCGCAGCATGTACATGGCAATTTGCCTAGGCACGACGATATCTTTGTCGCGTTTTGGTCCCAGGATGTCCTCGACCGGAATCTGAAAGTGGCGGGCCGTTCGCTCGATGATTTGCTTAGCGCTCAAGTGTTTAGGGCGACTTTTGGAAACGCCGAGCAAACTAGTGGCGATAGCCAAGTTTGGTTCCAGGCCGCGCATTTCACAAAAGGCCAGCAACTGGTTGAGCGCACCCTCTAGTTCGCGGATGTTAGTTTGGACATTGTTGGCTAGATACTCAACTACGTCGTTACTTAGGACTGAATCTTGGTTTTGGGCCTTAGTTTGGATAATGGCACAACGTGTTTCAAAGTCGGGAATTTGCATATCGATACTCATGCCCCAGGCGAACCGCGATCGCAACCGTTCCTCTAGAGTTGGGATATCCTTGGGCGGCTTATCACTACTCATAATAATCTGCTTGTTGGATTGATGCAGAGAATTGAAGGTATGGAAGAATTCTTCTTGCATCTTTTCTTTGCCGGCAATGAACTGAATATCATCAACGATCAGTACATCGGCGGTGCGGTAATGGTTGGCAAAGTCACCGGCCTTTTTGTAGCGCAAGGCCTGGACGAACTCCTGAACGAACTGCTCAGTTGAGATGTAAATAACCTTGGCGTGGGGATTGTTGCTGATGACAGCGTTGCCAACCGCCTGAATAAGGTGAGTTTTGCCAATACCAACACCGCCGTACAAAAAGAGCGGGTTGTATTTTGTACCGGGGTTTTGAGCGATTGACTGGCAGGCGGCGAAGGCTAGCTCATTACCAGAACCAACGATGAAGTTTTCGAAAGTATAACGCTCATTAATATGTAGACGGCTAGGTGAAGCGGCTGTGCTAGTAACTTGTGGGGTAGTGGTTGTCTGTGGAGATGTGTTGACCTGAGGCTGGTTTATGACGATATCTTCGTTTGTAGTGGAAGTATGTTTAGGGGCAAGAGCATGCACCTTAAACTCGAGTTGTTTAGGGTTAACGCCGTTTTTCTTGAGTGTGGCGACAATTAGATCGGTGTACTTACGCTCCAGCTGCTGCTTGATGAAGACATTAGGGACGGCTACAATCACCAGGTCCTCGTCTTCCCGGAGTAAGCCGGTATTACTAAACCAGGTAATAAAGTTGGGCCGGGTGATAGAGAGTTCTATCTCGCCGAGTACAGCCTGCCATAGATTACTGTGCATAAACCTTCGCCTCTTTTCCCCATTTGCTAACCTTAATATAACTAAAAACTCAGGACTTTTCCACAAGAAATGCGCAGGGCAGGGGTATTTGACAAAAAATCACCCAAACAGCGTAATGTTATGCACAGGTGGCATTTATCTCTATAAAACTGTGGAAAGTAGTTGCCGTAAAGTGGAAAAGTTGCTAAAATAATAGGGTTAAATATTGTCAAAATAACGTTAGCCGCCCGAAATTGCAACGCACGTGCTACATAACGGCGGCCGGTAAAAATATGCCTAAACGAACATTTCAACCAAAGAAACGACAGCGCTCCAAGGAGCACGGCTTCTTAAAGCGTATGGCCACTCGTGCCGGACGTTCAGTATTGCGACGCCGCCGCCTCAAAGGCCGCACCGCACTTTCTAAATAATATTTTGCGACGTAATTAATAGGTGCCAGGATGATTAGTAATCAGCACCGTTTTCACGGCTATAATCGCTTGCATGCTGTCTACCGTAAGGGTCAAACCGTACGGTCGCCTTTTATGTCGCTCAAATATTACGTCAACCCGCACCGGACATCTTATCGTCTGGCTGTAGTTGTAAGTCGCAAAGTTCACAAATCGTCTGTCGTTCGTAATCGGATTCGACGACGCTTATTCGAGGCACACCGCCAATTGGCCGATTTATTTAATGGGCCGTTCGATATGGTAGTTGTAGTCTATAACGAGCAAGTTGCTGACATGCCGGCCGCCGATTTACAAAAGATGGTTCGGCGTCAGCTCAAACAAGCCGGCATAATCGGCACAAAAACCACGCCAAACCCACGCAACACCGTTTAGTCGTGGTATAGTAAATTCTTGAAGGATAGGATGTAGAGCATGATTGGACATTTGTTTACCACCCTTGTCGCCCAGCCCATTTTTAACCTGCTGGTACTGATTTACGCCGTTTTACCCGGCCACAACTTTGGCTTGGCTATTATAATCTTTACCGTTATTGTTCGGTTGGCACTCTGGCCGTTGGTCAAAAAACAGCTTCACCAGACCAAGCTGATGCGCAAACTCCAGCCGGAACTAAAACGCATTAAAAAGGAAGCCAAGGGCAATCGTCAGCAAGAGTCGCTCATGACGATGGAACTATACAAGGAGCGTGGTGTTAACCCGTTCGGTTCAATTGGCATCGTTCTAATCCAGCTGCCTATATTGATTGCTCTTTACAGCGGCCTGCATAAGGTCATAAGCCA
>DAIESS010000038.1 GCA_027346135.1 Candidatus Saccharimonadota bacterium
GCGAATGGACGCAGGGCCTCGGCGGCTTGGGCGGCCGACGTTATGTTGGTAATGCCATGGGTAAATAAGATACCTCCGCAGGCTGCGACGATAAAGAACATGACGCTGTTGCTGAGCAGCATGCCGGTCCAGACGTCGATGCGCATGGAGCGAATTTCGGATTTGGGAGTTGAGCTGCTGCGTTGTTTGAGAGTGGTTTTGCCTTGCAAGATTTGCTCTTCAACTTCTTGCGAGGTTTGCCAGAAGAACAAATATGGTGAGATGGTCGTACCTAGAATGGCGCAGATTAAAATGATCTCATCTTTAGTAAACTTAACTGACGGAACGTAGGCGTGGTGGATGATCGTGTTCCAGTCTAAGTGAGCTAACAGTGCCGAAGCGACATATGAAAGTAGGACTAGCGCCAGCCATTTGAGGTATTTGGCGTAGCGGGCATAGGGCGTAAATATCTGCAGGCCCAAACTAAGGACGGTAAAACCGATTACTAGAGCGCTAAAGCCGGCTTGCGGATAAAGCAGCTGGACGGCTTTAGCCATGGCGCCCAGATCGGCCCCAATGTTGATACTGTTGGCGGCAAAAAGCAGCATGGCACATAAATATAAGATTCGTTTTGAGTAGTGGATGCGAATGTTGCCAGCCAGTCCCCTGCCCGTCACTAGGCCAATGCGGGCGCACATTTCCTGGACGACGGCCATTAATGGAAAGGCCCAAACGCTCATCCATAGCAAATGATAACCAGTTTGGGCGCCGGTTTGAGAATAGGTAGCAATGCCCGAGGGGTCATCGTCGGAAGCGCCGGTGGTTAAACCTGGTCCTAGAATATGCCAATAATCTTTGGTTTTTTTGGTCAGTTTGTTGTCGCGGCTACGCGCCGCCAGAGCTTCGCTGGTGGTGATTGTCCGGTCCAGCAAAATTGCCGGAGCTTCGGCGCTTTGTTTTAAAAAGTTTCTTTTTTTCATGTAGGTTTTTTGTACCGCCACCCGTTAAGTTATGAATACAGAACTACTACAAATGTGAACCGAAATAGTACCAAAAATGTTTCAGAACGAAGAACGCGATAACGATTAACCATAGCACCAATAAGTCGAGGTGGTGTTTGCGAACAAAGCTTGTCGCGCGGCTGCCGTATTTGCCCGGCAAAACCAGATATTTCTCAGCCAAATTGTACTGCAAGACATACCAGAAGGTTGTGATGGTGACGACCCAGACAACCATACAGTAAGGACATAAAGCCTGAATGCGGTAGACGCTCTGGAAAAATAGCCAATGAACGAAAGCTACGCCAAAGACGGTGCCTACTAGCAGGGCTTGCCAGAACCATTTTTTGTAGCGTGCACCGGCCCAGATGCCGGCTCCAATAGTTACCAGGACGGCAAAAGCTGCCAGGCCAAGCCAAGGGTTCGGAAAACCGAAAGCCGTGCCTTGCTTGGAAGCCATAACGCTACCACAACTGATGATCGGGTTGAGATCGCAGTTAGGCGTAAAGTTTGGGTTTTGGAGCAAGCGTTCTTTATCGAGTGTTATGATGAACGAGCAAATTAGGCCGATAACACCACCTATAGTAAATATGAACGGCAAGGCGCGCGTGAGTTTGGGCCATGCGCTGGAGGTGGTTGTTTTTACCATATGCGCTTAAGTATACCGCCTATGGTTTACTCTGCGCAACTACCGGTTCCGACGGTGCGATTTTGGGCGCGCGCTTGGTTGATTGAGGAGATGACCTGCTGGTTGGTTAGAGCGTAGCCAACGTGTTGGTAGGTGGTTGATTCGGCAAAAATAACACCGATTACCGTGCCGTCGGCTAGAATCAGCGGACCGCCCGAGTTGCCTGGTATGATATCGGCGCCGATTTCGTAAACATCACGTTCGGTTGAACCTTGGTTGTATATATTTCGTCCGGTGGCCGTAAATTCATCCAGTACAGCCGCTGGGTCGGCAATAAAGCCGCCACCGCCAGGATAGCCAAGGACGGCCGCAGCTCGACCGCGAGTAATATGTTCGCTACTGAAAACAAGCGTTCCACCTGCCAGATTGTTGGTGCGAAGGACGGCGAAGTCGAGGTTTGGGTCGAACCATATTACCTGAGCGTTGTGCGTACCGTTGCCATCGACAATGAATGGATGGGTGATACCGGCGACGACATGGGCGTTGGTGGCGACTAAGTTATCGCCGACGACGAAGCCGGAGCCTTGAACGATACCACCACAGCCCTGCCCTTGGATCTTAACTACCGAGGCTCTGTCTTTGTCGACGGCCGCCTGTAATTCACCAAGTGATGGCTGTGGTATATTTTGAGGCGGCCCAGGCGCTTGGCCGATGAATACTTGCGGGAAGCCGTTCGGATCGATTAAGCGACCAAGATTGGCAATAACGGTCGGAGCCGAAGGCAAAATTTGGTTAAGTCGAGATATGATAGCTGAGTTGCGGATGGTTGTCTGGACGCTAACGATGGGCAAAGTCTGGACAATGGCAGCGCTTAGCCAGACTACGAGCAAAATTGACATCACTCCCAGGATGCTACCAAAGAAGTTATCGGCTCGGTCGACCTTCCAGACCTGTAGTTTGCGCTTGACGTGGACGCCGACATACTCACCGATGGCTAAAAACAACAAAGCAAAGCCGAGCGTGACAATGATGGTGGTAAGCGATCGATTTAAAGGTGAGGCGGTATGGCTAACGATGTGCGGCTGCAAAATAGCACCGATGTACAGACCGACAAAGAAGCCGATGGTTGAACAAAGCTGTCTAACAAAACCAAGCTCTCGCCCGCGCAAAAGGGCGCTGATACTGAATATGATGATGAAGACATCGATAATGTTCACGAGAGTTTACTCCGCACTGTTGGCCGGTCCCCTGCTGCCTGGCTCGTAAGTTAGTAAATTGTCGTTGGCTTGCCAGTAGTCTAAGATTGGCTGTAAAACGCGCCATGATGCCATAACTTCATCGCTTGTGGCAAAGAGACTGTGATCGCCATTGAGCGCATCAACCAATACCCTTTCGTAGGCGTCGGGGTGCTTTGGGTCCTCAAAAACGCCATGGTAGCTAAAATCCATCGATACTTTTTGCAAGGTTTTGCCAAAACCGGGTTTTTTGGCCGTTAACTGCAAGTCAATACCTTCGTTCGGTTGAATGCGGAAAGTTAGCCGGTTGCCGGTTTCGTCGGCTTCGTGAAAAACTATCTGGATTTCGGTTTTTTTAGTGTCGAGCGATTTGCCGGTTTCGATAAGTATGTCCGTGCCTTGCCAACGTAATAAATCACTCGTCAGGTTTAATCGTACATAAGTTTCGGTTCGACTGTCGGGATTATCAACCTCGCTGGTGTACCCGTTGTATTGTCCCCGAACAATGCTGCCAACATCGACGGGACTCAACGAGTCGAGCACAATGGCTTTGGCCTGGTGAAGTGCGATATCGTCATCATCTTTAGCCAGGTCGAGCATAACCAACGTCAATAGTTGAAGTAAATGACTTTGAACGAGATCGCGCAATGCTCCAACCTGGTCGTAAAAATTGACTCGACCGGCAATGCCGATCTGTTCGTGAGCAAGCACTTTAATCTGGCTAATGTGACGTCCATTCCAACTGTCCATGAAAACCGGGTTGTGGCGTCGGAAAGTGAGAATATTTTGGGCACTTTCCTTGGCCAAGTAGTGGTCGATGCGAAAAACTTGGTCTTCCTCGAATTGTTCGGCCATTTCGGCGATGAGCGTTTCGGCGCTGGCGACGTCATGGCCAAATGGTTTTTCAACTAATAAACGAGTCGTAGCATTGCCATGTTGGCAGCTGGCGTTAAGCCCGTGTACGCCGAGGTGATGAACGACTGCTGGGTATACTGCTGGCGGAACCGACAAGTAATACAAGCGGTCCATGCACATGCCGGTCTCGTCTTCCAGACTGTTCAGATAGGCCAGCAGGCCGTCGTAGTCGGCTTCTTGCTCGGGGTCAATCTGGTACATTCGCAGACGCCGTTGCAAGTCTTTTAGGGCCTCTGGATCGCAAACATTGTCTTCTTCCAGAACGCACACCTCGACAGTTTTGAGTAATTCATCGACGCTAACCGGCCGTCGGCTTGCCCCCAAAATTATGGTCTGTGGGTGCAAACGATTATCTTTGACAAGATGGTAGAGAGCTGGCAGCAATTTTAATTTGGCTAGGTTGCCGGTAATGCCAAATATGACCAAAATAGCCGGTTTTTGTTCACTGCCTAATAGGACGTCGCTCATGGGTTTAACAAATGCCCGCCGAATTTATTACGCATGGCCGCTAACAGCTTGGTAGCAAAAGTTCGGTCTCCGGCTTGTGAGGCTAACCGGACACTGAAGGCAGCTTCAATGGCTGGCAATGAAATATCTTTGGAACGAGCAAACTCAAGCGTCCAGCGAGCTTCGCCAGACTCGGCGACAGACCCATCGATTCCGTCTAGGGTTGGGTTTTCGCGCAAAGTAGCGGTTGTTAGGCGGTTGAGTGATGACTCGACAATGCTTGAGTGTTGCCAGACTTCACCGGCGGCAGCTAGGTCGAGGTTTTCGTATGCGCCTTCTTTGAGCATGCGATAGCCTTCGGCCAGTGATTCCATCATGCCGTACTCAATGGCGTTGTGGACCATTTTGACGTAGTGTCCGGCGCCACTTGGGCCAAAGTAGTGATAGCCGCCATGCGGCTTGGCCAAGCTGGCAAGGGCTGGTTCGAGCGTTTTAAAGCCGGCTTCGTCGCCCCCGACCATCATCGAAAAACCGTTTTCGAGTCCTAAAATACCGCCACTGGTGCCGACATCGACAAAATCCGATCCGGCTGCAGCGATAATTTCAGCGTGCTTTTGGGTATTACGGAAGTCGCTATTGCCTCCGTCGATAATCAAACTGCCGTGAGGTAATAATTCGAGCCATTCACGGATGTGTTCTTCAACGATTTCGGCCGGCAGCATAATCCAAATAACCGGTTGCTCTTGTTCGAAAGCGTGCAGAACGTCGTGTTTGGTCGGGGCGGCGATGGCGCCAAAATCGGCAGCTGTTTGTAGGGGTTCGGGGCTGCGATTGTGGGCGATAACGGTATGCCCTTCGAGTACCAAACGCTCGGCTATCTGCATACCCATTCGGCCTAAGCCCTGAATAGCGATTTTCATATATTGTTCCCTCCGGTCTTTATGGTGTTA
>DAIESS010000039.1 GCA_027346135.1 Candidatus Saccharimonadota bacterium
TAATCACTGAAGTGCGTAGTCGTTTTGTGGCCGGCATGCAATCAGCCTTACCTGAGCCGGTAGCCTCGTTTGGACTGGGCTTGCTGGTGGGGCAGCGCAATACGTTACCGCCCGAAGTGTCACAAACATTGTTGATGGTTGGGCTAACGCACATAATTGCGGTGTCGGGCTATAACCTGACTATTTTGCTGCGGGCGGCCAAGAACTTGCTTGGCAAGCGCTCGAAGCGCCAGTCGACTTTGTTGTCGCTCGGCTTAATCGTTTTATTTTTGCTAATTGCCGGCTCGAGCGCATCGATCGTCCGCGCTGCCGTCGTGAGCGTGCTTGGTATTGCGGCGGCTTATTACGGTCGACCAGTTAAGCCGGTGCTGCTAATTTTATTGGCAGCCGCTATCACGGCTTTTGCCAACCCGTACTATGTTTGGACGGACGTTAGTTGGTACTTATCGTTCCTGGCGTTTTTTGGCGTGATGGTACTGGCACCGATGTTACTGATGCGTTTTCCGCAGCGGCTGCAAACGTCGTTGGTATTCACGGTGGCGCTAGAAAGCCTATGCGCCGAGGTTATGACCCTGCCGTATATTCTGCATATTTTTGGGCAAATGTCGTTCGTTGGCCTGCTTGCGAACGTTTTGGTTGTAGCGCTCATACCGCTAGCCATGTTACTGAGCTTGGCAGCAGGTCTCGCCGGTATGATGATTCCAGCTTTGGCAGGTTGGGTGGCCTGGCCGGCACAGTTGCTGCTAACTTACATGCTCGATGTGGCCACGCTGCTTAGCCGTATCCCGCATATTTTCGTGCAAAACTTGGCGTTTTCATTGCGTGAACTCGCCGTCATGTACACGGCCATTAGTGCGGTCTGCTTGCTGCTATACAAGAAAACTAAGCTTAAATATGCTACAATAACAGATATGAATGGTATGAACAGGTAGGTTAGAAGCGTATGAGTGGTCACAGCAAATGGTCAACGATTAAACGGCAAAAGGGTGCCAAAGACGCGGCCCGTGGCGCCGTTTTTACAAAACTTGGTAATGCTATCGCCATCGCAGCACGTAGCGGCACCGACCCAGACACCAACTTTAGCTTGCGTTTGGCGGTTGATAAAGCCAAGGCGGCCAACATGCCTCTCGCTAACATCCAACGGGCCATCGACCGGGTGAAAGACAAGAGCGCCGCTCAACTGCAAGAAGTAACATACGAAGGCTATGGACCGGGCGGAGTTGCTATCTTGGTCGAATGCGCCACCGACAACATCAACCGGACTTACCCGGAAGTACGGCTGGCTTTCAGCAAACACGGTGGTAATATCGCCGAGAAGGGCGCTGTGGCCTTCCAGTTTGACCGTAGGGGCGTTATTCGCGTAAACGGTGTTGGTGACGACATCATGATGCAAGCCCTCGAGGCGGGCGCTGTAGACGTCCAGGATGAGTCTTCGGCCGAGACGGGTGGTGTAGAGCAGTCGATTATTTATACCGAATCAACCGATTTGGCGCGGGTGCGTGATGCCCTAAAAGATGCCGGACTAGAAATTACGGAGGCTGAACTAACTTACGTACCGAATACCACCATCGAAATAACCGATGCTGCCACGGCTGGTAAAATCATGCGCCTGATGGATGCACTCGATGACGTCGACGATGTCACCAACACACACGTTAACTTCGACATCGACGAATCGTTATTGTCATGAAAACCAGAGCACCGCATGAGAATACTCGGGATTGACCCAGGCACCGGCATACTCGGCTTCGGCGTGATCGAAGCGAGTAAGGGTAAGGCGCAGATGGTTGATGCCGGCGTGATTCGGACGCCTGTAAAAGAGGACGACGCTGTGCGTCTTATGACAATCTACGAAGAATTAACGGATATTATTGCATCGACTCGGCCAACGATCATGTCGGTCGAAAAGCTCTTTTTTGCTCGCAATGTCACGACCGCCATGACGGTCGCCCAGGCCCGCGGCGTGGTTCTATTAACCGGTCGGCAGGCTGGTCTGACGATTGCTGAGTATACGCCGCTACAAATAAAAATGGCTGTGACGGGTTACGGTAAGGCCGACAAAAAGCAGATTCAGGAAATGGTGCGGGTCATTTTAGGCTTACAAGAGGTGCCTAAGCCGGACGACTGTGCCGATGCCCTGGCGGCCGCCCTCACACATGCCCAAACCTTTATGGCTTAATTTATGGCTTAAATAGATGATTGAACCGCTACCGGCGGCTTTAGCTGTATAATAGAACTAATGATTGCGACACTTTCTGGCGTAGTGAGCGAAAAGCTGCCTGAACTTATTGTTCTGGATTGCGGCGGTGTGGGCTACGGCGTATTTATAACCAGCGAAGACTTTGCTCGGCTGACCGAGGGCAAGCCGGCTAAACTCTACATTTATGAGCACATCCGCGAGCAGTCGCACGATTTGTTTGGCTTTACGCAACTATTAACCAAACGCTTGTTCGAGCAATTGCTGGGCGTTAAAAACGTTGGCCCTAAGGTGGCTCTGGCAATTTTAGATATTGGCTCGGCCGATATGGTGCGAGTGGCTATTGCCAATGGAGATGTTAAAACTTTGCAAAGTGCCAAGGGAGTTGGTAAACGGGCCGCCGAGCAAGTTGTGGTTGAATTGCGCGACAAGGTTGGTTTGGTTGCCGGTGGTGGCGCTGAAGATATTATTAATCGTCCGGGCATTAACATTCAAGATGAAGCCACCGAGGCGCTAGTCTCGCTTGGATACACTCCACAGGACGCCGCTGTTACTCTAAACAATATCGACTCGTCATTGTCGGTTGAAGAGCGCGTCCGCTTAGCTCTGAAAGGTGGAAAATAATGATCGAACGAGTTGTTGCCACCAATGTGCCGGACGATGATGCGGCCGAGCAAGAGCTCGAAAATACACTTCGTCCGCAGGATTTTACAAATTATATCGGCCAAGAACGCTTAAAGCAGAACTTGCAGCTGGCTATTAAAGCCGCCAAAAAACGAGGCGAACCAATTGATCATGTTTTACTGTACGGTCCACCCGGGCTTGGTAAGACGACCATGGCGAGCGTGATTGCGAATGAGATGTCATCGCAAATAAGAATTACCTCTGGGCCGGCCATTGAGCGATCGGGTGACCTAGCTAGTTTACTCACTAATTTGCAGGATGGGGACGTGCTCTTCATCGATGAAATTCACCGTTTGAATCGTACGGTTGAAGAAACGCTTTATTCGGCGATGGAAGACTTCAAGCTCGACATTATGCTTGGCAAGGGTCCGAGCGCTCGTAGTTTGCGGCTAGACCTGCCTCACTTTACGATTATCGGTGCAACGACACGGGCCGGGGCTTTGGCGGGACCATTGCGTGACCGCTTTGGCCACATTCATCGACTTGAATTTTATACACCTGAAGAAATTCAGCGAATTATTGAGCGTGCCGCCGGCATTTTGGACGTTAGTATCGACCCGTCGGCTGCTCAAGTCTTGGCGGCCAGAGCTCGCTTAACGCCTCGTATTGCCAATAGGCTATTAAAACGGGTGCGTGATTTTGCGGACGTCAACGGCGACGGTATTATCGACACGGTTATCAGCCGTCAGGCTTTGCAGCTACTCGAAATCGATGAGCTTGGGCTAGATCCGGCCGACCGTATGTTATTAAATGCCATTATTGATAGTTATAATGGCGGACCGGTAGGCGTCGAAACACTGGCGGCCCTGACGGCTGAAGAACGTAGTACAATCGAGGACTTCATCGAGCCATACTTGATGCAAATTGGTTTGCTCGAGAGGACACCGCGTGGCCGCAAGGTTACACCTAAAACATACAAGCATCTCAACAAGAAAAATCCAGAAGTGGCTCAGGGTCAGAGCCGCCTCGAAATGTTATAATGACCTAACATGAAACCAACCCAAAGATTAAACAGCCAGCTCCATAAACGATTACCAATTGACGACGACGAAGAGATCCTAGCCGTCTATACTCACCACTGGTTTGCTTATGTATCGTTATGGACAGTTGGTTTATTTCTGTCGGCAATGATCATGGGCATTGCTGTCTTGTTCGTTAAGCTCGAAGCGTCTACTTTGTCGGCTGCATTCAACAGTCAACAAACTATTATCATGCTTGCGGCTGGTGTACTGTCGCTTTTGGTGCTCGGAGCCACGGCCGTCCCCGTCTGGTTACGTTCACGGGAACAGTTAGTGCTCACCGACGAGGCCTTATTGCAGATGTTGCAGCCTAGCTTGTTCGCTAGTAAGATCTCGCAACTCAGTCTGCAACATGTCGCTGATGCTTCGGTTCGACGCGATTTTTTTGGAACAATTTTGGGTTATGGAAAAATCACAATCGAGACGCCAGGCGAGCAAGATAACTACGAATTCACATTTGTGCCGCAGCCCGAAGCCGTTGTTAAAGAAATTGTCAGCGCGCACGAGAATTTTTCCGCAGCCCTTGAAAGCGGTCGGCTACCAACGACCTTTAGAAACAACGCTCAGCCGCAGGCGCCAGTCCAATTGAGCGCCGAAGAATACGAAAAATTCTTAGACTACCAGCGCTCTAAAACTGGTCGACCAGCCGAAGTTGACCAAGCGCCACAAGACCCAACCTCACCTGCCTAGGCAGGGATAGCTTACTCGTTAAATGGATTGTTACGGGCTTCGTCAAACAAGGTCTGTACGGTCACGCTATTGTCTTTTAGCTGGTTCAATTGACTAACGACATTCTTGTCTATATGCGGCGTTTTACTCTTGGTGCTTATTGTCGCTTGAGTTGGCTCCGGGTTAGAGAGCGAGTTAATCTGTAGCATTATAAAGCCGTAGATTACAGCTACAAATATAAAGAATAGCAGGGCGGCATACTTGTGTAATTTGCCCAAGCCGGCATGATAAATATCGGTCAGATTTGATAGGTTAAGATCGTTTTTCATGGCTTTATATACTCGTCTATAACTAACGTAAAGGCAACAAGGCTGGGGTTGGTGGTGTTAGGGGTTACGGTAATATTGCTTACTTGTGAGGTGCGCCGGTTATGTTCCAAATGCTCAAGGAAAGTAATGAAGGTGCTGTAGGGAACGGCGGAAGCGGCA
>DAIESS010000003.1 GCA_027346135.1 Candidatus Saccharimonadota bacterium
AAGTAATGACTATCTTCGATATGATAATTGTTCTATTTCAACGTTGAGCATTATATTTGCGGGTATAAAATAATAAGCGTTAGCACATTATATAGGGGGATGCATGAGAGTAAATATCAGGCTATATAGTTCTCTAGTTTTGAGTTTGATAATGATACTGGCTCTACTCACTGTCAATCCGCAGGTGCACGCAACGCCCACAATCACCGAATCATATATAAGCATCGGTTACAGTTCGACAAATCAACCCGATGAAATCGTGACAGGGTCAGATGGAGCGTTGTGGTTTAAGAATGGGAGTGGATCATTTAGTTTAGGACGACTTACAACGGCAGGCGTATATACCGCGTACACGCCCAGTATAAGCGGTCCTTACCTTACCAAAGACTCAAATGGCGATATGTGGGCTAGTTCGTGTGATGCCAACCAAATCAGTAAGGTAAACACTGACGGTACGATAAGTGCTGCTTATGCAATACCGGCTGGCTATACATGTCCTAGGAACATAAGTGGGGACGCAAATAGCAACTTATGGTTTGTGGACCAAAATAGTACAGATGGCAGCTGGATTTTTGTTGCCAAAATGTCCCAAAGTGGCAGTTTTACTACTTACAATATATCGGATTATGGTTATGACGTAGGTAATTTTGCCTCCGGCTCTGACGGTAATGTGTGGTTTGCTATGACAAAAAGTGGCAGTACGCCTAAAATAGCTAAAATTGATGCGTCGGGTATAATTACGAAATACACATCGCCATGCGGGTCATCAAGGATAGCTGCCGGCCCAGATGGAGCGTTGTGGTATACGTGCGGGAACTACATCGGGCGCATAACTACAGGCGGAGTTATCACGACTTTTGCGCTTGCACCTAACTCCTATCCGGGATATATAACGCAAGGTCCTGATGGAGCCATGTGGTTTACTCAAAGTAATACGGGCGGAACCTATGGTGGTAGTATAGGGCGTATATCTATGAATGGCACGATAAGCGTATACCCTCTGACGTCTACATCCTCTCCTTCGCCGCGTGGAATCACGACTGGCCCAGATGGAGCATTATGGTTCGCGGAGAGCTCTGCAAACAGGATTGGTAGAATTACGATTCCATACCCATCGACGCCTACGAATCTAACTTTGGCGGCCCCGGTGACGAACGGGTCAGCTTCTTTGAGCTGGGACGCATCCGATGCGTCAACCTCATATGACGTGTACCGTGACGGAGTAAAAATAGGCAATGTCAGCCAAACGCACTACTATGACAGTGGACTTGCGGAAGGAAGTTATAGCTACTATGTAGAAGGCGTTAATAGTAGCGGAACAAGTGCGGCCTCTAATACAGTCGCCCTTACTGTGGATAAGACAGGACCTGTTGTCCAGGTTGATAGCCCAGCGGACGGCGCTACCGTAAGTGGTACCGCCACATTTACGGGGAGTGTTACCGATCCGCACCTCGACTACTATACCTATTACTTAAATAACGATAGCAGTGTAGGCATACCGTCAGTTACGGTCTGGGCGTCAAAGAATAATGAAACTATCGCAAGTATTAATACCACGGCAGTGGCGAATGGTAACTATCACTTGACATTTGTCGCACGTGATATAGCCGGTAACTATAGTGTCACAGAGCGGCAAATTACTATAGCTAACTAATGGCTTTTGCCTTAACGTAAAGATATTTTAAATATCGGATTTGCGTTCGATGGCTTATATTTGCAATAAAAAAGGGTAGCTCTAGCGGTTTAAGTTATTGTTTGGTACCATGAATCTAGCTTATTATTTATGAGGGAAATTAAAATGATTAAACGCAGATTGTCTGCCTTGCTCGCCAGCGTAGTATTAATTGTAGCGATGGCCAGTAGTTCGTTAGTGCCAGCCTTAGCCGCCACAAGCAGCGTAGGTGGAAATGGACTAAAGATATCACCAGTCCGAACAGATATAACGATCAACCCAGGCCAGACTCAAACCGTTTCGGTAACAGTTCAGAACGTAACCAGTGCACCGGCAAGCCTACAGGTCTTAATAAACGACTTTGTGGCCGGAGCAGATGAATCGGGCCAGCCATCACTTTTGCTAGATGCCACCAAGTACGCTCCTAGCCACAGCCTAAAGCGTTATGTAGCACCAATCCCTGACATAACCCTGCAGCCCAACGAGCAAAAAGTCGTCAAGGTGGAAATCTCGATACCTACTAATGTCGCTGGCGGTGGTTATTACGGCGCCGTCCGTTTCGCGCCAGCCGGTACAACTCCCGACAAAAACGTGACACTTTCGGCCAGTGTCGGCTCACTAATCTTGGTCCGCGTACCTGGCGATGTTAAGGATGATTTACGTTTAGCTAGCCTGGACGTCCGTAAGGGCAACAGCGTCCGAGTGTTGTTTACTGACAACAAGGGCATTAAGGCTGCTGTTCGTTTCGAGAACAAGGGCAACGTTCAGGAACAGCCATTTGGTAAGTTGCTGCTCAAAAAGGGTGGCAAAACCTTGCAAAGCATCGAAATCAACAACACCGACCCACGTGGCAACGTCCTGCCCGACAGCATCCGCAAGTTCGAGGTTAACCTCGACAAAGTCGGTAGCTTTGGTAAGTACACCGTTCAAGGTAACTTTGGCTACGGCACCGCTGGACAACTCTTGAGCGGCCAAACCACTTTCTACGTTGTGCCACTGGCCGTTGTCGTACTGGCAGTTCTGGTAATCCTGGCGATCTTGTTCTTCATCGTTGTCTTCCCGAAGATGGTTCGCAATTACAACCGCAGTGTTGTACGTAAAGCCAGCCGCCGCTAGAAGAATCTTTTAAACAAGGGACAGTATCGATTGTCTACGAGACAACTGGTACTGTCTCGATTCATATATTGACATAAGCGCTATATACACCCGCTGTCAATGGGCGCCTTTCATCTGTTACGACCGATACCGTGCTTGTCTTTTTGGCGCATATTGCATATGGTTAATAGTAGGAAAAGCCCTATAAAATGAAAAAATTTAAACGTCTGCTTTCGGCTCTTGCATTATGCGCACTGATTGTTTTTGGTGGTGCCGTGCCGCAGGTTAGGGCTTTGGGGTCGTCGCAAAATCCGCAATCTGGTTCGGTTGGTCTGGAAGGCACCGTACCCGGGCCGCCGCCATCGACTGCCGCTACCATCAGTATTCCATCAAATGGCCAGACCTTTACGAGCACGCCAATTACCGTTAGCGGTCTGTGTACGACCGGCTTGCTCGTCAAGATTTTTTCCAATAACGTCTTTGTGGGCTCGACGATATGTACGAGCGGCAGTTACTCGTTAAAAATTGACCTGTTTAGTGGCGCCAATGACCTTGTAGCTAGGGTATACGACGCGCTTGATCAAGCCGGGCCGGACTCGGCCGTTATCCGGGTGACCTTTAACGATGCTCAATTCATCACGTTCGGCACGCGCGTTACACTTACCAGCACCTATGCCCGCAAAGGTGCTGCACCCGGTCAAGCCTTAACCTGGCCGATCACCTTGAGTGGTGGACGGGCTCCATACGCCATAACAGCCGACTGGGGCGACGGCAAGCCGGCTGACCTCATTAGCAAGTCTTTTGCCGAAGAGTTTAACATTTCGCACATTTATGACTCAGCTGGTGTTTATAACATAGTTATCAAGGCGACCGATGCCAATGGCGTGTCGGCCTACTTGCAATTAGTCGGTGTTGGCACCGGACAGGTAACGGGCGGGGCCAACGGTAAGAGCGGTACGACCACAGTCGTCAAGACGCAAATCCTGTGGATTCCATTACTGGGCATTTTGCCACTGCTAGCCATCGCCTTTTGGCTGGGGCGTCGTCACGAGCTGTTTACGATTCGCAAACGTCTCGAACAAAACCGGCTTTAAGATGGCTAAAATTGCCGGCCGGGCCTTTGTTTGTGTTGCAGGGCTATAAAAAAGAGCGTAATTTTGCTAAAATAGACAGGTTATGGCAAAAAAAGTATTTGTTGGTATGAGCGGCGGCGTCGATTCGTCGGTTACGGCGGCTTTGCTAAAAGAGCAGGGCTACGACGTAACGGGCGTCTACATGAAAAACTGGAGTCAGGATTTGCCGGGCTTTGCTTGCCCGTGGAAAGAAGATTACCAAGACGCCAAGCGCGTGGCTGTGCAGTTAGGCATCGACTTTAAAATGTACGACTTTGAAAAAGAGTATCGCCATAAGGTCGTCGATTATATGATTGCCGAGTACCAGGCCGGCCGAACCCCGAACCCCGACATTATGTGTAACCAAGAGGTGAAGTTTAAACTCTTTTTGAATACCGCCCTGGAAGATGGTGCCGATATGATTGCCACCGGCCACTACTCGAGGATCAAAGATGGTCAGCTTTTTACAGCCGCCAACGTCGACAAGGACCAATCTTATTTTCTCTACCGCGTAACGGCCGATGCGCTCGAACATTCTCTGATGCCGATTGGCGATTTTAAAACCAAAGACGAAGTGCGGGCGGTAGCCAAAAAATTTGGCCTGGCTACGGCCGACAAAAAGGACAGTCAGGGCATTTGTTTTGTCGGCAAGGTTGGCATTCGTGAATTTTTAGAGCAATTTGTTACGGCCGAACCTGGCGATATTGTCGAACAGAACGGCATAAAAATTGGCCGTCATGACGGTGCGCTGTTTTATACCATTGGTCAGCGCCACGGTTTGTATGTTGGCGGCGGCTTGCCGTACTACGTTGTCGGCAAAGATATGGCCAAAAACGAAGTCTATGTCACGACCGACTTGCAAGACGAGCGTTTGTGGCGCGAAGAATTGCATTTAACCGATTTGCACTGGATTAATAACGAACCGGAATCAGGGCGAAATTACCAAGTCCGGACGCGCTACCGGGCGCCTTTGGTTACGATTGAGGGCATGCAAAAAGATGATGCCGGTCTGCGGCTGAGTTTAAGCGAAGCTGTACGCGCCATTACGCCCGGCCAATCGGCTGTTATATACGACGGCGACCGCGTTTTGGGCGGCGGTATTGTTGTTTAGTCTCTAGTGTTGTTGAGATTGCAGGGTTGGAGACGTTCGACTTCGGGCGTATTAGTTCCCGGGCACAAAACCTCAACCAGGCCGAGCAAACTCATCATGGCGGCGTCTACTTGAACCATGGAATATCGATGGTCACCAACCAATAACTCGCTGTCGGGTGGTAAATTATCGCTTTTTTCGCAGGTTTGTAGCAAGCTCATGCCCAAAAATTCGCAGTTTTTGCATTTGTCCGGTATGTAATCAAATAATTTTGCCATGATAATTGAAGATTAAATTATGGTAGGTGTAACGAAAAGTGAGCGGTGTATGGGTGGCTGGCACGGCCAGGGTAGCAGAGAAATTCCTCCGTACCATGGCCGTGCCACTTATCACCTCAGAAGTTGAGGTGCTGCACCCACGACAGGAACTCGGCTGCCTTGCCCGAGAGCCAGACGATCGCGTCTGCTGCCCAGCCCATCGTGAAGAACAGCACGGCGACGATGACCATCAGCCACTTCCATAGGTCGCTCTTCGAGCGCTGGTTGATGACGGCGAAGGCGATGAACGCGACGATGAGCAACAGGGTGAAGGTGAAGTTTCCTGCTGCCTCTGGAGCACCGTGCTCGACGGCGAAATTGTCGATCGCCTGGCGGAGGCTGGTGCTGATGTCGTGCAGGACGCCGATGTTGACCACCAGGATCCCGAGGATCAGCAGCAGCGCGGTCGACCGCCATGCCCCACGCAAGTGGAACAGGCCGTAGAGGCCGAGTGCCGCCAGGATGACAATCACGGCGGCCAGGCCGGTGGAGAAGGTGGTAGTGACCGCGGCGGGTGCCGTGGCCAGGCTGACAAGCGTGTACATGACGCGCTCCGTTCTGTGCCGGTTGGCACGGTCGGTGTTACCTGTGTTTCCGGAATTAAGGCGGAAGGCCTGGACCTCCCTTGCGGTTCGCCGCGAACGCTAGAGCAGCGCTGCTCGAACTTTTCGTTACAAATATAACCATACTCTACAAACGTCAAAATGCACAATATTAGTCTCGACAACCCTTTATGGATTTATGCTAGAAGGAATTTAGGCATGAAAAAAAGCCGTCATAAGATACAAATTGGGGGAAGGTGAACAAAATGCTCGCCACATCCTTCTTATTCTCTTAAAACGGCTACCCTCCAGGGTCTGAATCACCATCATCGATGTGGTGACCAGCTTTCAGCTGAAGGGTTGTTCGTCGATCAGACACGCCGGTAGCGGCGCACGCGCCAGAGCGTGTAGATCATCAGTCCGAAGGCCGCCGGTACCAGTGGGTCGTCCAATTGACCGAACACCGGTATGGCTTCGTCGGCGATGTCGAACGGCAGCCACAGTGTCAGGACCTTGGTGGCCAGTTTGACGAAGGCCGCCTCGCGCGGGTTTGCTTTGTAGAGAGCGTAGGCCTCTCCCCATGAGCGTTTGGTTGGGAGCGGCTCTCCTGCTCGCTCGACGCTCTGTGACTGAACGGGAATGGGCTGCACCCAATCCTGTCGGCCGACGTAGCCATCCTTGTCCCGGCCCGGGCCGGTCTGTTTGCCGAACATGGTGGTTCCTTTCGGTTGACGGGGTGCTTACTGACCGCGTGAGCGGCTGAGGTACTTCTTGACCCTGAGGAACGTCAGGGAGAGGGCAAAGCCAGCCAACAAGAAGACCAGCGACATCATGATGAACTCCTTAAGGATCGGAAGTGCGTAGCACTTCGGTGAGATTCTTGACGAACTGCGTGCATAATATTCTGGCATAGTTAATTTGTCAATCTCGTTAGTATAAGCCTGCTTTATAGGACGGACCTATAAAGCAAAATTTTGAGAATGAAAAAAGCCGCATGGTGAAGAAAGATAAGGGGAAAGATGCGGCCATAGCCAGCATCACATCACTTACTTTCCGCATATGCGGCTTCCCTCCGGGCCCAGACAAATCATCGTTGTCTATCTGAGAGTGATCCGGAAGGGAATTCGTCAAGAAGGTTTGGGGGTATGAAAACATCTACTGTCGCTCTTGTTCGCGGCGTTGGGCCTCGTACTGGCGAGCCTTGCGGCTCAGCACGAACCCTGGCAGCAGGAACATGAGGGCCATGTAGCGCTCGGCATTTGTCATATCCAGCTTGATGGACATGACAAAGAAAACCGTCAGCACCAGCGATGCGACCTTTTTCCAGCCGTCGGTTATGTCAACCAAAGCGCCGCCCGCTAGGGCTCCGAAGGCCACGGCAGCAAACAGCAAGATCGTCATGATCGTGTGTCTTTCTCTTCGGCCTTGTTCTGAACGGGGTTTAGTCCGTTTATGATCGCCTTGGCGAAGCCGTGAGCGGCCAGATATAGCGCAAAGCCGGTAGCGACCACCAGGGCCATCATGGCAAAGTAGTCCAACATACCGTGGGAAGCTAGGTGTGCGACGATACCTGTCGTGTAGACAACATCCATCCACACCAGGACCGCAAGCGCCACATAGGGCCATGCCGAAAACAGGTTCTTGTCCATGTTTCTCCTAAAGGTACGGAAACGCTGTGACGCGCTTCGGGTCGGTTGTTTCTTGACGAAACACAAAGATTCTATCATAGTATGTATAATTTGTCAATATCCACACATCTGTTACAATAGACATCATGACTGCTCAGGAAATCCGCAACAAATATCTAGAATTCTTCAAAAACCGTGGCCATGCCGTGATTACGCGCGCGCCACTTGTCTTAAAGGATGATCCAACCACGCTCTTTACCGGGTCGGGCATGCAGCCGATGATCCCATACCTTTTGGGTGAAACCCACACCAAGGGCCAACGCATTGTCGACAGCCAAACTTGTTTACGCGCTCAAGATATCGAAGATATTGGCGACAACCGCCACACGACTTTCTTCGAGATGCTCGGTAACTGGAGCTTGGGCGACTACTTCAAGGAGCAACAGATTGAGTGGATGTGGGAATTCTTGAGCGAAGTTGTTGGGCTCGACATGGGCAAGCTTTACGTCACCTGTTTTATTGGTGCGCCAGAATACGACATTCCAAAAGACACCGAAGCAGCCACGGTTTGGAAACGCTTGTTTGAGTCAAAGGGGCTGTCGGCCGGTGAGGCCGAAATCGGCAGCGAAGAGCAGGGCGCTACGCGCGGCATCAAGGAAGGCGAGCGAATCTTTTATTACGACGGCAGCAAAAACTGGTGGAGTCGTAACGGCAAGCCCGAAACAACGCCGGTTGGTGACCCCTGTGGACCCGACAGCGAAATGTTTTACGATTTTGGAACGCCGCACGACCCAGCATACGGCGAAAACTGTCACCCCAACTGCGACTGCGGCCGCTTTATGGAGCTTGGCAATAATGTCTTTATGGCCTACAAAAAAGTGGCCGAGGGCAAGTTTGAGCCGCTCGAAAAACCGAACATCGACCACGGTTCGGGCCTGGAGCGCATTGCTGCTGCCAAATTGAACGACCCAGATGTGTTCAAGATTAGCGTCATGAAGCCTATTATCGACAAGGTCGAGGCTTTGAGTGGCAAAAAGTACGAAAGTCACACTGCCAGCATGCGCGTCATCGCTGACCACTTGCGGGCGGCAACCTTCCTGGCCGTTGACGGCTGCGTGCCTAGCAACAAAGAACAGGGTTATGTTATGCGCCGCCTCGTTCGCCGGGCTGTTCGGTTTGCCTTTGAATTGGGCATCGAGCAGAACTTCTTGGAGCACGTCGTTCCGGTTGTTGCTGATATGTTCCATGACGATTACCCGGAAGTGGCGGCTAAGCGTGAAGAGGTCGTTGCTGTGCTCGTAAAAGAAGAAAAAGCCTTCCGCCAGACCCTGCGCAAGGGCCTCCAGGAATTTGAAAGAATGATGGTTTATAAAACTCTTGATAAGAACGATCATGTCATGAAACAATTTTTTGCTGTTGGTGATGAAGAAGGAAACATTGTTCAGGAGGCAAAAGCTAAGCCGAAAATTAACGGCAGCGATCTTTTTAAGCTATATGATACCTACGGTTTCCCTGTTGAACTGAGTACTGAAGAGGCATTCAGGCGGGGCTTTGATTTAACCCAAAACTGGCGCAAAGAATTTGACGCCAAGATGTCCGAGCAGCGCGCTCGCAGCCAGACGGCGGCTAAGGGTACGTTCAAAGGCGGTCTCGGCGGCCAGGATCTGATTCACAAGAAATACCACACCGCGACACACCTGATGTACCAGGCACTCCGAACAGTGCTCGGTGACCACGTTATTCAGCATGGCAGCAACATCACAGAAGAAAGATTACGATTCGACTTTAGCCACCCCGAAAAGATGACGCCGGAGCAAATTCAGCAGGTCGAAGACATCGTTAATGAGCAGATTGACGCAGATTTAACGGTGACCTGGGAAGAGCACCCGACCAAAGAAGCTATCGAGCAGTTACACGTTCTGGGAGCCTTTGGCGACCGTTACGGTGATGTCGTTAAGTGCTATCGCATGCAAAAGGACGGTGCCGAAGCGCCATTCAGTTTTGAAATTTGCGGTGGCCCGCACGTCGACCACACCGCTCAACTCAAAGAAGACGGCAAGCGGTTCAAGATTCTCAAAGAAGAAAGCTCGTCATCCGGCATTCGCCGCATCAAAGCCGTTTTAGCCTAAGTTACTAGCGTGATTTGGCGTCTAGTATGTCTTTAGTGGCTCGGTGCAGTCGATTAAGAGCGCGAGACCCAGCAACTTGTGATTTCAGGAATCGTTGAAGCTGACCGGTGCCCATTTCACGGCTTGAGAGCGAGACGGTTGATATAAGATGTTGAACTTGTCGTCCGCCAAGAAGGTCGAACCTATACTGTATTTGTTCCCCGATTGTGGCGACGACGCCGGCAGTGGCACGAGTCAAAAAATCGCCCACCTCTAACCGATGCCATCTTTCGTAAGACTCTTGGGCATAGTCATTTGTGCCCAACGACTGGACGCCGAAAATATCGAGGTTGTAACGGCTGACATTACCACTCTTGGAGACCTTTAGAGCGGTACTACGTTCATACGGTAAAAACGTTTGGTCACCTAAACTAAAATCGTATTTGTCTGTACCGTAGGTTAGTGTCTCCATACGGGTCGGGCGTCTTTTTGCTGCGACTTGTTCAAGAGTGTTAACGAGGCCATTTACAGAGAGGGGACGCTTACGCGGGTCAGTTGCTTTAGCGAATAGCTCATTCGTTTTTAGAACTCCGTCAAGCAAGTCGCCGACCGAATCGCCGTAACATACGTCGCTAGCTGGGGCGCCTGCTCGCTGCACCCAAAATGTTTTCTCGTGGACGGAGTCGGCTCGATTCGAATCAGTGGTTATGAGGGTATTTGGACTAAGACGACTGTCTTTCAGGGCTATTTGTAAGCTCGGGCTGTAATTGTGAGAAGGATTTTGAGCAATTGATACGTCCATTGTTTTATAGCCAACGCCCATTAGTCCTTGCAACATAAGTGGCACGCTACCGCTAAGGGCTACATCGCCAAGAAAAACATCACGGCGATCAGCGCAGTGATATCGCACTAAGCGATCACCGACCGACTGGATAAGGGCCTGGGCCGCCAGATGCTCCTTAGGGAGGAGTTCGAGGTCGGCTTCGGCGTGATTGGCCATGGGGTCATAACTCTGTAAAAACTCAGCAGAGACCATAATATTATAATTATACTATAAATATTAAAAAATGTAAATAGCTTAAGTGGTTTGATTGTGCAATATCGACTTCAACCGCGTCTGCACTGTGCTAAAATAAACCGTATATGCTTGATAAGTTCAAGAACCTCGGCCGTGACTACGCCGGCAAGGCGGCTGGCGCAGTAAGCCGAGCCAGTAAAATGGCTGCCGCCAAAGCGCGCGATACTAAAAAGCCGGCTAACACCGAGTATATTGTTGGTCTCGACATTGGTACGGAATATGTTAAGGCGCTGATTGGCCAAGTTTCACCTGTTAGCGGCACCATCGAAATCATCGGCGTTGGCCGTCAGCACCAAAATTTGACCGATATGCAGGCCGGTGCCATCAGCGATATTGCCAGCGTTGTCCAGAACTGCGATCAAGCTTTGAGTGAGGCCGAAGAGCAGGCAGGCGTTAGTGCCCGGACGGCCGTTATCGGTATTGCTGGTGAGCTGGTTAAGGGTACAACCACGACCGTGCGGATTAGCCGCAAATTGGCCAGCAAGCCGCTCGACATTGCCGAAATGGAAAAGATTATCCGCCTTGTCCAGGAACGGGCCGAAGATAACGCCAAGCGCCAGCTCGCATCCGATCTTGGTGGTAAAGACGTGGAAGTTCGCCTGGTTAACAGCGCACTTGTGAGCATCGAAATCGACAATTACCCGGTTACGAACCCGATCGGTTTTCAGGGTAAGGACGTTGTCGTTCAGCTTTACACGGCTTTTGCACCGATGATTCACATTGGCGCGTTGGAGCGAACCGCTCAAGAATTGGACCTCGATTTGTTGGCCGTGGCGGCCGAACCGTTTGCCGTGGCTCGATCGGTCATCGGTAACACGCCGAACCAGTCGCTTAGCACTATCTTGATGGACGTCGGTGGTGGCACGACCGATATTGCCGTTATCAACGACGGTGGCGTCCAAGGTACCAAGATGTTTGGCATTGGTGGCCGTGCTTACACACGCAGTATTGAACGTGAAGCACATGTTAGTTTTGAGCAGGCTGAAGAACTAAAGTTGGCCCTAGCGACCGACAAAGTACCGCCAGCTAAGCGAAAAGCGATTGAGAGCGCCCTGCAAAAGACTGTTGATGTCTGGACAAGCGGTGTCGAGCTGGCTTTGGGTGAATTCGACAAGCTCGACCACTTACCATACACTTTGCACCTTTGTGGCGGCGGTTCTAGTTTGGACATGCTAAAAGATAGTCTGGCCGAGTCGGATTGGTACCGCAATTTGCCGTTCACGCGCAAACCGGTTGTGCGCTATATTCGCCCCGACCAGGTTGTCGGCATCACCGATGCTACCGGCAAAGTCACTGACCACACGTTCATCACGGCAATGGGCTTGTTGCGCGTTGGCGTTGATACGTTGCAATATAGTGGCACGAGCTCTGGCTCGATACGTGAAAAGATTGATAGGATGTTACAGGTATGAGCATGACCTCCGCCAATTCCGGCAAAGACACAGTTTACATAGATGTTGACGACGAAATTACGACAATTATCGATAAAGTTAACAGCTCCAGCCAAAAAATAGTTGCCTTGGTGCTACCTAAGCGCGCCACTGTTTTCCAGAGCATTGTTAACTTAAAACTGCTGAAGCGCAGCGCCGATAACGCCAAAAAGAATCTGGTTTTAATTACGTCCGAAGCCGGCTTGTTGCCGTTGGCCGGCACGGTTGGTCTGTATGTGGCTAAAAATTTGCAGAGCAAACCAGAAATCCCGGCCGTTCCAGGTGTAGTTGATGATGAAGTCATTGAGGAGCCTGACGACACGGCTTATACAACTGAAAATGCCGGCGATCGGCCGATTGGCGAGTTAGCCGGTGCTGCCAGTGTGCCATTTGCAGCCGGTGGCATCGAAACATTAGACCTCGATAATGATGATGAGGAAGAGGCCGAGCCAGTGGCCGCACCCATTGCTGCTAAGAGTACCGCCACTGCCTTAAGGAAAGACAAGAAGCTGAAGGTGCCTAACTTTAACAAATTCCGAGTCTTGATCGCACTAGGCGTGTTAGCGATTGTATTGTTAATTGTCGGTTTGTACGTCGCGGCGAATGTATTGCCGAAGGCAACAATTTCGATTAAAACGGACGCCTCAGTCGTCAACACCAGCTTAGACTTGACGCTGGATACGGCAGCAAAATCGCTCAATAAAGCGACGTTAACGTTGCCGGCTCAAACGGTCCAGCAGCAAAAAACTCAGTCAGAGCAAGTTGCCGCCACCGGCACTAAGAACAACGGAGACTTGGCGACGGGCAGTATTACGATGTCGGTTTGTATCCCAGGTTTTACTGTTCCTAATGATGTTCCACGGGGCTCGGGCGTCAGCACTAGCGGCGTTACTTATATTACTCAGACAACCGCATCATTTAGTCCAGCTGGGCCGGATGCCGCTCACTCATGCTACAAATACGTTAGCGGATCGGTGGCCATAAACGCGCAAGCCGGCGGTACAAAATATAACGTTAGTTCGGCAACTTTTACCGTGGCAGGGCGCCCCGAAGTAACCGGTAGTGGCTCAGCTAGCGGTGGAACTGATAACATTATCAAAATCGTCCAGCAAGCCGACATCGACGGCGCTAAGCAGAACCTGGCCAAGGTTGCGGCCGACCCAATCAAAACTCAGCTAGCCAAAAACTTGCAGCAAGAAGGCTTGTACGCTCTTGTTGATACATTCGACGCTGGCGACCCAACCGTTACTTCCAGCAGTAATGTTGGCGATACGGCCGACAACGTTACTGTTACAGCAACCTACACCTACACGATGTACGGCACAGACAAGAGCAACCTCGATGCGGTTATAAACGATGACATTAAAAGCCAGGTCGACACTGGCAAGGAAACGATTTTGGACAATGGACTGGCAGCCGCTCAAATACGGGTGACGGCATCGACGCCGACTAGCAAAAAGATCAATTTGCAGACTACCGGTACGGTTGGTCCTGACTTACACATTGATGACTTAAAGAAACAGACCGCCGGTAAGAAGACGGGTGAGGTTGTGCCAATGATTAAGAATTTGCCAGGAGTGACGGACGTTAACGTCAAGCTCAGCCCGTTCTGGGTAACCTCGGTTCCAACCAATCCGTCCAAGGTCACTGTGGTGGTAGAAAAGCCCACCAAAAAATGACAGCCGCCACAGGGAAAATTCTAGCTCTTGATATTGGGACGGTGCGGATCGGTTTGGCAATTGCCTCGACAGTGGCGCGTTTGAGTAGTCCGTATCGCACCATCGCGAACGACGATGCCGTCTGGCAGACGCTACGTGATATTTGCGCCAAAGAAGATGTCGTTCAGTTGGTTGCCGGCTTGCCGCGCGGCTTGGACGGGCAAGCTACCAACCAGACGGCCTATGCCGAGCAGTTTGTTGGTATGCTTGCGAGCGAGCTGAACTTACCGGTATCATTAATAGACGAGGCTGTGACCTCGCGCCAAGCCGAGACCGAATTGATGGCGCGCGGCAAGCAGTTTAGCAAGGGCGACATTGATGCTTTGGCGGCTGTCTACATCCTCGACGATTATTTACAAGAAAATCCTGTGAGAAACACTAATGAGTAGCTATACATTACGAAAAGCTGGCCGGCGCATTCCTCGACGACTTTTTATCCTAGCTGCCATCATTGCCCTTGTCGTTATAGGCGGCACTATCGTAGTGCGCCATGTCTATTATCAGAATCTAAGACCGGCGGGGAGCCAAAACGTGAAACAATACGTAACCATCACCTCTGGTTCGACTGTGAACGAAATTGCTACCCAGTTAGCGAACCTTGGTCTGATTCGCAGCAGCCAGGCCTTCGAGTGGTACATCAGTAGCCACAATTACCGCGATAAATTGCAGGCCGGCACCTATAGTATCGCTAAAAATGAAACTGTCCAGCAGATCGTCGACAAGTTGGTCCACGGTAAAGTTGCTACCGACCTAGTGACCATTTTGCCGTCTAAGCGTATCGACGAGGTGCGGCAGGCATTTATTACGGCTGGTTTTAGCCCGGTGGCAGTTGACGCCGCCCTGAAAGCTGATAACTATCGGGCTGATCATCCGGCATTGTCTGACAATCCGCCTGGCAGTGACCTCGAAGGCTTTTTGTACCCCGACTCATTCCAAAAAACCGCCACAACTGAGCCAGGTGTTATCATCGGGCAGTCGTTGGATGAGATGCAAAAACATCTTACGCCTGAGATTCGTAACGGCTTCGCGGCCCAAGGCCTGAGTGTTTATCAAGGAGTGACGCTGGCATCAATTGTTGAGCAAGAGGTGTCGAAACAGAGCGATCGTAACCAAGTTGCCCAAGTATTCTTGCTTAGATTGCATAGCGATATGCCGCTGGGCTCCGATGTGACAGCGCGTTACGGTGCGATTCGGGCTGGCGTAACGCCGTCTTTGTCCTATGATTCGGCCTACAATACACTGCTGCACAAGGGCTTGCCACCCGGACCGATTAGTAATGTTAGCGACAGTTCGCTAAGGGCCGTGGCATTTCCGGCTTCGACCGATTGGCTGTATTTTGTGGCCGGTGACGATGGTACGACTTACTTCTCTCACACTTTAGCTGAACACCAAGCTTTGGCCGATAAATACTGTCATGTCAAGTGTGGGCGATAATTCGTCCTACCCCTGTTAATTATCGTAAAAATAGTGACAAAACCTTGCTCAAGGGCCTGATATTTGTTAATATGACATTCATAACGCGCTGAAGGTAAAGCTTATGCTAAATTACTTGCGGGCGTTACGCTTTTATCGAAAGTAGTACTGTTCCCCTGATTACACCACTAGAACAGCATAATATTCGTTAAAAGGTTGGCCACCAATCGTGTGGCAGGAGATTTGTATTAGTAATACAACCTTCCGTAGTGCTAGTTCACGCGCTCCATTCGGCCAATTGGCTCACAATGGTGCTCTAATTGAATCAACCAAAGAAAAGTTAGGCCGTCGTAAATTGACCAAGAGTCAATTAGTCCGCTACGGCTTAGTGACTCTAAATATCGTTGTCGTTGCAGCGATTGCAGCGATTGTTATGCTCAACCCGCACCCTAGCCAGGCGATCCAGTCGAGCGCTCTTTCTAATAATGCCGCCGCTTCACCGGCTAACCCGCTCGACCAGTTAGCTTCGGCTAACATAGCCTTGACGGTTGCTCGAATGAGCGGCTTGTCGGAGACGGTCGCTATCAATAACCAAGCCGATACTCAAGCAGCTCAGCTGTCGATGGCATCGACGAGTGAAAGTGTGGTTGCTAAGCCTCAGGTCGTCACAACCGCTTATAAAACCAACAAGGACATCATCGATTATGTAACGGTTGCCGGCGACAATGTGTCGTCTTTGGCGACGAAATTTGGCGTTTCATCCAGCAGCATTCGTTTATCTAACCGCTTGACAGGTGATGGCCTTAAAATTGGTACACACTTAGTAATTCCGCCGGTCAATGGCATGGTTTACACTGTTGCCAGTGGTGACACGGCTGCCAGCCTGGCTACTAAATATGGTGCGAATAAAGATAAGATTGTCGCCTTTAACGATGCCGAAATTAGCGGCCTTAAAGTAGGCGAACGAATCGTCATTCCAGATGCGACACAGCTGGCTCCCGCTGTTAAGGCTGCTGTTTCTTACGGTTTCGGTTGGGGCGGTAGCGCATCTTACGGCAGTAATGGTTATGACCCTGGCTACTGTACATGGTATGTTGCCAACAAACGTATTGCAGCCGGCAACCCATTGCCAAGTAACCTAGGTAATGCATCTACGTGGCCATACTGGGCTCGTGTTTATGGGCTGCCAACTGGCAATACGCCGCAAGTTGGCGCGGCAGTCGTAACATCGACGAGTGGCTACGGTCACGTCGCCTATGTCGAGCGTGTTAACGCCGACGGCAGCATCTACGTTTCTGAAATGAATGCCAACTGGGTACTTTACCAAATAACCAATCGTACATTCTCGGCCTCACAAGCAGCGGCCTACACTTACATCTACTAAGGCTTCCGACGCTTCTTTTGCTAAAAACATTCTAAAATTGTATAATTTAGATAACTTATGGCGTTTATAGACTCAGTAACCATCGACATTTGTGCCGGTAATGGCGGTAACGGCCGTGTTAATTTTCGCCACGAAAAATTTATCAACAAGGGCGGCCCTGACGGTGGTGATGGTGGTAACGGTGGTGATGTTGTCTTTGCGGCCAATCGCAACCAAAACACATTGGCTCGTTTCCGTTTCGACAAGTTACTCCAGGCCGAACACGGCCAACCGGGCGGCAAACAACGCAAGCATGGCCGCAGCGCTAAAGACCTGATTATTGAGGTGCCAATAGGTACGGTTGTTACCAAAACCGATGGCGAAGTTCTGGCGGACCTAACGGCCGATGGCCAACAAGCCGTCGTTGCCAAAGGGGGTCGTGGCGGCTTTGGTAACGCGCACTTTGTATCGTCACGTCGCCAGGCACCCGCTTTTGCCGAGAAAGGCGAGGAAGGCGAGCAATTGGCCGTTCGCCTCGAGCTGAAGATGATCGCCGACGTTGGTTTGGTTGGGCTGCCGAATGCCGGCAAATCAACTTTGTTGGCACGCTTGAGCAATGCTCGCCCTGAGATTGCTGATTATCCGTTTACGACCCTAACACCAAACCTGGGTATGGTCGACATTGACGGCGACACGTCCGTGCTGATGGCCGACATCCCCGGCCTGATTGAAGGCGCCAGTGAAGGTAAGGGTTTGGGGCACGAATTTTTGCGGCACGTCGAACGAACGGCGGTAATTCTCCATCTCGTCGATGCTTATCAAGAGGACGTAGCCGCCACTTACAAGACCATCAAAAACGAGCTTAAGAACTATGCGGTTGATCTGTCGACGCGACCCGAGATTGTTGTTTTAAACAAAATCGAAGGGCTTGACGGCGAAATAATTGACGACCTCAAGAAACAACTCAAAAAAGCGGCTCCCGCCGGTACTAAAATATTTGCTATTTCCGCCCAAGCTGGCCAAGGCCTAAAGGAGTTGCTCTATGCCATTAAGGCGGAGGTTATGGCCGCTCGTGAGCGCCAGGCGGCGGCTGATGAGGCTATCGAGGATCATTTACCAATCTTGCGACTTGAAAACGACGAAGGTAGCTGGCAAGTTACGAAAGACAAGGGTCAGTTTATTGTGACCGGTCCAAAAATTGAACAGTTTGCAGCTCGCACCGACTTTACGAACGAAGAGGGTGTCCAGCGCTTGCGCGACATTATGCAACGTCTAGGAATTATGCATGAGCTGGTTCGCCAGGGTATTGAGCCTGGCCAAACCATATTCTTTGGCGACCGCTACCAGATGCCCTACTAAACAAGACCGGTCCATAAGTATTGACAAAAACGTTAGTTTGTAGTATAATGTAACACATGGAAAATATACCTAGATCATCAGAGACTGGTATAGATAGCCTGGCTACGCCTGGGCTTATCCGGTTTGCTCACACGAAGGCTGGCCAGCTTTTGCATGCTGGTATTACGAGCGAGCCATTCGGTGAGTTGAATGTTTGGGCCGACTACAACGACAAAGACAATGTCTATTGTGACTGGCAGGGCGGCAGGGGCTTAGTTAGGATTGAGCAAGATCATCGAGATGGCAGCCTTAAGATTGCATATGGATCAAAAGTGGACGAGGAGTGGGGCTATCGTTTTGAGATGACGATTGTAGATATGTCCACTCAGGCGGCGGCCTTTTGGAAAGAGACTTGGGCGGCTGACGGTGCTCTTCGTGGCGAATCACAGCGATCGCCGCTTAGCGAGGCGCTTTATCACCAGACAATAAGTCGACTGACAGAAGTTGAGAGCTACCAATCCCGAACTTATTTGGGATGTACACCCAACGCCGAAAGTGAAATGCCGGCACGACGTAGTGGACGATTGAAGCGTATCGCTCAAGCGCTAATTCGTCCGATCGGCGAGTAGACGCAGCCTGTTTTAAACGACCACTAACCAGGGTCGTTTTTTAGTGGTCGTGCTAAACTGGAAACATCTATGGCGAGCTCAAACCAACCGACTTTCTTTTTTTATGACCTCGAGACTACCGGCATTAGTTCGCGCGATGGACGCATTATGCAGTTTGCCGGGCAGCGTACTAACATGGAGCTCGAGCCTATCGGTGAACCGGTCAATATCCTTGTTAAATTGACGCCTGATGTATTGCCCGAGCCGGACGCCATCATGGTCACCGGCATAACTCCCCAGGCAACGCAGCGGGATGGCGTTAGCGAAGCAGAGTTCGTGAAGATTTTTTTGGAGGAAATTGTTCAACCTAACACGATTTTCTTGGGCTTTAATACGGTACGTTTCGACGATGAATTTATGCGCTGTACGTTGTATCGCAACTTTGCGCCACCTTATGAGTGGCACTGGAAGGATGGCTGCTCACGCTGGGACTTGCTGGATGTCGTCCGGATGACGCGCGCCTTGCGTCCGGAGGGAATCGAGTGGCCGTTTGCGACGGATGGCAAGCCAACCGTACGGCTTGAGTATCTTACTAAGGTAAATGGTCTTGACCACGAAAATGCCCACGACGCTCTTAACGATGTTGGGGCAACAATTGCCATTGCTAAACTCATCCGTCAAAAACAACCCCGGCTGTTTGATTATCTGTTTAAAATGCGGGATAAAAAGGAAGTTGCTAAACTGGTCGAAAACGAGGATGTATTTGTTTATACGTCGGGCCGATACTCTTCCGAAACCGAAAAGACCACCGTCGCTACACTGTTAACCATGCATCCGGGCAAAAAGAATGCTTTGGTTTATGATTTGCGTCATGACCCGACTGAATTTTTGAAAATGACGCCAGTTGAATTGGCTGCTCGGTTAGCATGGGTTAAGGATACGGCTGAAGCGCCGCCACGTTTGCCCGTAAAACCACTGCAATACAATCGCTGTCCGGCCGTTGCCACGGTTAATGTATTGCATGACGATGAAACTTGGCAGCGTCTAAAGATTGACCGGTCGACAGTTGAAGCTAATCGCCAGAAGCTGTTGGCCGATCCGGGTTTTGCCCAGAAGGTTGTTGCCGCCTTCGACCTGCAAGACAAAGAACGTCAAACCAGCTGGCTGACCGATGATCAGGACGTGGATTGCCAGATTTATGACGGCGAATTTTACGACGACAACGACTGTCGTTTGCTCGATGTGGTGCGTTCGGCCAAGCCAGAAGAACTGTCGTCTATGCAAGGTGAGCTACATGACAAGCGTCTGCAGACCCTCTTGCCACTTTACAAAGCCAGGAATTATCCGGCCAGTTTAAGCAGTGAAGAAAGAGAAGAGTGGGACGCCTTTTGTCGCCAGCGGCTCTTTGGCGGTGAAGCAAAAAGTCGGTTTGCTCGCTTTGTGAAGCGACTTGAAGAACTGTCGACCACTAAATTGACACAGAACCAGCAGTTTGCGCTTGAAGAATTACGTTTGTACGCCGAATCGATTATGCCAGTCGACTTGTAGCCGCGCGGGTTGCTCGCCAAGCCGATATGTAGATACTGGCTGTTAGCACCGGGCGTAAACGGACTTGAATGTAGTAGCTACCGACAATCTCGGCAACTAAAGCCAAGCATAATAACCAGACCTCAAATGATATTTGAATGTGGGTGCCTGGAATAAACCCCAAAAATAATAAATCGACCATGTAACCACTCCCTTTGTTGGTGATAATTATAAAACTATAATGGCGTAAATATCAAATATATTGTGTATGCTTATGCTTACAAAATTCCGATTACGCTTGTTTTTTTGTAGATACAGCGGTACATTGTGAATTAAAGAGAGGCATGAATTATGAGCAGCAAACGAAGAACCGCGCAATTTGACGTCGGCTTGGCTAAAGATTTTCGAACGCCAACCGGGCCTGAAACACAAACTTACCCTGGCCATTACACTTGGCCCAGTTTGCGCGTAGCTCGTTTCGCTCTATGGCAGCACAAAGATAATCGTCCGTGGAATGATTATCTCAATGATCTGGCTAGTCAGAACCGCGGTTATGGTAGGGTACGTCCGTTAGGGGCCATGTCATGTAGCTTGTTAGCCGATGTCGAGTTGCGCCACATAGTTCTAGAATCGCGGCCTTCATTAAAGGGTAGCTTGTCACGAACCAAGGAATACTATCATGCTCTTGGCAAAGAAATGACGCAGTTTATTCGTTCGTCTAGTACTACGCAAGATATATTAGTCCAGGATACTGTTTACGCAGAGCGATTCGGGCGGCATCCTAAAAAAATAAGTAAAAAAGAGGTTTGTGACCTCGATGCCGGCTGTGCTTGGAACGACTTAAAAGTAGATACCGATAAGCTAGAAGTCTATGGACGCAATTTGATCGGCATTGACTTGTCGTCAAGCCCAGAATTGCGTCACGAAAGAAATGAACTAGCAAAGTTTCTGCGTCGCGACATGAAACTCGATACTTCTCATATGGACGATGAGTGGGAAGCTCATTTGAGCATATTTGAAGCGCTAGACCACCGACAGCCAGATGTAGATGCTCTTAACTGGCCTCGTCATCAAGTTATGCCGGACAGTATGCTACTATCGATGCCATACGCCCGTATCGAGAACACCAGATAAGCGCGTGCTATAATCAACTCAGATTACGAGGATTTCCACACATGTCGCCAACGCCTTCAGGAGAGTTTACTACATTTAGCATCAGTCGCCGGGTCGTTGATGGACCTGGGGCACGACGTTTTTTGGCAAAAGTTCATGAAATTGGGCGGATTGTTATGCCGGGTGACAGAGCATTGTTGCCGGCATCGATTTTAAGTGAAGCCGATCGCCATGACCTCGAATATGCAAAAGATGATGACGAGTTTGGGCCGCCCATATTGTCCCATTTACTGGTCGGCAGTACACGCTTGCGGCTATACCAGCGGCTAGAAATGCCGATACTTGAGCGCACGGTGCCGAACGACATGAACTATCTTGGTCGATTCAACTGGGCGAGCAATCGTATGCGTGCCAACAAGCAGCGAGTAATACATCCCAAGCGCACAAATGAGGAGGGCGAAGTAATACCAACTCGTACTCATATGATTCATCAAGAGTTGGAGAGGTCGCTGCTCGAATTTGATGGCTATGATCTTGAAAATACACCCGTTGGCTTTACGGGCATTACTTGGGTCAATAACCGAGCTCGCGGTTACGACGAACTTGCGCTTCAGCCCGACCCGGCCGAACCGGCCGTTATGCTGTGGATGAGACAGGCTGATATTTGTTTTAATGCACTAGAGCGATTATCTAAAAAAGCAGCTTATCCTGATCAGCCTATGTCGCCAGCCGTGACATTTGCTCGAGTCCCGAAGAATGCATCGGTTGAAGACAGGGCTTACTTGGTCCGGTCTTTGCAGGATAATGCTTTGCCAGTATCTTTGCAGTTGGGTTCGATAAAAATGGATGTAACCAACCGCTCCAGCCTCGGTTCATAATTAGTTTTACCTTAGGATAGTAGAAAAAGTCTTAAAAAAGGCGTATACTATTCGGGCTTATGAGTGACAATATTGTTGTTAAAGGTGCCCGAGAGCACAACCTTCAGAACGTGGATGTAACGATTCCGCGCGACAAGTTGGTGGTGATAACCGGTTTGTCCGGCTCTGGTAAGTCGAGCCTGGCTTTCGATACGATTTATGCCGAAGGTCAGCGTCGTTATGTCGAGTCGCTCAGTAGCTATGCACGGCAGTTTTTGGGGCTTATGGAAAAACCCGATGTCGACCAAATCGACGGTTTAAGCCCGGCTATTTCGATTGACCAAAAATCAACCAGCCGTAACCCGCGCAGTACCGTTGCAACTGTCACCGAAATTTATGATTATTTACGTTTGTTGTTCGCGCGTATTGGCGTGCCGCATTGCCCAGTCGATGGAAACCCGGTTACACGGCAGACGACGGCCGACATTGTTGATAAAGTGACGGCTCTGCCAGCCAATGCTAGGCTGATGATTTTGGCGCCGGTTGTCATTGACAAAAAGGGTGCTTTTGAACATATCCCCGAGCAATACATGCGCGTTGGCTTTGCTCGTGTTCGTGTTGATGGCGTGGTTTATGCCTTGGACGAATTTCCGGAGCTCGATAAGGCCAAGCGGCATCGGATTGAAGTTGTTGTCGACCGGCTGGTGAACGATGACCAGTCGCGTACGCGATTGGCTCAAAGTGTTGAGCAGGCTTTGGAAGTGGCTGAAGGTAAATTGGTAGTTCTTGATGCCGACAGCAATGAAACTTGGAGTTTCAGTTTGATGTACGCCTGCCCGCAACATCCTGAAATAACTATCCCCGAACTTGAACCACGAACATTTAGTTTTAACAGTCCGCATGGTGCCTGCCCGGTTTGTACGGGACTGGGTAACCGCTTGGAGGTTGACCCGGAGCTAGTTATACCAAACGGCCGTTTGACGATTGCCGAGGGCGCCATCCGGCCGTACAACCGCTTTAATGCCGATGCTTGGTACACCAAAAAATTGCAAGCGGTTGGCGATCGTTATGGCTTTAGTTTGCATGAACCAACCAGCTCGATCAGTGCGGAAAACATCGAGCGAATTTTGTACGGCACAGGCAATGAGACTTACAAAATTAGCCTTGGTATGGGGCGCAGCTTTACTAGTACCTACGAGGGTGTCATTCCTAATCTTGAGCGCCGGCATAAAGAAACCGATAGTGATTTTATCCGTCGTGACATTGAAAAGTTCATGCAAGAAAAGCCCTGCTACAAGTGTAAGGGTTTGCGTCTAAAGCCTGAAGTTTTGGCCATTACGGTGGCAGAAAAATCGATTATGGATGTATGTGTGCTGTCGATTGACGACACCATTGAATGGTTTAAAGGTCTGCACTTGAGCGCCAAAGAGCAAAAAATTGCCCAGCTGATACTAAAAGAAATTGATGCTCGCCTGAAGTTTCTGCAGAACGTCGGTTTAAATTACCTGACCTTGTTGCGCAGTGCCACGACTTTGTCTGGCGGTGAAGCGCAGCGCATTCGCTTGGCAACACAGATTGGGTCAGGCTTGCAGGGCGTCTTGTATGTACTCGACGAGCCGAGCATTGGTTTGCACCAACGCGATAATGCACGGCTCATCAATACGCTGCAATTTTTAAAAAGCCTAGGCAACACTGTGATTGTCGTGGAGCACGACGAAGACACCATACGGGCTGCCGACTATTTGTTAGACATTGGTCCGGGCGCGGGTGTACACGGTGGTAAGGTGGTTGCTGCTGGGACGCCAGAAGAAGTAATGAAAGTACCGGGCAGTGTCACGGCGCAATACTTATCGGGCACTAAAAAGATCGCGGTTCCCAAAAAACGGCGCGCTGGTAATGGCAAAGAACTCGTCATTCGTGGTGCCCGCGAAAATAACCTGCAAAATATCGATGCTGTAATTCCGCTTGGTAAATTGGTCGTAGTGAGCGGCGTGTCGGGCTCGGGTAAATCGAGTCTAATCAATGATATACTCAGCAAAGAATTACTGGCCCGCTTACACCATGCCAACACGGTGCCGGGGCATCATGACGACATCGAGGGTATCAAAGAACTCGACAAAGCTATCGTTATCGATCAGTCGCCAATTGGTCGAACGCCGCGCAGTAACCCGGCGACGTACACTGGTTTGTTTACGCCGATCCGCGAATTATTTGCTAGCGTGCCCGAAGCTAAACTTCGTGGTTATAGCGCCGGCCGATTTAGTTTCAATGTTAAGGGTGGTCGTTGTGAGAACTGCGCCGGTGATGGAATTATCAAGATTGAGATGCACTTTTTGCCGGATGTATACGTACCTTGTGAAGTTTGTCACGGCAAACGTTATAACCGCGAAGCGCTCGAAATCCATTACAAGGGCAAGGACATTAGCGATGTGCTCGAGATGACCTGCGAACAGGCCTTGGAGTTCTTCAAGAATATTCCGTCCATTGCTCGTAAACTGCAGACGTTGGTGGAAGTTGGTTTAGGCTACATTCGGCTTGGCCAGCCGGCAACGACCTTGTCGGGCGGTGAGGCGCAGCGCATAAAATTGAGTAGCGAGTTGTCGCGCCGGGCTACGGGCAAAACTTTGTATATTTTGGATGAACCGACGACTGGTTTGCACATGGCGGATGTCGACAAGCTGCTAAAAATGCTGCACGCATTGGTTGAGGCCGGCAACAGCATGGTCGTTATTGAACATAACTTGGATGTTATTAAGAACGCCGACTGGCTAATCGACATGGGACCGGAAGGTGGCGCTGGTGGTGGCCGCATCATGGCCGAAGGTACACCGGAACGCGTCGCTAAAGTCGCCGATAGCTACACCGGACAATTCCTCAAACATCTACTGTAAGCTTTAGATGTAGGATGGTGCTTTGTCTTGTGCGGTCACGGACGCTTTGACGAGTTGCTCGGCTAATTTTCTGAAGTCGTTATCGGTAGCACCGTTAGCCACAAATCGATCTTCTTTACAAAAGAGATCGACATTGGCCTTGTCGGCTCCCAGACTAACTGGGACATTACGATAGGCCATTCTGATTTGACGTTGCGAGGTAGCGTCGTAGCCGTCAATGTTGGTTTCGATGTCGGCTTGGATGTGACCTTTGTCGCGACAATTAATGTCGATAGCTGAGCTTTTTATAGTATAGGTTTCATGGGTAATGATAAGGTCGTAGACACCTGTCATATTGCTTAAGACATGAAAAGAACCGACCTCCCTCGTGTCGGTACTTGGCTGACTGGCGTCAAGCGATGCAGTGCGTAGAAACTCTAGTTTTTCTGTCACTGAGGCCGATGGCGTCCCTTTTGGCGTAGCTGTTTTACTGACAGCTGGTTTAGTTGCCGGTGGGTCGACCGGAGCGGCAGTAAACTCGGCAGAGCAGGCGCTAATGCCAAGTGATAAAATCACGCTTGATGCCGCAAGGCCGTAACGTTCAAATTTACGCATTAATTATTCCTCAAACTAAGGTAAAGTTTTATCACAAACTATCCTCTATAGCAAATTTATTCGGATTCTGTAGAATCGGTTGTTTGACCCGAACTAGAACGTTTAAATTTTGAGCTGATGGCCCGTCGATAACGTTTGTCTTTGAGAAGGTGATAAATTGTCGGCCCAAGGAAGGCGATGACGATAAGGATTAAAACGGGGTCGATGTACTTTTGGATACCGGGAATACGACTGCCGACAAAGTAGCCTAATAACGTAACGCTAAACGACCAGGCAATGTCGCCGATAGCATCAAAAAAGATGAATTGCTGACGGTTCATTTTGCCGGCACCCGCGGTAACTGGCGCAAAAGTTCGAACGACTGGTATGAAATGAGCTATTAGCATGGTCTTTGTGCCGTACTTTTCGTAAAAGGCTTCGGCGCGCATGATGTACTCGTGACGGAAAATTAAGCTATCTTTTTTACGGAATAAGCGTGGACCCAAGCTTTTGCCAATCTGATAACCAATGTTGTCGCCCATAATAGCCGCCGCCGAAATAACGGCGATAACGCCCCAGACGTTCACTGGCATTTTGCCGGCAGCAGCCAATATGCCTGCGCTAAACAGCAATGTATCACCGGGGAAAAAGAAGCCAACCATCATGCCCGATTCGGCAAAAATGATGAGCGCCAGGACGAGTAGGCCACTCGACTGCAATAAAGTAGTTACATCAAACATCTTCTGTATGTTATCTGTTTATGGCTGCAATAGCTAGCCTAAAATGGTATACTGGTAAGACTTTAGGAGAGGTAACGACACGATGTCAGAAGACACTATCAATTTACAAGTGCAGTCCCGTACCGTCACCGGCAAAGCAGTTAAGCATTTACGCCGCGAAGGCACGGTTCCAGCCGTAATTCATGACCACGGCAAGGATTCGGTTAACGTTCAAGGTGTATACCTGGACATGGTCAAAACCTTGCAGAAGGCCGGCAAGCATCATCCGATCGAGCTAGCGGCTGACGGCCATAAGTACACAGTTCTTATTAAGAATGCGACATTTGAGCCAAAGAAAAACCGTTTGTCACACGTTGTCTTTAACGCTGTGAACAAAAACCAGAAGGTTGAAGCTGAAGTTCCGGTTCAACCAAGGTTCGATGAGGGTAACGAGGTTAGCCCGGCCGAGCGCAACAGCCTGATTGTTTTGCAACATTTGGAGACGGTTGAAGTTAAGGCTGTTCCAAGTAAGATTCCAGACGTTTTGGAATACGACGGTGAAAAATTAGTCGAGGTTGGCGACCAGGCAACCGTTGCCGACTTGAAGATCCCGGCCGATGTCGAGTTGCTAACTGACGTTGAGCAGACCATTGCAACCGTCTTTGAACCTAGCGCTTTGGCGGCAGCCAACGATGCGGCTGGTGGTGATGCCGAGGCCGAAGATGCCGAGAATGTTGCTAGCGATAACGAAAGCACGGCCGAGACCGGTACACAGGCCGACGAGATTCGTCCGGGCGGCAAGGAACAAAAAGAAAGTAAGGATCAGGGCCGTAACCCCGAGCAGCAATAATCGCTGATGATTTAAAAACCTCCGCGGCAGTAGCAGCGGAGGTTTTTTTAAAGCCAAGGCCTGACCAAACTTGTATAGTTAAGAGCATGGTAACATTTTTTCACCCCAGAACATTGCTCGACAAAGCTTACGAAATTGGTATTTTCTTTAAGGGTTTTGACGGTGTACTCGAACTCATCGGCGGCACATTGCTACTAGTTCTGCACCCAGCGCAAATCGGTAAAATTACGGCGGCGTTGACTCAACATGAGTTATCGGAAGATCCGCACGACTTTGTTGCGACTCACTTGTTGCACTACAGCCATACATTGGCGGCCGGTCATACTGTCTTTGCGGCTTTATTTTTGTTGACTCATGGCCTTGTCAAAGTAGTACTGGTCGCATGTTTATTACTCAACAAACTTTGGGCGTATCCTTGGGCCTTGGCGGTACTGGGTCTATTTTTGATCTACCAAGCCTACCAGATGTGGGTTGCACCGTCCGTAGGCATGGGCTTTTTGACGGTTATCGACATTGTGGTGTTATGGCTTATTTGGCGGGAGTGGCAAAAGGTCAAAACCACTCACGACCAGGTCGAAGCTGCTTAGGGTTGTCTATTCTTCGATGAAGCCGCCGCTTTGATGGGCCCAGAGCTTGGCGTAGGTGCCGCCTTTGGCGAGTAACTCTTGGTGGCTGCCTTCTTCGACGATAGCTCCGTGGTCAAGCACTAGAATGCGGTCCATTTTTTGGATGGTGCTCAAGCGGTGAGCGATCACGATAGCCGTGCGTCCCTCCATTAACTTCCAGAGTGCAGCCTGAATCAAGACTTCGCTTTCTGAGTCGAGGGCGCTAGTTGCTTCGTCGAGCACCAAAACCGGAGCGTTCTTAAGCATGGCGCGAGCGATGGCAATGCGTTGCCTTTGACCGCCCGACAATTTTACGCCACGCTCACCAACTAACGTCTCGTAGCCAAGCGGTAAGTCAACGATGAACTCATCGGCATGCGCCATTTTGGCGGCAGCGATGATTTCTTCGTCTGAAGCGGCGTTGTGACCATAGCTGATATTCTCTTCAATCGTACGGTGGAATAGCATTGGTTCTTGAGGTACGTAGGCAATGTTGCTGCGTAAATCATCCTGGGTGATGGTGGCAATGTCCTGACCATCGATGCGGATGTGACCGGCCTGAATGTCGGAAAAGCGTTGTAGAATACGAGTTAGCGTTGTTTTGCCGGAACCAGAATGGCCGACCAAACCGACCTTTTCACCCGGTTTTATGTGCAAATTTAAGCTTTCAAAAATGGTGTCGGCCGAGCCGTCATGTTGAAAGCGGACGGCATCAAAAACGATATCTCCGCGATTGATTCGAACCGGTTCGGGTTTTTTGGGGTCGAGAATTTCCGGCGTGGTTCGCAAGATCTCGATCATGTCGCCAGCATCGCCAATCGCGCGGTTGTAGTTGCGCAGGGCATTGTTGCTAAACATGAAAAGCTGTTCGGCCACAACTGCCGTGTAGTTGAAGATCAGGAACGTTGTCGCAATGTTGGCGCCGTAAACCATGACACCGACAACGGCCATAACGAGCGAAAGGGCAGAAATAGTCCCCAGTAGGCTGCCGAAAAATAGCTGCTGTTTTTGGTGAGCTATAGCGAAACGGCGCAAACTTTGCTGAGTTTCGAGGGTAGCTTTTTGGAACCGTTGCTTCTCGTATTTGCGACCAGCGAAACTTTTTATGGTCATTATATTGGTGATGGCATCGGCTAAGTAGCCGGTCTGCTTGCTCTCTAGCTTGCCGTGCTCAATGCCAAGTCGGCGAACTTTTCGGGTGACAAACACGGCACTGACAACGTAAATAATTGCAAAGCCAAACAAAACTATGGCGTACCAAGGCGCCAAGCGCGCCAGAATTATGACCGAAAAAGTTACGCCAAAAAATAAAGGCAAAACGTTGAAGAGAGTAGTGTCCTGGACGCGTATGTAGCCGCCCAATAACTTATTCGACTGGGATACGAGTGAGCCACCGAAGTGATCGGCATGGAAGCGTGCGCTCTGGGCTGTGACATGACCAAAAACTTCCTCGGCGATATCTTTACTAACATTCGACTCCAAACGCCAGACAAAAAAGTCGGTAACACGCCACAGGACGCTGGTACCTAAAAAGACCATTACGGCATACCAAACCAACTGTGTACCGAAACTATGCCAGATTTGGTGTGGTATGTAGTCGTGGTGGCTCAGCCTGTTTAAGACGCTGGCAAGAATAATCGGCGGCACGATTTGATTTACAAGTACGGTAACCGGTAGCGCGGCGACTATGGTAATAAAATTGGCTTTGTACTTCCAGACATGCTGCCAGAAATAGCGAATAGTGTATTGGGCTGTTGATTTACGGGACATGCGGGACTCCTTGCCGCGTCGATTATGAGATAAGAGTAGTTTTAAAGTTTTGAAGAGGTTAACGCTGGCCGCCGGCCACAACAAAACATGGAATATACAATGTGATCATTTTGGCCGTCTCCAGGTTAATTTGATATGATTACTGCTTATCCTATCGTACTCTGTTTGCGGACGCAAGGTGTTTTCTTCTATAATTAAAGCCTAAACTATGGAAATACATCCATTTAATCATTCTGGACCTGAACAATCGCCTACCGAAGAAGACGCCGAAGGGGATGATTCGTCGTCTAAAAAGAAAAAGAAAGCCGCCGCATCACGAGCGGCTTTATTCGGCGAGTCTAGCGAAGAAACGGGCGATAAGTCTAGTGAAAAACCGGCTGCTGCCGGTGAAACGCTATGGCGGCGATTGTTAGGCCAAGCGCCTGTCGAGGAGGCTAAAACTGAGACCGCTACCGAGGGCGAAGAAGCGCCTGTCGAGGTTGAGGCCGGGCCAGAGACGCCAGCCGAAGCGCTACCGCTGACGGAGCTTAGCCCGGAGGAACAGGCGGTGGTTGCTCATGAGTACATCATTGCTCGTCAGACCGCGCTAATTGAGGAGCAAGCCAGTGCGGTTGAGGCCGACGATCAGGCTGCAGTAGCGGAACGTGCGGCCGACATTGCGCTGCTTGATGCTGCCCGCCAATTGCTCTTAGAACAACCCGATCAGCCTTATGAAGAGCCGATTACTGCCGCTTATCAGCAGACGGCCCGCCAGTTTGTGCCGCCGGCTGAATCTGTCTCGGTAAATCAACCGTCACCAAGTGAAGCGGCAGCTTGGATGTCGCCGTCGCAATCGGAGCAGACAGCCCCGGTGGCTTTTATGACGATGACTGAGAGACAAACGCCCAGTGTGGCTTCCGGCGCCGAAACGACCATTGCATCGCCCAAACCAGAAACAAATGAGATTGTTGAAAACCGAACCGGATCGGCTTTGCTGGTGGGTGGTATTGTTGGTTATTTGGTGGGTCGCCGCCGTGGCCGATTGAAGGCCGAAAAGCAATACGCTCGCATTGAGAAAAAATTGCGCACTGAAGTGCAAACAGTTCAGGCTAAAATTGCCGAAAAGGAGCAGCAGATTCGCGTTTTAGCACGCGAAAATTACCAGCGAGTCGTTACTTCGACAGCTGAAGGTGAAAAACCTGAACGAGCGCCAGCCAGCCTACCGAGCACCGAAAAAATCGGTCTTGTCACCATCAAGGCAGTTGAAAAGGCACCCGAACCGACTCGCCAAAGAACTTCGGTCGAGCGTCCAGCCACCAAACCTAGGTCGAAAAAGCACGCCGAAACTTTGCCGCGTCCACAACTACTTGAGGCTGCTGCGGCCGTACCGGTTGGAGCGACCAACTTACGGCGTGTTTACGAAACCAATTTGATTTCCGAACAAGGATTACGTCGGCTGATGGTAGAACATGAACGGGGTGGTGACGTCCAGCGCTCACTTAAGCGCGAGCTCATCGAGAAAGAAATGAGCTACGAACGCGATCCTCGTATGCGCAACACGAGTATTGTTGGAGCAATGGCAGCCGGGGCCGTATTTAAAACACCGACGAATGCGCCAGATGACAATCAAACAGCCGAACCGTCCCATAATGATTCAGGCTCTGCTATCGATCGGCCGCGCTATAGCCAAGTCGCGCAAGCTTCTGCTGTCGGTTCTCAGGTAGCAGCGCTCGCAACCGTCATAACTCTGCTGCTGATCATCGTCGTCTTGCTCTACCTATTGTTCACTTCGCGTTAATACCTCGTTTCGTTGGGCCGGACCACTAAACTCACCTTAAGCTGCGAGGAAGAATTTGTTATACTACTTGTCGCACATGCAAAAGATTATTTTATTCTATAAATTTACGCCGATTGCCGAACCGGAAGTTATGAAGTTATGGCAAAAAACCCTGGCCGATAGTCTTGGACTAAAAGGCCGCGTCCTGATTTCGACTCATGGCATCAACGGTACTTTGGGTGGTGAAATTGACGCCGTTAAAGCCTATGTAAAGGCCACAAAAATGTACGGACCGTTTAAGGATATTGTTTTTAAGTGGAGTGATGGTTCTGATCAAGACTTTCCTCGCTTGCAGGTAAAGGTTCGTGAAGAAATTGTTAGTTTTGGCGCTGCCGATGAGCTTAAGGTTGACGACAAGGGCGTTGTAGGTGGAGGCAAACACTTAAAGCCAAAAGAGGTTAACGAACTGGTCGATCAATATGGCGACGACGTAGTGTTCTTTGATGGCCGTAATGCTTATGAGGCGGCCGTGGGTCGTTTTAAAAATGCCGTTGTCCCGGCTACTCGTACTAGCAAGGACTTTGTCAAAGAACTCGAAAGCGGCAAGTATGACGAGCTTAAGGACAAGAAAGTCGTAACGTATTGTACGGGCGGTATTCGCTGTGAAATCTTGTCATCACTCATGAAAAACCGTGGTTTTGAGGATGTTTACCAGATAGACGGTGGTATCGTGAAATATGGCGAGCAATATGGCGATGATGGCCTGTGGGAGGGTTCACTTTACGTATTCGACAATCGTATGGGCATGAAATTTTCAGACAAGGCCAAAGACATTGGCACTTGTGTTCGTTGTGGCTCGAAAACCAGCAATTATGAAAACTGTGCTTTAAAAAGCTGCAATGATTTAGTTTTGCTGTGCACCGATTGCGCCAAACAATCAATGTATTGTTCAGAAAAATGCCAGCAGACTGCCCAAGCTCAACCCACCACGGCATAATTTACGCGCTAGACTCTATTTGACACTATGGAGAAATAAGGTGTAGGCTGCAAATCAGCAGTTGTTTCTTCCGTGCAACATACATGTGCGCAACCGCGCAGATGTTTTCGTTTACCCGCATGTCGAGGAAGCTTTTGCAGTTCTTCGACAATGCAATGACAACCTGAGAGGTGATCGAAGTGTCCAACGTTACGCAGACCCCTGGCGGGTCGATCGAAGAGGAGCTTGGTTTTTCCGACCAAGACCCTCAGGTGCCACCAACGACGCCAATCCGGCCGTACGCCAACGCCAAGCCGCCTCGCCGCCACACGGTTCGCCGCTTCGTCCGTGGGCTCGGCAGGGCAGCCAAGGTGATCGTGCCGTCGCGTCCTCACGTCGACGTTCACGTCCCGGGCGTGGTCAAGCGCAGTGGCAACTTCTACGCAGCGGTCTTGCGCGTGCTCGACCCCATCGCCGGTGCTTACAACTTCGGCGTCGCCGTCGCCCTGTTGGTCTGGGCTCACTTTGCCCGCTTGACCTTCACGAGCGAGGGTGTCGCCATGGGCGTCGCGCTGGTGCTGGTCGAACTCGTCTTGTTCGCGGCCATCCACAAGCTGTACCGCGAGGCGACGGCCAACAGCATCAAGAACCTGTTCTTGATGGGCTTGACCGCCCTGGTCGGCTTGGGCTTGACCGCTTACGTCGTCTACCGGTGGACCGATCTGGTGCCGTCGATGCTTCTGGTCTCCGGTATCTTCATGACGGTGCCGGGCCCATTGGTCGCGGTGGAGGACCAGTACATGCAGCAGACTCGTGACGAGGAGGCACAGCGTCAGGCCGACGCCAAGGTCGCCCGCGAGGTGGCACGGCTGAACGAGGCACAGCGTCAGGCCGACAGCGTGCTCGGACATCTCGTCCACCTGTCCGAGAGCCTCGAGAGGACCACCGGAAACGCGCTCGGAACGCTCGACAAGGCAACCTCGCACGCCGCCTTCGTCTTCGATGCGGCCGGTAACCTCAAAACTCACATCACCAACGAGGGGGCTCAGGAGCTCAGCCGGCAGCGGACCCAGCTCGACACCGAGGCGGCCGCCACCAAACAGCGTCAGGACGCTCGTGAGGCCGACCTGGCCCGTCGTGAGCGCAACCTCAACGAGGAGGTGGCCCAACGGGTTCAGACCATTCATGGCGCCCTGGTGGCCGAGCTTCAGTCGCTGAAGGCGGCTCACACTGCGCCTTCGGTTCCGGAGCAGCCGCGCCCATCGCAGCCGGTGGCATCCGCCTCTCCGGTGTTCAACCTCAAGGACTTCCCCCTGACGGATCCGACCCAAGGAGGTCACGACGAGATCTGAGGGCACTCGAGTGGCGATGTCGCTGTAGTTTCAGCGACATCGCTGCTCCCCCTCACCCCATAGCCGTCATTGCATTGTCAAAATCACAATATTACTAAAACTAACTAAACACAGAGAAAAACTTTATTGACTAAAAAACAAAATACTGAAAAGATATTTGACTTTACGAATATAGCCCGCTATAGTCCAACCTATAAAGGGAATCAGCCTCTTGGCTGCATGACCAGTCGGTACGAAACGTCGCACTCACTGGTCATGCAACGCACTTGGCCTTTCGCCAACCACGCTGCATGATGGACATCTGGCCACTATGTCTGCGCGAGCGCGGCGAGCGGACAGCTGTCTTAAGTAAGGAACTCGAGTAAAGCTCGTGCTGTCGTTATTTATTATCTTAAAAATAGGATGTAAGGCATATGGGCGTTGAAAAGTTGATACCTGGCGTGGCACAAGCCGAGGCCGCTGGCCATGTCGGGCTGTGGTTATTTAGAAGCCGAGCCGGCCAATTGGCGCTGGGTGGACTAGCCGGCGGTGCGATTGTTGCTCTTGGTGGCATCAACGGAGTTTATGGAGTAGAGCAGACTGTATCGGCCAGTGGTGGCCATGGAGAAGTTACTGATGTACGCGCCATCCTCCCCGAAGAATGTCATGCCGCGTACACTAGCAATATTCAAAACGCTCAGGCCGAATACAATGTACAGCTTACGGGCGACCTCGGCCCTATTCACCTAAAGGTTCCGACCGGCATTAGTGACCGTGAAGATTTTAGCGGAAATATAACCAGTAAAGTCTGTTCAAAACCGTTGGATTATACAATTAGCGTTGACCCATCAAATGGTACGGCAGAGGCCGATATACCTGCTAGCGCTTTTATTACGACTGTTTACCAAACAGATATGACAGTCAACCCGTACCATACGGTTCAGAATGGCCCGACAGAATGGATTGCCAAAGCTTTAGAAGATGGTGCCAAAACCTTACCAGGCGTTAACTTTAACGGCAAGGCCGAAGATATGGTTGGTAAGTTGCGTGGCTATGCCTTCTTATCGGCTCAGAGTACGCAAGCTGAAGCATGCGGTTCGGCTGCTTGGCCAGCTCTGAAGCCCATCATAAACAAAGCGCTACAAGAGTCTTTGGCCAAAGATGCCGATATCCAGGTGCCGATGGTTAAGGCCGGTAAAGAACCACTACGTCCCGACCAGATAAAGATTAAATTACCTGACAATATAGCGTTTACAACCCAGTATACCGACCAGCTTAACGGACTTAAGGGCCAACTTAAGAATGATCACGTAACTCTTAATGCTCCAAAAGCTGGCACCTGCGAAATGAGCCCGGAACTCAAGCAAAAAACAGCTGAATTACAGTCATCTGCAAATACGTCAACAGGCCCGACGGTAAACGGATAGGTACGAATAATGTCAAGGCGACCTTACGAACAAGACCCGGAACTATTAGGAGATATGGGGTTGGGTGATAGATACCCTTATGGTGGTCGGTTGAGCGCCGAGACGGAAGTGAATTATGACGATCGACTCCCGGTAGCCGAGCAGCCAGAAGAAGGAATCGTAACGATAGACGCTATAGCCGGGCGGCTTGTGGCAATTGGTTCTAGAAGTGAAGTATTTGATATTGCACCGGGTGAAGATCCTTATGCTTTTCGGTTGTTGGAGGTCCGGCTAGAGAATGATTGGCCAGTGGCTGTTTGTAGCCATGGGGGCATGCTTTTTAAATATCCCCTCGAAGCCGAACAGTATGTACGGATACATGAAGCCCTAACCAATCCTGATACTAGTACCGAAGCTACGGGCTATCATCCTGGATATTCGGCAACTTACTCTATGTCACCGGCAACTGACGTAGCCGAATCGCCGGTTGGTTCGACAAGCTCGAGTGATCCACGCGAAATCGGTGTCTCTCTAAGTCTAAAATATTATGGCAATACGCCCGATCTTGAGCTTGACGCTCAAGCGCTAGCGCGTAATGTCCTCAATGGTTTGGGTGATTTGGCTTCTGCGGGCGGTACTGGTGTGGCCGTTAACCCGGGACGTCAGTCTAGCCAGCGCGGATATAGCGCCGGCCCGGTAGAAGCAAGTTCGATGCCAGTGGATCGATCGCCTTCGAATTATCATAAAACGGTCGTGGTACCACCAGCTAACACTCAAGCATCAAACAGACCGGAACGAAGCGAGGAATCTGCTGTTAACGCCGGGAGCGTATCCGAAAGGGCGCGCCGTATCGTACTCAGCAAATGGGGCAAGGGGCTTGCCAGAGTAATGATTGGCGCAATGATTATGGTGCCGACTGCCCATACGGCTGCCGAGTGGGCGGGCGGTAAGATACCGTTTGTTAAGCTGAACCAAAACGATCCCCGAGCCTTTAGCGGTGATATGCTCCACAACGCTAAGCTTATTATCACTGCACCGGCCGAACTGTACCACACGGGCATGGTCTTGATAGGAGCGGAGGATAAATAATGGAACGCGACAACTACCCATACCGCGGCATATTCGACCCTCTAGTTGACCCATCTGCTGAGCAGCCCAAAATACCAACGCCACCACAAGCAGCAGCTGCGCCAACTTCACCAACAGAGGCAACAGCACCCCCTCAGCCTCAACAATCTTTTGCCCCAGCTGAGGAGTCTCGATCGGCATCGGAGTTTCCGCCTGCCTCTACTCATCGGCCACGCCCGGTAGTTGATCGGCCAATTAGTCGTCAGGAAGATTACGAGCGCTTTATGAGACGCATGCGCGGCGACCGAGTTCAAGACCAAACTCAAGACCGAGATACCGTTGCGCCCATAGATGTACTGCCCGTACCTCAAAGCTCCTTGTTTGGTATAAGGATTGATCCCAGGGAACGATACACATCCGAGCTGCCAGCCATTAATAGTAAGCCTAACTTAAGTGACGGTGAACGACAGCCTACGCTCAATGATTCTGAGGAAGATGACGACGTAACCTTGCCATTAGAAGAGGACGCTGAACCATGGAAATGGCACGAGGTGGTTATGGTTGCGCTCCGTCGTCGTCCCATTATCATAGCCGGTATAGCTGCTGTAGCTCTCACCGGCGGAGTCGTGGGCGGCAAGACTTTCATTGACCATAATAATGAAGTGGCAATGCAAATGATTGAGGCACACCCTTCGTTGACTAACGAATGGTTGCCAGAATGTGGCACAGGAAAAAATGTCGAAGCCATTACACTTAGCGTTTCTGGAACCGCAGAGGTAAGAATCCCGGTACAGCTGGCTAATGCCGCGCAGGGCCACAGCGCTTATCTACTGGCTCAGGCAAGCCCTAATCTGTTCGTTAAGGCTGGCCTGTGTGGTGAGCGTGGCTCCGATCATAAGCCGCGAGATCTCGCAACTTTCAATCCTGACTCAAACAGTTACGAGATTAATCGTAAGGCCGCCGGCCTTTATACTCCCGCTACAAGCAGTACGGGAGCGCCTAATATAACCGGTAATCCTGGTTTAGGCCGACCGAACTCTCTCTATGTTGATGGCAAGAAAATTGACGACCCAACTAAATATCCCTTTTCAGATGCTACAAACAAAATGCTAGCTACACTTATTACTGTTAATACCGATCCGAAGACCAAGCAGGCTAATGGCATGTCATATACGCAAGCCATGAACACCCTATATGGCACTAAGCTGGTCGAACAGACTTTTGTAGAGATGGAGAGCCAGTGTTCTTCATTATCGGCAGGAGCGGACAAATTTTTATCTCGTAAAATAGCCGCCATGGCTTTAGAAGCGGAATCAAGTAGCCAAAAGGCTGATGCGCCAGTTTTTGCCGATGGCAGCCGATATGGTTCGATGGCTTATGCTTTTCAAAGTGAAAAAGTTAATAAGCCGTATCTTGATAGCAAGACCATATCCGTCGACAACTTGACCATATCATGTAGTTTAGCAAGCCCACCGCCATCATCAGCCACCCCACGCCAATCAAGTCAAACCACAACTAACGGAGTAAAACCATGAGCACTAACCCATCCAACCCAAACAACATATCATTTGCCATGTGGGGGCAACCTATACCGTATCCCGGTGGTCAACCTGAAACCGAAGCCGTAGCAAACTTTGAAGTACCAGTGCCAATGCCTCCGACACCCTATGATTTGCCCGTAGAGCACGATGGTGCGACCTTGGTTGCTCAAGAAGATCACCATGATGTCATGGCACTAGAGACACCCACAAGTTTGATAGGCCAATTGGAAGGTATCCAGGTACCGCCGCGGCTTAAAAATATCCTAGATTTGGCACGACAGACAGTTGTCGATCAAAACATTCCGGTCGATGACAGAAGCCTGGCGTCTTTGGCATATTTAGAGGGTCAGCGCCGGGTTGATGGCGAAGAAAGGGCTGAGATAGGGGCCGTCTTAGAGGCAGTTGCTCAGGTGCTTGCAAATCGGGCCGAGGCTCAGCAGCGCCGAACCTCTCAGCATGCTTTGGATGAAGCTACTATTCTTGGCCGTAACATCACTGTTGAAGAAAGGCGGCGTGATAGTTCTCTTGCCGCACAACAGTACACCGTAACGCGTATGGCCGTTGAGAATCTTCAGCGCGATACTAAGGCCGATCATGCCGCCTTGCAAGACGCCCGGGTTATGCGTCAAGAGGCGGTTAGACTTCGCAACTTGCATCAAGAAACACTCGACAAATATCAAGCCGTCATCGATTTGTATACAACTAGAAGCCAAGAACTCGCTCTTGGCTTAGGCGGACCGCTTACTGAAGACGAGATCAACTTCTTCATTTTGGGTGATGGTAATGAGCGTGGAAGGGTAGGTGGCACTGAACCTGGCCTATACGACTACGTTCAAAACCCTGCGGTAACCGTTAGTCGCGTGGTGGCACTTATCAATGAAGCTTACTTGCCGGGTTGGCGTGCTCAAATGGAAGTGACAAAATCCAAAATCGAGGCAAAACGCCAGGAAATTGAAGAACTAAATGCCAGAGTTGAAGCTCTTCAGGCGCAAGAGGAACGTAAGGAAGAGTGGGACTTAACACTTCAGCAGCGCGCCCGAGAAGAATATTTGCATCAAGAAGACACGGCTCTTATATTTGGCCGCGAGAGAGAACTTCGCGACGAAGCAGCTGCAGCAGTTTTTGATCATGAAACAGCTCCGCGAGTCTCATTTTTGCAAGAAGTGATTGACGTAATGGAAGCAAATAGGCCATCATTGGCTCAGGCTAGATCGGTGGAGAATCGACCTGAAGAATTGTCCGGCCCAAGGAGTAGGCGCTTGACGCCAGAGAACAGGACTGGAGACGACAGGCCGCATCGTATAACGCCTAGCACGTTGGCTAGAGCGGCCTTTCGGGGAATAACGGGTAAGTAAAATAAGTACTGACGAGCATAAGCTAAAACGGAGGAAGAAGAAATGTCATTAGTCAGACGATCAGAGCAACTACAGGTTACACCAATAGTCCCAGAAGGTTTTGATGATTATCCATTCCTTGATCGTGACGACTTAATCCTTTACATGGAGCACATGCCCGTACTAGTTGCGGCTATGGACGAAGAGCAGCTAGTGAACCGTGCCAACGACAAGGATTATGAAACTGAACTAAGGCAATACGAATATGGTTGCCTGTCGCCAAGCGGACAGGACATACCTGGCGCGTTTGAACGACATGCCGTTAATTTACTTTATGCAAATCGTGATCAAATAAATGTCTGGCGTCAAAATAAGGTTAATGAGCTTTGTGGGTCGGGCGTGACTTTTGATAACGCCAGGCAGCAGGCGGACCAAATGGCTCAAAAAGAAGCAATTGGTCGTGTGATCACTATATTTGAGCCTCATGTCCAGAAAGCGATTAGTCACGAGGTACTACGTCGAGCCCAAAAGTTTGCTAGTACTGAATACCCGACGCATCGGTTTGAGACTTTTAAACAATATCTAGAGGCTTACCATGCCGACGACGCTCGTTATCCGCTAACGGTAGCTTACGGCCTATTTGACAGCTACATGAGTGCCGGTAAGCGAACTAGCCCACAAACGCGCGAACGTCTATTTGAGGCTTTTGTGGCCGTCGATCAGAAGGGCAGTGACGGTCGCGTCTTTAAGGCTATGGCTTACAGTGACATACCAGAACGTGTGACTATGCTTGATGCCAAAGTCAGTCGGGTTTACCGAGCTCGTGAGGCAGAAATTAAAGCCTCGGCTCGGGGTGGACGAACACCTGACTATGGTCGAATTGCTGATAAATATGGCCCTATGTTCGAAGCGCTCGGTTGCCCGTACCCAGAACCAGGTGCCCAGCCGGAAACTCTCCTACTTAAGACACGTCAAGTTGCCAGAAATATTGGCCGCCAAACTGTAGAGTCAGCTGGTGCTCTGACGGATACCGTAAAAGAGAATGCTGTTTCGGCTGGTAGAGCCGCCGGTGTAGTGGCGGTTGCAACCGGTATTGGTCTTAGCACGGTTGGTGGGGCGGCTTCTTCGGCTCGTGCTGCAGAGTTACATCCTCAAGTTGTCGCTACACAGCTAGTTAGTTTTGAGACGAAAAGTCATGAAAAAACTCTTGATCCGACCCTAATCAGTAAAACTTATCAGGCGATGCTGGCTGAAGCCAAAAAGAGTGGAAATGATGCCGAGTGGCGCGCTGTCCACATCATGCAGTTCCTGACATCAAAAGGACTTAACCAGGCTTGTGCAGCTACGCTTGCGCCGGTTTGCGAAGCTAGTTTTATTGGTAACTTCGACGTCGAGAGTGCCGGCACCTTCAGCCCAACACTTAAACAGTTTGGCGGTGGTCCAGGCCGAAGCTTTGGCCAGTGGAGTGAGGGCGGTCGATTTGATGCCTTACTACGCTTTGCTAAAAATAATAACTTGCAACCCTACGCCCTGGGCACGCATGAATCCTTTGTTTGGCAAGAATTGACGCACGGTTACAAATTTGTAAAAGATAAACTAGATGGCTCAAAAACCGTTGCTGAGGCTACTGCCATTGTTGAGCGTTATTACGAGGCCCCGGCCAACTTTTCTTCTAGCTACCATGAGCGTACCAGGCGCGGTGAGCGGTACTTTAACTGGTTTATGACCACCTACAACCATTTAGCATCTGCTCATTCTTCGGTGAATAATAGCGCTCCCGCGCCAGTACCTAGTGCGCCACACAACACCGCGCCAGCACCTGTTGCTCCGTCTGCGCCAGCCTCTCCGCTGACGCCAGAGGCACCGGCAGTACCGCCCATTTCGCCTATCGCCGGTTCGTCACCCGACACTCAGGCTCCAGAAGTACCGATGCCTGCTTTTAGCAATGCCGCTTTTTGGAGCGTAATCGATTCTACAAATGCTCCGTCGTCAAGTTCGGCCGAGTCCCAGCCCGCTATGAATACAGCTTTGTCGGCCGATCAACTTCAGTCGCTTTTGTCGGCGGCCGATACTTCCCAAGTAGCACCAGAGAACTTGCTTCTGCCTTCGACTAGCGATAACTCGGCGGCGAACATGGCGCCCGCTACCCAAGATTCTGTCTCAGCTGGTTCGAGTGAAAGTGTTCAGGCCGGTACTCCTGCTAGTGGTGATGCAGCACCTACTTCACCAGTGGCCGACACAACGGTAGGGGACAGAATATTGCAGCAGCTAGCTCAATTTGGTGGTCCAACCAGCCCAGATACAGCACCTTATAGCCCATCAGCCGCAAGTCAGACACCCGATACTGCGCCCAACCAACAAGGCGACGTGATTTTGCCGAACCTCCCGCCTAGCCAAACAAACGCCAACTCGACACCAAACGGAGCAGATATTTTGAACGGCGCATTACCGCCAACTGATTTTGTCGGTGGTGGTCCTGTCGGTTCGTCGGACGCTCAGCCTGCCATGCCTGGCGCCACTTCTCCAGATGTAGCTCCGGCAACGCCAGCCAACCCATCGCAGCCTGCTGGATCATCTAATGGTCAGTCAACAGCTCCCTCGGCTTCAGCGGTTCCTTTGCCATCATTCTTGTTTGGAGCATCTACCGCTCCAGAGCAGTCATCGAATGGTTCTAACCAGTCATCAGCTCCTGTGGCATTGCCTGGTGCCGTAACTAGTGATGGTGCTCCACAGGCTAATGTCGACCCAGCGCAAAATGTCGCAATCTTGCCGTCCAGCCCGAGCGGAGCCGATCAGTCACCAGACCAGAATAATTCAAACAATTCTATCTTGTCACCAAGTACGCCGACATCGCCGTCCGCCCAAGCCCCGGTTACGCCACAGCCTGCACCTTCTGCCCCCAAGCATGAAGCTTCACCTAAAAGTAATCAGCCAAACTCAAAAGCCGATTTTGCCCAAGCTCTTGGTGTCAGTACATCCGATCTAATACCTAATAGCGAAGGTATATACTTGTCTAAAAGTGCCGAGAAGAGCCTAGGCTATTACCGTAAGTTGCACGATGCGTATCGCAAGGCCTATCCAAAGGACGGTGCTGTCGATAAATGGGGCATGTACACCGGACAATGTGTGTCCTGGTCGGCCTTCCGAGTATCAATGGATGACAAACCAGGTGCCGCCCCAGTTTGGGGAGGTAGAGGTAACGCTAACCAGTGGATTCAAAATGCACGCAGAGCTGGCTACAAAGTTGATAAGACACCTGCTGTTGGAGCGGTCCTAGAATGGGACAAGGGCGCTCCGCATCACGAAGAATTCGGACACAGCTCTTACGTTGAAAAAGTTTTCGACGACGGCTCGGTCTTAATTAGCGAATACAATAACGTTGCTCCCAATACATTCTCGATGCGTATCATTCCTCGTGATCAAATTAACAGTTACATGTACTTCATCCACTTTGAAGCTGGCAGGTCTTAGGACTGTAGCTGCTACACTTAAAGAGTGAACGAACCACTCACTAGAAAACTGCAAGAATTACCTAAAGCACCCGGCGTCTACTTTCACAAGGATGCTACCGGGGAGATAATTTACGTCGGCAAAGCGGCGGTGCTTAGAAATCGCGTCCGCCAGTATTTTCAGAAATCACGAAGTCGCGATCAAAAGACCGAACTGTTGGTAGCCGAAATTTTCGATACCGACTGGATGGTAGTCGATAGTGAAATCGAAGCACTGTTTTTAGAAGCGGAAATGATCCGCCGTTACATGCCGCGCTACAATATTTTGCTGCGCGACGACAAGGCGCTCAGTTATATTCGAATTGATCTCGACAGCGACTTTCCGACCGTCACGACGACGCGTCGGCCGCTTGATGACGGAGCACGCTATTTTGGACCATACTTTAGCACCTATGCCGTTCGGCAAGCCTTGAAGATGTTGCGACGTATCTTTCCTTTTTCGACTCGCCGCATTAACGGTCAAAAACGAGCCACGCTGCATTATCATCTTGGACTCGATCCGGGCCTGGAAGAGGGCCGGACAAGCCTGGAAGATTACCGGGCCAACTTGCGTAAACTTATTGCCATCATCGAGGGCAGGCGAAAAAGCATTGAGCGAGACCTCGAAAAGGAGATGAAGCAATACGCCAAAACACAACAGTTTGAGGCGGCCGCCAAAGTACGCAACCAACTCCAGTTGCTGCAAAGCTTAACACGTCAAGTAATTTTTAGCGACAAAGAATTTTTGGACATTGCCAAGGACCATGCTCTCACAGAAATGGTTAACATGTTAAGTATTGAAAAATACCCCCGCCGTATCGAAGGTTACGACATTAGCCATATGTCCGGTACAAATGTGGTTGCTAGCATGGTCGTCTTCACTAATGGCGTTAGCGACAAGGGCGAATATCGTAAATTTAAGACTAAAATCGACCACAACAACGATTTTTATAATATGCACGAGACGATATCACGCCGCTTAAGCGATAAAAACCTCAAGGCTTGGGGTAAGCCGAGCTTAGTTTTGATCGACGGTGGTAAGGGGCAGCTTGATGCCGCTATTCGTGCTCGCAACGAACGCGGCCAGCAGAACCTCCCATTTATCGGGCTAGCCAAACGCGAAGAGCAGGTCGTTATTCATAATCGCGAATCCAAGGTGACGCTT
>DAIESS010000040.1 GCA_027346135.1 Candidatus Saccharimonadota bacterium
ACGGCGGGACGGCGATCGGGGCCTGGCTTAACCTGGCGCGTGCACTCTTCGACTCGGTGGGGCCGCTGTCGCAGAAGCACGCGATCCTGCTGACGGACGGCGAGAACCACAACGAGACGCCGCAGCAGCTCGATGCCGCCATCCGGGCCCGTAACGAACGCGGACAGCAGAACATTCCATTTATCGGCCTGGCCAAACGCGAAGAGCAGGTCGTTATTCATAATCGTGAATCCAAGGTGACGCTTAACAAGGCCTTTGTCCAAAAACTGGGTGGCTACGTGACGGAGAGCGACGATTTTACGCTTGTCAATTTACCGCATACGACAAACCTGGTGAAATTACTGCAACGCATTCGCGATGAATCACACCGCTTTGCAGTTAGTTATCATTCGGTCTTGAAGCAAAAGGGTCAGACGGCCAGCTTGCTTGATGAAATACCGGGCGTTGGGCCGGCTACGCGCAAGAAATTACTCCGCGCCTTTGGAAGCTTGCGCGGTGTTAAACAGGCTAGTCGCGAGGAATTGGCCGGTGTTGTTGGTGACGCTAAAGCGGCTGCCTTACAAAAATACTTAGCCGATTAGATTTCTATTGGCCGCCCTTTTGGACGAAACCGCGGACAAATTCCTCGGCGTTGGCTTCTAGTACCTCGTCGATTTCATCGAGTACGCTGTCGATGTCATCACTAAGCCCTTCGGTGACTTCTACGCCTTGAGGAGCCGTAGTTTGTTCTTCGTTAACCTCGTTCTCTTCGTATGATTGAGAACCGTGTAGCTGCTCGCCCATCGTACTTTCTCCTAAATTTAATACTTGATATTGTACGCTAACCGGTCAACTTTGCTATAATGCCCCAAATAGGGGATATGCCGACCACCGGTGGGGTGATAGCAGTCGGTAGTTATAAAATTGCATCATGGACAAGGCGATATTTACGAGTGAGTTTTTTGCCGGTAACAGGGCGCGCTTGCGCGAACTTTTTACAGGTAAGGCACCGATTGTATTAACGGCTAACGGTCAATTGCAGCGTGGCGCGGACAGTGTTTTTCCATTTCAGCAAGATGCCACTTTTTGGTACTTGACCGGGTGTGAAGAGCCCGACGTGGTTTTGGTCTTGGACAAGGACAAAGAGTATTTTATTGTACCTGGCCGGGACGACACTCGAACGACCTTCGATGGGGCGATCGATACGGCGGAAATTGCGCGCATATCGGGTATAAAGACGGTTCTGGCTGGTGACAGCGGCTGGAAACAGCTGGCTAATCGGCTGCATAAGGTGAAGCATGTTGCCACCTTGCCGGCTGCTCCCGAGTTCATTGAGCAATATGGCATGTATACCAACCCGGCTCGCCGCCGTTTAATTCGCAAGATGAAAGCCGAGAACTCCAACCTCGAGCTGCTCGACATTAGCCAACATTTGGCGCGGATGCGTATGACGAAGCAGCCGCCTGAAATTGCCGCCATCCGACAGGCTATTACTATTACGCTTGAATCTCTCAAGGAAACCCTTAGTCCCGCCAAAAGAGGCAAGTATGCCTACGAGTATGCTATTGAGGCTGAACTGAGCCGGGCTTTTCGTTTAAAGGGCGCTCGCGGTCATGCTTTTGATCCGATCGTAGCTAGTGGCGAACGAGCTTGCGTTTTGCATAATGTGGCCAATAACGGCCCGCTAGCGGCCGACGAGCTGGTACTTTGCGATGTCGGTGCCGAATATCAGCATTATGCGGCCGATATCACCCGTACAGTCGCTCTGGGGACGCCGAGCAAGCGCCAGGAGGCGGTCTTTGCGGCTGTCCACGAGGTTCAGGCTTATGCCAAATCACTTTTAAAGCCAGGTGTTCTGCTTAAAGAATACGAAAAGCAAGTCGAGCTATATATGGGCGAGAAACTACGCGAGCTAGGGCTTATAAAAACCATCGACCACGACAGCGTTAGGGCCTATTATCCGCATGCAACGTCTCATTTTATGGGCTTGAACGTGCATGATGTCGGCGATTATGACCGGCCGCTTGAACCTGGGCTAGTTTTGACGGTTGAGCCGGGTATATACATCCCTGCGGAAGGTATTGGTGTTCGGATCGAGGATGATGCGCTCATTACGGCTGACGGTATAGAAATATTAAGCGATGCGTTGCCTGCCAAGCTCCGCTAACTTACAATAGAAGATAATGAGCAAACCCTTGTCACGTTTAGTGTTGCGTTGGATCGTATGTTCCTTGGGCCTATGGATCGCGGCCGGCTTACTCGGTAGCAGCATCAGTTACGACGGGACGGCGGCTATTGTCATTGGGGGTTTGGTACTGGCGATCGTCAACATTGTCATCAAACCAATCATTGTCATATTGTCGTTGCCGGCTATTTTAGTGACGCTTGGCCTCTTCATGATCGTCATTAACGGCTTGATGGTTTTTCTAGTTAGCAAGTTATATACAGCCCTGCACATTACCAATTTATGGGCGGCGATATTTGCAGGAATGGTTATTGGGCTTGTAAACTACTTAGTATCGACTATTTTGGAGGATAAACATGAGCGTATTTAACTACATTACAATCGGCTCGGTTCTGTTGATGGTGCTACTTATATTGGTCCAGACGCGTGGCGCCGACTTGGGCGCTGGGCTGGGCGGCGGCGGTGAAGTTAACACGACACGCCGAGGTACTGACAAGACAATTTTTCAGCTGACGATTATCTGTGGTGTCGTTTTCGCGGCCTCCATAATCCTGGGCGTTATTTCTTAAAAAGCGTTGGGGCTTATCAAAACACGTGCAACTCAAATCGCTCAAACTTAAGTTCCGGCGACGGATCAAACGGCGCCAACATCAGATCGAAGATCTTGGCTCGACGACAGAAGCTAGCCTTGAGCAGAACCTGTTTGGTCAATTCGGTAAATTTGCACAAGTCTGGCGATTTATAGCTGCTTGGCTGCTATTGTTTGTGCTGCTGCTTGGCAGCTTGGTGGTGCAAAACCAAAATCTGGGCAGCTATTTCCAGCGTTTGCAGCCGATTGCTGGCGGGCGCTATGTTGAAGGCGTGGAAGGGTCGTTCACCAATGCTAACCCGCTGTATGCTAGCAATGATGTCGACATGACTGTGTCACGTTTGATTTTTGCTGGCTTGTTCAAAGTTGACGCTAATAATAATCTGACGGGAGATTTGGCCGAGAGCTGGCAGGTCGATGACCGCGACACGACCTATACGGTGCGCTTGCGGCCCAACTTGGTTTGGCAGGATGGTCAAAAGCTGACTGCCGACGACGTAGCATTTACTTATCACACCATCCAAAACCCGGATGCTCAGTCGCCCTTGAACGCTAGCTGGCAGAACATAGAGGTCACGGCCGTTGATGCGCGAACAATTACGTTCAAGCTGGCTAACCCGCTTAGCTCATTTATAGACACCTTGACCAACGGCATTGTGCCGGCTCACCTTTTGCGCAACATTCCAGCCAGTGATTTGCGCTCGGTTAGATTTAACAATAGCCGGCCGGTTGGAGCCGGTCCGTTTGCGTGGGATGCCATCCAAGTAAGCGGTACGACACCGGAGAACGCCGAGGTGCAAGTTGCGCTCAAGGCTTTTAACGGTTACTGGGACGGAGCGCCTAAATTAAAAAGTTTTGTTGTTCATGCGTTCGCCGATCAAAAAGCCATGGTGGCCTCGTATAATCGCCATGAGTTAACCGCAATGGCTGGGCTAAGCGAAGCCCCGGCAAGTGTTAAGGGTGGCGGCACAATTGAACACTCGTTGCGATTGAACGCGGCGACAATGGTATTTTTTAAGACTTCTGGCGGTGTCTTAAGCGATGTTAACGTACGGCAGGGGCTCATCAAATCGATTAATCGGATGTCTATACTCAAGCAGCTTGGTTATACGACGCGACCGGTCGATGAGGCTTTGTTGCGCGGGCAACTGGGCTACAACTCGGCCTACGTTCAGGCTCCCTATGACATCAATCAGGCGAAGCTTGATTTCGCCACGGCCGGTTGGCAGACCAACAAAGAAGGTTTGTTGGTTAAGAATGGACAGACGCTAAAGTTCCAGCTATATGCTGATGATAACCCTGAGTACACCAAAGTAGCGGCCGAGCTATCCAAACAGTGGCGGGCGGTTGGCGTCCAGGCTGATGTGGTTTTGCAAAGCAGTGAGGAATTCAAAACAACCCTCGCTAGCCATAAATACGACGCCGTCTTGCATGGCATTACAATCGGTTCAGACCCAGACGTATTTGTTTATTGGCACAGTTCACAGTTCGATATACGTTCGGTCAATCGACTGAACTTCTCTGAATATAAGTCGGATGCCGCCGATGGCGCCCTGCAGGCCGGACGTTCACGTGTTGACCCGGCCTTGCGCGTCATCAAATACCAGCCCTTCCTGGCGGCTTGGCAAAAAGATGCTCCCGCGCTTGGCCTGTACCAACCGCGCTATATCTACATTACTCGCGGAGAGGTTTATGGGCTGGGTGACCATGCCATTAACAGCGATATAGATCGGCTGGCGAACGTCAATAACTGGATGATTCGTACTGCTCAAGTTACCCAGTAACGGTTGTGTTTTTACTAGATCGATAACATTAGTGGTATTCGGATGACAACTGTCATAGAATACAGGTAGTAAAAGGAGTTGTTATGGGTCTTTTCGAATCAGCGCCAAAAATCGTCATCGTCGAGGATAATTACGCACTTGCCGAGATATACAAGACTCGCCTGGAAATTGTCGGTTACAAGTGTTATGTGGCTTATGACGGTGAAGAGGCACTTAAGGTTATCCAACAAGAGCAGCCGAGGCTGGTACTGCTCGACTTGATGGTGCCAAAGATCGCCGGTGACCAAATTTTGGCGACCATGCGAGCCAACGACTGGGGTAAGGACATCAAGGTGCATATCATCTCTAACTTGAACGAAGAGCAGGCTCCGGCGGGCTTACGCAATTACGGTATCGAGGGCTACTCCGT
>DAIESS010000041.1 GCA_027346135.1 Candidatus Saccharimonadota bacterium
GTGAAGTGCCGGTAAACCAGCAAATTGCTCAACCAACTAACGACCAGTCAACCAAAGCCGCTGCGCCACAGCCGGTCGCGGCACCGGCACCAGCTCCAGCTAAACCAAGTCCGGTTGATGCTCCGACGGTTGCTAGCGGCAGTGTCTGGGATAGGCTGGCGCAATGTGAGTCCGGCGGTAACTGGGCCATAAATACAGGCAACGGCTTTTATGGCGGCCTACAATTTACATTGTCCAGTTGGGCCGCTGTAGGCGGTAGTGGGTATCCAAACCAAGCTAGCCGCGAAGAGCAAATCATGCGCGCCCAAATACTACAGTCCCGTCAGGGCTGGGGTGCATGGCCCGCCTGTAGCACCAAACTTGGCTTACGCTAAGCGATAAAACCTTAGACAAAACCAAGTAAAGCAAAAACTCTCGTTGATTCAAGCGAGGGTTTTTCTTGATCGGCCTATTCTTCGCTAACGTTGACCTTCGGCAACAATTTATCGAGCCATGTCGGTATCCACCAGGCATGTTTGCCGGCGAGCGTCATCACTCCCGGGACAATGAACATGCGCACCAAAAAGGCATCGACCAAAACGCCCACCGCCAGTGCAAAACCGAGAGCTTGGACGGTGCTGTTTTCGTTAGTGATGAAGCCGGCAAAAACCGTCACCATAATACTGGCAGCCGCGACGACTACCTTGCTGCCTAGCGTAAAGCCTTGAACGACTGATTGCTTGGCGTCACCGGTACGCTCGTACTCTTCGTGTATGTTGGAGACCAAGAAAAATTCATAATCCATCGCTAGACCGAAAAGTATACCGGTGCCTAAAATTGGTATGAAACTAACGATTGGTCCAGGGGCATTCGATAGTCCGAGCCAGCCCCACTGGAAGACGGCAACCAGCGCGCCGAACATGGTGAGTACCGACAACACATAGCCCAGAGTAGCCTTGAGCGGTACTAAAATCGATCGGAAAGCTACCACTAAAAGCAGCAACGACAGCCCGACCACCATGAGTAGATATACGGGTATGGCGTGGGCAAGTTTTGAGTTGATGTCAATTTGCAGAGCCGTACTGCCGGTGACTGTCAGATGAGCGCCATTGGCCCAGGCTTGTTGGTTATTGGGATTACGCAAAGCGTAAATTAGCGACTTCGTGGCTTTGTCGTGAGGCGCAGTTTTGGGGATGACTTGGAGTATGCCGTTTCTGCCGTCCTCCGATATGGTGGCTGGCAAAACACTCTGCACATCTTGTTGTTGCGTTATTCTATTGCCGATCGCCTGCAAATGAAGCCGTTTGACATATTCCTGGGCCTGAGTCTCGGCCAGCTTCGGATCGGCCGGCTTTTGGCTCCTGGGCTGATTCATTAGGGCGTTTAACGCGGCAGTTTTTTCGGCGTTCGTAACCGGTTGCATATTCTCGACGACAACTATGAGCGGCGCGTTATAGCCAGCACCAAAACCAGCCGAAATGGCATCGTAAGCCTTGCGCTGGGAGGTCGATTTGGCGGCAAATTCATCGGTTGGCAGGCCGAGAGTCAGCGATTTGATGGGCAGAGCCACGGCTACAATTATCAGTATCGGCACAATAATCGAGGCGGCTGGGTGTCGGAGGATGAAGGCTCCCCAGCGATACCAGATTTTATGTTTATCGCTGTCGTGATGCGGCGTGTAGCCGTGAGCTTGAGCGGCGACGACCCTTTTGAGCGCTCGCTTACTGACAATTTTAGAGCCGGCCAACCTGAAAAACGCCGGCAGAATTGTGACGGCAATTATGGCTGCCAATGCAACTGTAGCAGCCGCCGACAAACCCATAATTGTCATGAATGGTATGCGTACAACGCTTAGTGCCGACAAGGCAATCACGACGGTTGTGGCTGCAAAAATTACTGCACTGCCAGCTGTGCGAACGGCATGAATGGCGGCTTCACGGTAGTCGGCGCCCGACAGCAGGTAACTTCGATAGCGGCTGATGATAAATAATGAATAATCAATGCCTACGGCCAGACCAAGCATAGCGGCCAAGGCTGGTGTGGTTGAGTTAATGTCGAGAACTTGGCTGAGGCTGAATAAGCCGGCAATGCCCATGCCAACTGCTAATATGGCAGTGATAACTGGCATACCTGCTGCTGTTAACGATGCAAAAGTCATCAGTAACACGCCGAGAGCCAGGATGACACCAACGACCTCACCCGCCCCAAGAATTTTGTGCGGTTTGTCATTTATGATATCGCCACCCTGCTCAATTGATAATCCGTCGACTCGGTTTTGGTCGACGACTTTGTTTATGCCATCGACAGTCGCGCTATCAATATGTTGGCTGTCTTGAGCTAGCTGAACTTGTACGATGGCTGTTTTGCGGTCGGCACTCATAGCCTTCGGATTTAAATAGGGACTAATGACCTGTTGAACGCCTGGTACGTTGGTAAGCTCTGCCGTAAGAGCATTTATGCGTGTCGAATAATTATCGAGAGTTCTTGTAGCGGGTGCTATCAAAACAACTCGCGCAGAACCCTTGCCTGCCGCCGGAAATAGCCGGCTCATTAGTTGCAAGCCAACGTTAGCTTCAGTGCCTGGTATGCTGACGCTATCGGTGGGTGTTTTCATGTTTGTGGCGGCCGCAAACACCAAAGAAGTAATCACAATAGCCGCCATGGCTAACATACGCCATGGATGATCGTAACTGTGAGCACCGATTTTTTCTAAGAATTTACGCATGATAGTTACCCTCTGTTTACATATTTTTCAAGTGTTGCCACAAAATCTTGAGCCATTCCAAGCGGCGTTTCAAAAGCAGGCGCGTAGTAAGTCCGCACGCCGGCCTGCTTGGCTCGTACCAACCTAGCATCACTTAAGATTTTAAGATGATGCGATATGGTTGGACGCGATAATGATGTCTTGGCCGCCAGCTCAATAACTGATAGCTGCTTGTTGTTAGCTAACAAAAACATTATTTGTTGCCGGGTTGGATTACCTAATGCGTTAAATACCGGCTGATAATGTCTAAAGACGCGCGTTAACTTGGCATTTGTTTGCAACATTAAGCACAAGTATATTTATTTGGTTTAAAAAATTCAACCAAATAAATTAAATAAATAGCAATAAAAAAGCTCAACTAGCGTAAATTCAATGGAGGATGCTACTGTTTACGCTTTGGTTGGAGCTAAAAATGCCAGCAGTCGGTTGACGTCGTCGGTGGTACATGGCTCGCTGCCGCGTAACTCGAAATAAATTCCGCTGTCGGCTTGCCGGTCGTCTTTGTACCACAGTGTGTATGCGGCATTTGGGGTCTCATCGTCCAGGCATTTCTTTGTAGTAAAGCTAGCGCAGTGCCGATAGCGATTATGATCCATGACAGGAAAAGGATGTACGCGTACCTCGTAGCTTAAAATGCCAGAATGAGAGTCGCTAACCAGGCCGCAGCCCCAGAGCTCACCTTCTTCTTCGTTAACGGCATGATTCTTTATGCGCAGATATAACTCATCAAGTGAAGATTGTGAAGGCGCCCATAAGATGCTGAGGTCTTCTTCGGTAAAAGTTGGTTTGAACTGTTCCATAAGGTAATTCTAAAAAATATTTTCAGAGTATACCACCAAAACATTAATTTTGCAAGTATTATAAGGTTCTAGCCAATATATCCAGGGAAATAATCGGTTTTTATCCTCTTTTTAGACACGGCTAGGGCTGCAAGAGAGTTTTGTACGTCGACTGCCATTTGATGGCTACCCGATATGTAGAATGTTCGATCGTCATAGTCCGGGACGAACTCTTTAATTAATGCTTCGTTAATTCGGCCGGACCGTATGTGGCTGTCGGTGTTATTTGCTTGGCTGCCGGATATAACGTAAGTTGCTTTGACGCCAAGCGTTTGCCTAGCCTCTTCAATAACATCCCTGTAGGCTAACTCGCTAAGGCTGCTTGCCCCGTACAGCAAAACGATGTCGCGGTGTTGGCCGATGTCGAGCAGATATTTGAGCATGCTGCGAAATGGTGTAATACCAATGCCGCCGGCAATAAAAACCAGTTTGCGTTTAGGATTTTTCGGCATCGTAAAGTCACCAGCTACTTGAGCAGCGGTGATAGTGTCACGTTCCTCCTCCATATCGAACAAAGCTTTTTTGTAAGTGCTGCTTTCGCGGTAAAACTTCACGCCAACGCGCAGATCGGGCTCGGTTGGTGAAGATGCCAGCGTAAAATATCGGCGATTGCCACGGGCATCGGCGTCGTTATGCGGCAGCGTCCATTCCATGTATTGACCGGGTTGGTAAGCTAAGCGGCTCGGCGGTGTAAAAATAAAATCCATGGCAGTTGAGGCGATGCGCAGGCGTTCGCGCAGATGAAGTGTCAACCGTTTTTTTGGGTCGACGACTAACGAAAAAATATTGGCGATTAGCAGGCTGAGTTCTGGTGATGAATATAAACTTGCCAGATGAACTTGAGGCGGTAAAAGTACGCCGACGATAGCGCCATACCAGCGTTGTTTGCGCGTTGTACCGGGCGAAGTCAGCGGCTCGGTAAGCATCACGAATGCCAAGAAAAAGACTGGTGATGTTAAGGCGGCTTCCTTTAGACTCGTGATTATATCGCCTGAACCAATGAGAGTGTACAGAATTGTTGCTAAAAATGTTGACACCAAAAACGTTATCACCATCTGTTCCCGACCAATTTTTCGGACAATCAATAGGCCGCCAATAATCACGAACGGCAGCATAACGGCTGTGCCCACCCACCAACTGGCTTCTTGCCTAGGACCTAGTG
>DAIESS010000042.1 GCA_027346135.1 Candidatus Saccharimonadota bacterium
GGTAGTTCTTTGGCCATTGGTACCTTTACTGCCGCTTGTGGCTTTATTTTTAGTTTCAGCCGATTGGTTGCCATGGAAGTAGATTTGCACCACAACAAGCGGATGCGTTTGGCTCATTCATCGAAACTACTTGTTTCGGCCGTTGCCAAGCAAACTTTATTGTTTTTGATTGTCGGCTTGCTGGCAGTGGGGGTTTGGCTCCTGTATCGTGGCAGTGCTTTGGGCTGGCTGAGCCTTGGCTTGGCAGCGTGGCCTTGGATGCTCCATGTAGCTGTGGCACGTTGGTTGCGCGATATACCGGCAAATATAGCCGGCACATCAATGGGTGATCGGCTCGAAAGTGGTTTATTACGTCGTTTACCGGCTAAGCCATCACCACAAGACGTGGCAATAGCCTTGCAGACAACGCCGGGCGCTCGCTTTTTTATAGCTCGCTTTAACATTTCACCGGCTCAAATTGGGCAGATATCGTCAACCGAAGCGTCTGAACTCGATCGTATCTGGCAAACGGCTGTTGAAATCCAGCAAAAGGTCGGCGGCGAGGTTGTCACGAGCGCCAGCATGGCGGCTGCCTTAGTGCTTGATAGCCCGTATGCGAATGACTTTCTAGCTCAACAGTCCTTGGGGCCAGACGATATTTTAGCCGGTGCCGACTGGTATCAGCATGTCCAGGACGTTATCGACGAATTCAGTAAGCCGAAAAAAAATGGTGGTTTTGCTCGTGACTGGGCGTTTGGTTACACACCATTGCTCGAGCGGTTCGGCGTGAATATTAGTAATACCATTACACGCAACCGTTTGCCCAATACCAAGCTCGAGAGTCATATGGCTAGCGTCGACCAAATGGTTCAATTTTTGTCTAACAGCTCACGCCCTAACGTGGCGCTAATTGGCCCGCTGGGAGTCGGCAAGATGGCAATTGTCGAGGCCTTCGCTGAGAAAATTTTGGTCGACCCCGCCATCGCCAAAAGTTTGCGCTATAACCAGATCATATCGCTCGATGCCAGCAGTTTAATCAGTGCGGCGCCAGGCCGCGGTCAGCTTGAACAGCTGGTTAATAATGTTTTGGTCGAGGCGCACAAAGCTAAAAACATAATTATTTGTCTCGATAACGCGCAACTTTTCTTCGAGGATGGTACTGGCTCGGTTAACTTATCGAATGTATTGCTGCCGGTGCTTGAGGGTGGTGCTTTGCGGATGATTTTAACGATGGACAATCAGCGATGGCTCCAGATTAGCCAGCATATGCCAGCGCTGGCCACGGCGCTTAACCGTATAACGGTTGATCCGCCGACTAGACACGAGACCATGCGAGTTTTACAGCTTCAGCTGATTGCTCTCGAATATCATCGTAAAGTGTCAGTTATGTACAAGGCGTTGCAGGTGGCCTATGATTTGGCCGAGCGATATATTCAGGAACAAGCCATGCCCGGCAAAGCCATACGCTTGCTCGAATCGTCTTTGACCAATGCCGAAAACGGTCGATTAACACCTGTGGGCGTCCAGCGAACCGTCGAGCAAATGGTTGGTGTTAAAGTCGGGAGTGTTAATGCTGTTGAGGAACGCCAAACCTTACTGAACATGGAACAACTGATTCATGAGCGTATGATCGATCAGGAAAGGGCGGTTAAGGTGGTGAGTGACGCGTTGCGCCGGGCTCGCAGTGGTGTACGCAACCAAAATCGTCCCATTGGCACATTCTTGTTCTTGGGGCCGACCGGCGTGGGTAAGACCGAGCTGTCGAAAGCTTTGGCGGCCGTTTATTTTGGCGGCGAAGACCATCTGGTGCGCATCGATATGAACGAGTACCTTAGGGCAGCGGACTTGCCGCGCCTAATCGCCGATGCGGCCAGCAATGAGCATAGCTTGGCAGCTCAAGTTAGCCGCCAGCCTTTCAGTGTGGTACTGCTCGACGAGATCGAAAAAGCACACCCCGATATTTTGCTAACCTTGTTGCAAGTACTCGACGAAGGTGTCTTGCGCGATATTAAGGGTCGATCCGTAAGTTTCAAGGATGCGATTATTATTGCCACTAGCAACGCTGGCGCTGCCCGGATTTATGAATACGTCCAGGCTGGTAAGCCGTTGGCGGGCCTGCAACAACAGCTACTCGACGAATTGATATCAGCCGGTACCTTCAAGCCCGAATTTATAAACCGGTTCGATGAAACTGTGTTGTTCACGCCACTAGGCAAGGCCGAGTTGGGGCAGATTGCCGACCTGATTCTAGTGGAAGTTAACCGGACGCTCGATACTCAGAAGGTTGCAGTGCAGCTTCAGCCCGAAGCCCGCGAGATGCTCATCGAAGCGGGTTATGACCCGCAATTTGGTGCCCGGCCGATGCGCCGTGCCGTTCAACGGACAGTCGAGAATGTGGTGGCTCGCCGTATGCTTGAGGGCACGGCGACGCCCGGCCAGACCATCGATATCACGGCAGAGGACATCAAAAGCGGATTGGCTGGAGGCTAGCTTTAGGAAAGCCCTAAATGCTCAATTAGCACTCTTGACCTGCGAGTGCTAATTTCATATCATAGTTATATCTGCTTGAATAAAGCAGCGGCGAGGGTACATAAAAATATTTTCCTCTGTGCAAAAGCTCACAGCTAGACGCCAGGCCCATCGCATAGACTACAAATAGGCCTTTAAAAGCCAATAACAGAAAGGCGAATTGCAACTATGATGCCCAACTCACCTGATTTCCAAGAATTTCTGAGCCATTTAACTAACAACGCGCTGCAGAGTTTGAAGCACGCTGATGCTATTGCGCGTAGTTTTGGCAGTGCTTACGTTGGAACTGAACATTTATTGCTAGGCGTATTGGCCCAAGACACTTCTATGGGCTCGAAAATTTTAGAGGGCGCCGGCGTGACGCTTGACCGCGCTCGGATTGCGCTTAATTTAACACCAAAAACACTTGTTATTAATATGGGCGCCAAGGGCTTAAGCGAAACCGCCAAGCTGACTTTGCGTATGGCCTATGACGTCGCTCAAGACTATGGCCAAGAATTCTGCGGTACCGAGCACATCCTTTACAGCATACTCAGCCAAAAGAATGCTCGCGCCACTACTTTGCTGCGTGATATGAGTATTAATGTCGACGGCTTAATGAGCGAACTAGAGCAATTCTTGAACCGCCAGCAATACGAAGAGAACGAGGACGGCACTATGTCGGCTGCCCGTCGCAACAAGACTAAGCGCAAGACAGCCCTGGATTTTTACGGAACCGACTTGACGGCCGAAGCCCGTGCCGGCAAGCTTGACCCAGTTGTCGGTCGCGAGGCGCAAATTCGCCGTTTGATTACTATTTTGAATCGCCGTACCAAGAACAACCCGGTACTGATTGGTGAACCAGGTGTCGGCAAGACGGCAATTGTCGAGGGCTTAGCTCAGCGGATTATTGCTGAAGATGTGCCCGACAGCCTACTCGATAAAAGAATTGTTATGCTCGACCTGGCTGGCATGATTGCCGGTACAAAATATCGTGGTGAGTTCGAAGAGCGGCTGAAAAAAGTTATGGCAGAGCTCGAAAAGAGCAAGAAGGTAATTGTCTTTATCGATGAACTTCACCTTATAGTTGGCGCTGGTGCCGCCGAGGGCGCCATGGACGCCGGTAATATTTTGAAGCCCGCGCTGGCTCGTGGCAAGATGCAACTCATCGGTGCCACCACCACAGCCGAATATACCAAGCACATCGAAAAAGATGCCGCCTTGGAGCGTCGTTTCCAGCCAATCCAAGTTCCTGAAACAACTCCCAGTGAGACGCTGGCCATTCTTAAAGGCTTGCGCAAACACTACGAAAAATTCCACAACGTCACGATTGGCGACGACATTCTAGAAGATGCCGTAAACTTTTCAAAGCGTTACATCAACGACCGTTTCATGCCCGACAAGGCAATTGATCTGATCGATGAAACGGCTGCCCACATCCGTGTCGATAAGGGCAAGACCTCGCCTGAAGTTCGTCGTTTGCAGAAAGAACTCAAGCTTACTAACACTCGCATTGACGATGCGGTCGATAACGAAGATTACGAGAAAGCAGCTGAATACAAGACAAAAGCCAGCCGCTTAACGGCTGAACTAGAGAAACTTCAAGCTTCTCAAAAAGACTCCAAGACACTTAAAGTTACTAGTGAAGACTTGGCCGACGTGGTCGCTCGTATAACTGGCGTACCGGTAAAAAAGGTAATTCGATCGGAAGCTAAGCATTTGTTGGCGCTTGAAAAGACCCTAGGCAAATATGTGATTGGCCAAAGTGAAGCCGTTTCGGCCGTGGCCAGGGCTGTTCGTCGTAATCGCAGCGGTATTAGCAGCGAAAAGCGTCCAATTGGTTCGTTCATTTTTCTTGGGCCGACCGGTGTCGGTAAAACTGAGCTAGCCCGTGTCCTAGCCCGCGAATTCTTTGGTAGCGAAAATGCCCTAGTAAAGATCGATATGAGCGAGTTTGGTGAACACCACAATGTGTCACGTTTGGTCGGTGCTCCTGCCGGTTACGTTGGTCACGATGATGGTGGCCAGTTGACCGACA
>DAIESS010000043.1 GCA_027346135.1 Candidatus Saccharimonadota bacterium
GTGAATTTTTGTGACACACGACTGATGGCACGGCGGCCAAACACTGCAATGCCAGCAACAATACCGACGATTGATTGAATGACTAAGCTACCGGTGACGGCATCGAGATAAGCAAAGTTAAATAAGCTATGCACGAACTACTCCTTGATTTAAAAATCTATATTACCCTACTATACAGTATTTTAGAGTTAGCCGCAGTCGAAAGAGCGATATTCTCAGTTATGCGCCAGGCTAGAGGGATGTCTATTCGCCAGTTAGGTCATCCAACAAGCGTTGCTCATCGCCACTTTCCACCTTGCTAGCAGCTTTGTCGGCCAATTTTTGGACCTTACCAAGCTTACTTTCGATCGTGCGCGATTTACGACTGGCAGTGTCGATGGTGTTGGTAGCTTGCACCAGTTTATCTCGGGTTTTATCGAGCAAGTCACCAAATTTACCAAATTCACCCTTGATAGTAGTGAGCAACTCCCAAACTTGCGAGGTTTGCTCAGCAATCGCCAGTGTTCGAAAACCAAGCTGATAGCTGCTAAGAATTGCTGCAATTGTCGTCGGTCCGGCGACTGTCACGCGATAGGTGCTTTGCAACGACTCGAACAAGCCTGGCGTACGTAAGACCTCCGCATACATGCTCTCGATTGGCACGTACAGGACGGCAAAATCAGTTGTAACAGGTGGCAAAACATATTTGTCTTTAATGCTTTTTGCCTCGGCCTTAATGCGGTTAACCAGCGCCTTGGCCTCAAGTGCAGCTTGCTCAAGATCACCCTTTTCCTCAGCCGCTACTAGCCGCTGATAGTCTTCGAGTGGGAATTTTGCATCGATTGGCAGATAGATATAACCATTGTTTCGGCTCTTGTCCGGCAGCTTGATGGCAAAATCAACCGCATCACGACTACCGGCTGTTAACATCACCTGCTTGTCGTAGTGATCCTTAATAAATATTTGCTCTAGCAAGCTTTCCAGCTGAACTTCGCCCCAGGTACCGCGGGTTTTGACATTAGTTAAGACGCGCTTGAAGTCGCTAACACTGCTGGCTAGGCCCTGCATTTCGCCTAAGCCCTTGTGAACAGCTTCCAGGCGGTCACTAACCAGCTTAAAGCTTTCGCCCAAGCGCTTTTCGAGCGTACTTTGCAGCTTCTCGTCGACCGTGGCCCGCATTTTATCGAGTTTGTCGGCGTTATCCTTCTGGAGGGATTCCAATTTGCCTTCAACGGTTTTACGAATTAGCTCCAGCTTTTCATCGTTCTTGTCACGCAACTGTTCCAGGCGTTTGTCGAGAGCGTTACGCGTTTCAGCAATACCCTGAGTAACCTCAACCCGTAAGTCTTTGTTGGCGGCCGTAAATTCCTTACGGTTTTCGGCAAATTCATGGCGCAGCGGCCCGTCTAGGTCGACTTTTTGCTGGCGCGAGACAATATATAGTAAGCCCGCCAGGTTAAGCACTCCCAATACTAAAATCCCAATCAACATGCTCTTATTTTACCACTAGAGGAAACGCGTGACTACGAACATGAAAATAACACCAAAAACGGTAAGCATGATCGTACCGTAGCTGGAGTGTTTGCTGTGTGCCTCTGGCAAAATTTCGCTAGCACCAATGTACAACAAAAAGCCGGCAAAGAAACCGAGATATAAGATCAGTCCGCTGTCCGAGATATGAAAAAGCAAGGTCGAGGCAGCTCCCAAAATCGGCGCTAAGGCATCGACCAGCAACAATACTTTGGCTCTAGTGTGGTCGTTATCATTAGAAAGCATCAGGCCGACCGTATTGAGTCCATCCGAAAAGTCGTGCGCAATAACGGCTATAGCCACAGCGATGCCAACGCCACTACCAACCTGAAAAGCTAGACCAATGCCGACACCGTCCAAAAAACTGTGCCCAGCCAGGGCTAGTGCGCTAAAAACACCGACATCCGGGTGGCGATGAACTTCATATTCGCTTTCATGGGTGTGGTGAATTAGGATTGATTTTTCAATAATGTGGAACAACAAAAATCCGCAAACCAGTGCAACCATTGCTCCGGTTGCAGTTTTGCCCTGTTCGTTAATGAGCTTGAATATCTCGGGCAAAATATCGAAGGCGATTACACCCAAGATAACACCAGAGGTATAGCCTAGCAGACGGTGCAAACTCTTGTGCAGTTTTAAGGCAGTAAAACCACCGGCCAGGGTGGATATAAAAGTAGTTGCAGCTAAAATAATTGGTACCATAAATTCTCCAATATGTTTTATAGGGGTAAGTCAAGCCGGATGAAGCCCTCGGCGTAACGCATGCCGGCCTCCTGGCCAAGGCTCTTGGCTCGAGCCTCGAGCATGGCTCGAACTTTTTGTACATCGGGTATCTGGCTGACGTGCGTACACAGTACGTCCAGTTTCAAATCAAGTGTTTCGGAAATATCAATGAAGCAATTGTGCTTCTCTAAATTAATTAGCAGCAAATGAGCTACTTTATGCGGCTTGAGGCCCTCGGCGTATAGGTCGGGAAAACTAAGGTGGTCCCGGGTGAACGGATAAACGGCATCAAGCGTCGCTTGGCCGGCAACCCGATGATCGGTGTGATTAACGAAGCCAAGCTTGCTCGAGTATACCATGGTCGGGTCCATCACTACGACCGTATCCGGCCTAAGCTGGCGAATCAGCTTGACGATTCGTTTCTTGAGTTCTTGGGTTAGCTCAAGATTGCCGTCTTCGTAGCCAAAAAAATGCACCTCTTTAGCACCAAGTAACTTGGCGGCTGCTCGTTGCTCCTTTTGGCGCGTAGCTATCAAATCTTCCGGATGAATCGCCAAATCGGACGAGCCCTTGCTGCCGTCGGTCATAACTAAATACTCGATATGTGCGCCTTGTTTGGCCCAAGCCGCCAAACTGCCTGATGCTCCAAAGTCAATATCGTCGGCATGGGCGCCGACAGCCAAAACAACCTGCGGAACATATGGTTCACCAATGTCTGTTTTCATCATTATCAGCATATCATCACTGTCATATCATCGAAAATAGACGTATAATATTAGGTATAAAGGAGTTCTATGGCAACAAAATTATATGTAGGCGGTCTAGCGTACGCCGTCAACGACGAACAGTTAGCTGACTATTTCGGTTCTTTTGGCGAGGTCTTATCGGCCCAAGTGATCATGGACCGAGCCACCGGACGCTCGAAAGGCTTTGGCTTTGTCGAGATGGCCAACGCCGCCGATGCCGCCACCGCCATCGATGAACTCAACGACAAAGAATTCCTTGGGCGCCGGATTACCGTTAATGAGGCTAAGCCATTCGAAAAACGCTCAGAGCGAGCTGACCGCCCCAACCGCGACCGCGCTAGCGGCAACAACCGTCGGCAAGACCACGGGCGTCGTTACTAACGACCGAATTACTTCTTAAATATTAAAAACCGGCAGAATATTGCCGGTTTTTTAATGCTAGTCGTTTGAGCAATCTAGTCGACAAAGGTAAAAGCAAAACCCTTGCGGCCAGCACGGCCAGCCCGGCCGATACGGTGAATGTAGTCATCGTAGGTGTTCGGCTGTGAGAAGTTGATCACATGCGTCACATCGGCGACATCAATACCGCGGGCAGCCACATCGGTAGCCACCAAAACGTTCACTTGGCTTTTCTTGAACTTATCAAGCGCCCGTTGTCGTTGGCCCTGTGACTTACCACCGTGGATGGCATCAGCCATAAAGCCACGGTCGATCAGCTGTTTGGACAAACGCTCGACACTCCGCTGTGTTTCATCAAAGACCAAGGCCTTGCCCATGTCTTCGCTCAGCAAAAGGTCATGCAACTTGGCCATCTTGTCTTCGCTTGAAGTCACATAAATGGCATCTTGTTCAACATTATCGCTCGTGACGCTCGTGACAACAGAAACAGTTACCGGGTCGTCCATAAATTGCTGTGTTAGCGTCGCTACCCGAGCGTCGATGGTAGCCGAGTAGAACAACGATTGGCGCGGTTGAGCTGTCTGTTTCAAAATGTCGGTGATGTCACCGACGAAACCCATGTCGAGCATGCGGTCGACCTCGTCGAGGACTACGACATTAATATCGGACAAGTCGAGTGAACGACGCTCTAAATGGTCTTTAATTCGTCCCGGCGTCCCAAAAATAATCGAGGGGTTGGTACGTAGTTCCGACAGCTGGCGACCCATCGAAGAGCCACCAATAAGTAGCGCACCATAGAGGCCGCTGCCTTTGGCGAAGCTGGCAAATTCAACTTCAATCTG
>DAIESS010000044.1 GCA_027346135.1 Candidatus Saccharimonadota bacterium
ATGTGCACCCACAAAATTGCCGCGTATCCAACCATTGTCTTCGGCTAAATCGTGTTTGCGAACACTGCGAAGATCACACTCATTCCAGACGAGATGCATGCCTTCTAGTTTATCGAAGGCGCGGCGTAGACCATTCATGGCTACTATGAAGTCGGGGAATTGGATGCCTAGTCGTGCTTCCAACTGTTCCTCGGAAAGACCTTGGCTTGCAGCCCGTTCGGCTTTGCTCATGGAGAGCTTCTCATACTCAAATCGGGAGATGGTCTGATCGACGTCAGTTTTGTTTAGCCGATATGTGAACATGAAATCCTCATGCGCTTCCTTGGCTTTTGCTAGGGGGGAGGAGCTGTCGCCGGGAACTAAGAGAAATCGTTCAATCTGTGCCATCGATCCATATATTATAGAACGATCAAGCCCTTACGTCCAGATAACGTGGTTGCTCAGACGCTAGTGTACAATAAACGCTATGATACAGCTTATGTATGCCGTTGCCGTTACATTCTTATTGCTCGTACTGTCGGAAGTCATCTGGCGCCGAACGGATATCCATCATGAGCTTGCCCGCAAAATTGTACATATGTCGGTCGGTACGTTCGTAGCCTTTTGGCCGTTTTTCCTGTCTTGGAACCAAATTCGTTTGCTCAGCCTGGCGTTTGTTGTCGTTGTACTAATATCGCAGTACTTGAATATCTTTCGAGCAATTCATGGGGTAGATCGCCCGACCTGGGGCGAGATTTTGTTTGCTTTGGCTACCGGATTGGTGACGTATATAACGCACGATCCGTATGTTTACGCAGCCGCTATTTTGCAAATGAGCTTGGCTGATGGGATGGCAGCGGTTGTCGGAACGGCCCTGGGAAAAACCAATCGTTACCGGGTGTTTGGTCAGTATAAAAGCTTGGCCGGAAGTGCCGCATTCTTAATCGTGTCCTATGGCGTTTTGGTGTGGTTTGCTCGGGCAAGTGCCACCCCATTAACTAATGTGCAGCTTGGTTTTTTTGCGATCGTGGCTACGTTGATCGAAAATGTCAGCGTCCGCGGACTCGACAATATTGTTTTGCCGGTATTTATTAGTTTGTTCCTGAGTCATTTATTGGGCTAAATCATCGCGGCCGTGGTGCGCGCGCAAGGCGTTGAAGATAACGATTACGTCAACTACCTCCTGAACGAGCGCGCCCACTACCGGCGAGAATTTACCGGTCGCAAATACGAGCATCAGGGCGATGCTAAGACCGATGCCAATCATGATGCTTTGGCTGGCGATTGAGAAAGTTCGTCGGGCAATAGCAAGAGCACGGGCAACGTACGACAAGTCGTCTTGCATAATGACGATGTCGGCCGACTCGCTGGCTGCTGTGCTGCCACGGGCGCCTAGGGCAATACCGACGTCAGCCGCAGTAAGTACGGGTGCGTCGTTAACACCGTCACCAACAAAAATAACTGGCCGATCGGTAATCTTGTCGATGGCGCGTAATTTCTCACTCGGCAAGGCACTGGCCAAGTAATGAGATATACCAACTTTGCCAGCGATGTTTTGAGCGGCCTTCTCGTGGTCGCCCGTTAGCATGACCATATTTTTTAACTTAAGACGACGCAAATGTTCGAGCGTCCAGCTGGTCTCGGGGCGTAATTCGTCTGCGAAAGTAATGACACCCGCCAGCTTGCCGTCGATTGCGACAAAGGTGGCTGTCTTAGTAACGGTGGTCGACTTAAAAGCGGCTGGCATCTCGACTTCATTGGTATGAATAAAACCGATATTACCAACCAGGATGTGGCTGTTTTTGATACTGGCGGCCAGGCCGTGTCCGGCGGTTTCAGTGACGTGCTTGGCTTTAGCAAAACGGATTTTCCGTTCGGTCGCAGCCGTTACAATCGCCTCGGCTAAAACGTGATTCGAACTTTGCTCAAGTGCGGCCGCGCTGCCCAGGACATCGTTCTTGGTAAAGGAACCAAAGGTTGTTACCTTTTCGACGACCGGCTTGCCAGCGGTGAGGGTGCCGGTCTTGTCGAAAGCAATCGTCTGAGCTTCGGCCAGCCGTTCTAGGGCTGAACCGGTCTTAACAATAATGCCGTATTTGCTGGCTCGGCTCATACCGGAAATAATTGCTATCGGAGCAGCGAGAATTAGTGGGCAGGGCGTTGCCACCACAATGACTTCCAGAAAACGGATGGCATCGCCCGATATAAACCAAACCGCGCCAGCAATGGCATAAGCCGTAACTGTAAAAGGTATGCTGTAGCGGTCGGCTAGGCGGACAAAGGGCGCTTGGCTTTTTGATGCCGCCTCGACCAGTTTAATAATCTGTTGATACTGACTGTCGGCCGCCGTGTGCAGGGCTCGCACGAGCAAAACGCCATCTTGGTTGATTGAGCCACTTAAAACTTGGTCGCCAGGCTGTTTGGTGACGGGAATGGCTTCGCCGGTTAAGCTGGACTCGTCAAAACTACCACCGCCTTCCAAGATGATGGCATCAACCGGCACGACTTCGCCTGGCCGAATTTCTAGCTTATCGCTGACGCGTACAGCACTAGCCTTGATGTCGAGGACTTTGCGGCTGCGAATGACGTGGGCATACTGGGGAGCTCTTTTTAGCAAGGCGCTTAACTCGGCGTGAGCGCGCCGTTCGGCAAAATCTTCAAGGGCTTCACCTCCCGTGAGCATCAATACTACCACTATGGCTGCCCAGTATTGATGTAAGATAACTGCTGTAACGATGGCGGTAGCGGCTAATATGTCGATGCCATAAGTACCGTGTCGAATATCTTCCCACATATTGTAGAGCAAAGGAAAAGTTAATATCACCGCAGTTGTGCCTAGTACCCAATGGGCGGCCACGGCCATGCTAGACAATTGCAGGATTACACCAGCAAGCAAGCTTGCAACCGCCAGGGCGAATTTCCAATAGTGTTTCACGGCTCGTCCAAAAACACGTAATGCGTGCATATAACTCCTTATTGTTTTGTGTTTAAGTATAACAAATCTGCAACCCACCGCTTACTTAACATGTTAAGTAAGCAAGTCGATTACGCTAGATGCAGGAGTAGTCGTAGTCGAGATTTTTCGAAACAAATTGCGTGAGGGTAACCTTGCCACCGGTTGTTAGTGGCGGTAAAGCACAGTTGCTGGCGGCGCCCGATTGTGAACGAGCGCCAGGAATCCAACTAGGCAAACCGTTAAGATTGCTGGTGGTACTGACCGTGCCGGTAATTTGACCCCATTGGTAGCTGGTCGAGTAGAGGCCGACTTTGGCGCCAATGCCGGTGAAGTAAGTTGTCATGCCTTCGAGGTCGGCCATGTTGGCAACCGTATCAGTTTGCCAGGTGTTGCCGGTTTCGACATCGAGCCACCAAGTATAAGCCGAGGGAGTGGTAACGCCACGGCTGTTAACATCGTCGTAGGCTTTAGCGTAGCCGTACATGAAGGCACAGGCCTGGTCGTTGGCGCCAGCGCATGTCCCGTAAGGGTTAGTTACGACTGTCCCGGCCGGATATTCATTTGAGGTTGGCCACCATGAGCCCTGCAAACCAGGGTTGGCCGTATTAACGTAGAGCGCCACCAATGGTTGGCCGGTTCCGCCAACTGATCGGTTTGCCCAGGCCAGTTCGGTAGCAAAGCACGGGTTGGTTGTGTTGGCAAGGCCGTCATTAACGCCGACAATACCGAAGGCTTGTTTGGCTGGGAGCTTACTGCTGCATTGCGGCCATGAAACGTCATTGCCAAGTAAAGTAGAGGTCGAACCATTACCGCCTCCATGAGTCTTGTTAGGACTAGCTGCCGCAACAGGCGCGGCTGCAAGAACTATAAGGGTAAACGAGGCGATAAGTGTGGTGAAGATTTTATGCATATCATCAGTATAACAGCCTGGCCTCTGGCGGTGCCACTCTGGTAGGCAAAACATTGACAACTATTCAATACAATTATAGAATTTACTTATTGTCGCAAAGTGCGATGATAGAGGGTAG
>DAIESS010000045.1 GCA_027346135.1 Candidatus Saccharimonadota bacterium
GCGACGCCTTCGAAGAAGCTGCCGCTATCCTGGTTAACCAGTACACGGCTTTGGCCGGTAAAACACGCGTTGCTGTTGAAGAAATGAAAGTCGAAAACACTGATGGCCTAGGTGGCCAGTCTGATGGTTCGATGTCTGATGAGCCAAGTGCCTTAAACACACCAATTGAAGACCTAAACCTCAGCGCTCGCACAACCAACGCACTCGTTAACAACGACATTCACACCATCAAAGATCTTTTCAGTCTCAATGATGCCGAACTGCGCGACCTCAAAGGTTTTGGCAGCAAAGCTCTCGATGAAGTAAAAGAAAAAATGGCGGAATTGGAGCTCTAGAAATGCACAGACACGGATATCAAGGAAGGAAGCTCCATCGCGAACGCGATCAGCGCGAAGCCCTCATCAAAGGCTTGGCTGACTCGCTCGTAAAGCATGGATCTATCGAGACGACTTTGCCGAAGGCCAAAGAAGTTGTCCCTTACGTAGAAAAACTAATTACCAAGGCAAAGAAAGGCGACCTGCACAATCGTCGTCAGGTCATAAGCGGCCTTCAGACGTTGGCCAGCGCCCACAAATTGGTTGACGAAATTGCTCCGAAGCTAGCAAGCCGCGTTAGCGGTCACTTACGGGTTGAACGAACTCGTTTACGCCGCGGCGACAACGCTCAATTAGCCCGCGTTAGTTTCGTTGACAATTTGAATGAAGCACCAGTCGCTAAAGCCGCTAAGCCCGCTACGGTTAAGCCGACAGCTAAGCCTGCCGCTAAAACTCCTGCCAAAAAGGAGGCTAAATAATGAAAACTTATAGCGCCAAACCATCAGACGTCACCCGCAAATGGTATGTTATTGATGCCGCTGAAGCTCCGCTCGGCCGGGTTGCTACCAAGGCTGCTACACTGCTTACCGGCAAGGAAAAGCCTCAGTTTACGCAACACATCGATTGCGGCGATTACGTCGTCATCATTAACGCCGCTAATCTTGTCGTTACCGGCAAGAAGCTTGACCAGAAGATGTACTATCATCACAGTCATTTTCCGGGGGGTCTCAAAGAAACCAGCTTGAGCGATCAATTGGTAAAAGATCCGACTAAGGTCATCGAGCACGCTATCCGCGGCATGTTGCCAGTCAACAAGCTCCGCGACAGTCGCTTGGCTCGCCTCAAGGTATACGCTGGCAGTGAGCACACTCACGACCCGCAAAAACCGGAACTAATTTCATTGAAGGGAACTAAATAATTATGGCGAAAGATTCATATTTCTATGCTCTTGGCCGCCGTAAAAGTGCCACGGCACGTGTTCGCCTGACCGGTGGTAAGGGTGTAATTACGGTGAATGAAAAGCCGGCCTCAGACTACTTTGCGGACAGCAAATATCTGCTGCGCAAGCTCCAAGAACCGTTTGTTGCTATCGACCAGGTCGATAAGTACGACATTTCGGCTCATGTTAGCGGCGGTGGTCATGAAGGCCAAATCGAGGCAATCCGTCTCGGTATCGCTAAGGCTCTTAGCACCATGAACGAAGACTTGAAGAGTACTTTGAAACGCGCCGATTTGCTATCACGCGATCCACGCGAAAAAGAACGCAAGAAATTCGGCCTCAAAGGTGCCCGCAAACAGCGTCAGTTTACTAAGCGTTAAACATTTCAATACGCTGTTTTTAAAAACTCCGGCCTTAAAACCGGAGTTTTTTTATTACATTACATCTTGAGTGGGCGCTTGCATTTGTGTGTCAATTTGCTATACTTCCAGGTGATGTTAACTCAAAGGCACAAAACCATTATGATTCTTCCGCTCTTTATCAAGCGCCAAGCTTGGGCGGTTAGCTATGCACGAGTAAACATCCAGTAAGCCAAAATTACTCAAACGCAACTACAACCGCCCATCCCACGGTGAGGCGGTTTTTTCATGAAAATAGGGAGAGAACAAAATGGAACGATTATCATACAGTAGCGCTGACGAGCCTCCGGATACCGGCGCTCATTTAGTGTGCGACACGAACACCCCAGAACTTCACGCTCTTATTAACATAGGTACGCACGACAATCCCGAGCAAACAGCCATGATGCTTGGCCGGGGCGCTATATTTGACGAGGCCATGAGAGCACCTCGTACAGAGGTAGAGAGTATGATTGCCTGGAAAAAACTGGCCGAAGAACTAAGACTCGCTGCCTCGGCCGAAAAAGAAGCCCGTAAGCAGCAGGGTAGCCCGGCCGCCTAAGCTTTCAAATCGAAAAGTCGTACCATAGCCTAAAATCGGCTATAATACCAATCATGACCAAACCTGTTATTCTGACTGGCCTGCGCGCCAATAACGATCTTCACATCGGTAACTATTTCGGAGCATTACTGCCATTTATCGATATGGCCAAAACCAAGGCCGACGATTACCAACTTGATCTGTTCGTACCTGATTTGCACAGTTTCACGACCCCTATTGATCACTCAAAATTACAGCAGCAAATCATGCACAATCTAAAGCTGTTTGTCGCGGCCGGTTTGCCGCTCAATAGCGACAACATCCGTATTTATCGCCAAAGTTACATACCGGCTCACAGTGAATTAACTTGGATCTTGGATTGCTTTACCGGTTTTGGTGAGATGTCGCGCATGACCCAGTTTAAGGACAAGTCCTCAGGCCTTGGCGCCGAGCGTGTAACCGTAGGCTTGTTCAATTACCCTGTTTTGATGGCGGCCGATATTTTGCTGTACGGCGCTACATATGTGCCGGTTGGCGACGATCAAACTCAACATCTAGAGTTCGCCCGTGATATTGCCGAGCGTATGAACAACAAGTTCGGCGAGCTTTTCGTTGTGCCAAAGCCGGTCAAAGACCAAAACGCCTTCTTTGGCAAAGACCAAGGTTTGCGCATCAAAGATCTGGTTGAGCCGACCAAAAAGATGAGCAAAAGCGACGACACCGGTAAGGGCGTTATTTTCTTGGGCGATACGCCAGATGTCGCCGCTAAAAAGGTAATGTCGGCTACGACTGATTCCGAGGGAGTCGTTCGGTTTGATACCGCCAAGCAACCCGGCATCGCTAATTTACTGCAAATTTTGGCTCTAGCGCGCGGTGAAGACCTAAGCAGTGTAATTGACCACTATGACGGTCAAACCAGCTACGGGGCCCTCAAAACGGCCGTAGCAGAGGCTGTGGTTGACTTACTGGGCGATTTTCAGGCTCGTATGGAACTAATCGACGAAAATGACTTATTGGCTAAACTCGAGCACGACGAAGCTATTATGAATGCCACTGCCAACAAAACTCTCTTGCAAGTCCAAAAAGCTGTCGGTTTGCGTGCGTAATGGCCAACCTAGAACAGACTCGTGCCCAACGGCTTGACCAAAAGGTAGTTGAACTGATTCCCGAGTTAAGCCGCGCCTCGGCCACTAAGTTGGTTGAAGGCGGCAAAGTGACCGTCAATGGCAAAGTTATCGACAAGGGCGGCCATAAATTGCGTCCGGACGATGTTGTATTAGTCGATTTCGACCTTAAACAGCTGGACGATATTCCAACCATCGAGCTCGAGGTAGTTTATGAAGACAACGATTGTGCCGTCGTCATCAAACCGGTCGGGCTATTAACTCACAGCAAGGGTGAATTCAACCCCGAGGCCACGGTTGAAACCTGGCTGCGGTCGCGTACTAAATTGACGGGCGCCAGGGCAGGGATTGTTCACCGTTTAGACCGCCTTACTTCTGGAGTGATGATAGTTGCCAAAACCCCTGAGGCTCTCAGTTGGCTGCAAAAGCAATTTTCGCAGCGAAAGACCAAAAAAACGTATATGGCAATCATTCAAGGTTCGATGAAACCAGATGCCGCAATTATCGATATGCCGATAGAACGTAATCCGAAAGCGCCTGCAACCTTCAGAG
>DAIESS010000046.1 GCA_027346135.1 Candidatus Saccharimonadota bacterium
CGCCACCCAAAGCGGAGGCAGGGAAAGAGACTGAGTTAAGGTGTGGTATGTGGCTAGCGGCGGCAATGTTGACTATTTCGCGCACGGCTTCGGCTTGGTCTTTATCCTGCGGCACGATTGATTTGGCGATAGAATTTAAGTCGCTGTAAGACGCTATATCTTTTTTGTCTTTGGTTAGCTGCTTTTCTTCTTCGGCCAGGACGATACTTTGAGTCTTTTGATCAAGCAGATCTTTGGCCTGGGCTTTTAGCATAGAGTTGGCACCGTAAGCTCCGCCAATCAAGGCTAATCCAAGCAAACCAAGTGCGCCGATGAGTATTAAGTTGAGTTTACGGCTCGTCATGATGCTTTTCCGTCATTTATAAATAAGAAGGGGTTATTATTGGCGAACAGGGCACGTAACACGACTGAACAAGGGTATTTAATGCTTTGCGCGTCGCCGCCGCCGTTGTCACAGGTGATAGAGACGATGTCGGCTTTGCTGAAGACCTTATTGTTAGGATCTGCCAAGTTAACTTGGAGTTGCGTGGCCGCTTGATAATCGGCCGTCCGGGCGGATATGTCGATGCCTCCAGTTGTCTGGACAATGCTTAGATTTGTCAGGATCGTATTAGACGGCATAACACTGCCTAAACGGGTTAGTAACTTGGAGAAGAGGACTTCGCGCGATAACACTTGAACCACAAGCTTTAGATTGTTTGAGATTTCAGTAACTTGTTTTTGAACTTTAGTTTGGTCCTGCTGCCTTAATGAAGCTTGGCTAGCCGCAACTTGCTGTCGGTAATTGTCGGTACTGTGTTGCAAATATAAGATTCCGCCGGCACTGAGCAATGCCAGCCCAAGAAATGCAATCGTAAAGGCGATAACGTAACGAACCAATTTTACGTTGGCATGAGCATAGCGATAGCTCTTTTTAATGTCGGGAGGCAGAAGGTTGATCATTTACTAAACACCTCTTTTGGATTGGCCAAACTTAAACCGGCAACGGTTGCGTACATTAGTTTGTCCGGGTTGCTGGGTGCCTGTAAACCCTCGTATTCTAGGTGAAGCCAGGGGTCGTGAGGTCGTACGGGCAAACGCAACTGAGCCGTTAGATAGTCGCTGAGGCCAGGCATGTTGGCACCGCCACCGAGCATAATAACTTGTCCAATTGGCTTTTCGGTACCAAAGCGTTCTTCGTAGTACCGAACCATTCGCCGAATTTCTTTAACGATTTTTTCGAGCGACGGAGCAACGGCATCGGTAATTTCCTTTTGTTTTTTGCTGGCGCCAAGTCCGTATTTGGTCTTGATAACGCCAGCCTCGGCTTCGCTGACCTGCAGGGCGTCACGAATGGCGTGGGTAAAAATTAGACCACCGGCGGGCACAGTACCGGTTACAAGTGTCGCTTGGTTAAAGATACTGATGTCCGACGACATGGAGCCGAAGTCGATGATGACCGATGTCACATCACTGAACTTATCGCGGGCGAACAAACGGGCCGCGGCGGCCATGGTGGTTTCGATCAGGATTGGTTCGAGTCCGGCCATTCGAGCTAACACCGTGTAAGAATCTACCATTTTCTTTGGAACGGCGACAGCAAACAAGTTGTACAGATCCTTCGTTTGGCTAGTTATCATGTAGTCGAGATACAATTTGTCGGGTGGCAGGGGTATGTATTCCTCGGCCTCAAGGCGAACAGCTTCATCGAGTTCTTTCTTGGACAATTTAGGCAGTTGCATCGAGCGCGAAAAAGATCGGTAAGAAGGTATAGTCATGGCAACGCGGCGGGTTGTTATATCACCGATCAAGCGGTGTTTGAATAAATCCAACATGGCGCTGGCGATAAGTTCCGGCTTAACGACAACCCCATCGTCCAAGGCGGCTGAATCGAAGGCGGTTGTGCCATAACCAATAACACGCGGCAGCTTTTTGAAACTCTCTGACGCCCCTTCGTTCACCTGCATCACTTTGAGCGATCCATGACCGATGTCGAGTCCGAACAATGGTTTGTTAGTAAGAAGTGTTGGTGTATTCATGCTGCCCATCAAGCATAAGTTTTACTTAGTATTATCATAGCATATACCGAAGTCGAAACGAACTACAAGCGGGTATAGTAGGCCTCTCGCCAAGCTAGGTCTACCGGTATTTGATCGATAGGAAAGTTCGGGTCCAGCAATAGGGGTCGTGGCGTACTTGGGCTTGACGAAACGAATATATTTTTACCGCTAATACCACCAAATACTGGCGCGGTGCTGGAAGCGCTGGTCGAATCGAACTTAGTCCCATTGATGCACAAACCATTCATGGCCATTAGGTATAGAGAGGGGGCGTCGGTGTAACCGCTGCCGGACTGACCGATATAGGCGGCGCCTCCATAAGGGCAGACCGATGTTAGCGACGATGGATCGGTGCCATACACAATCATGACAATCGGGCCGCTGCCTGAAGCCGTCTTAATTGAGTCAAAGTTAACCGAGCCTTCGATGAAGATGTATTTTACGGTTGCGGTTGGGTTGTTGAAGACCGGGTCACAGGTCGAGTTGGCGCAGAAGTTGGCGCGAATGTGTACGTTATCGGTAATATCATATTGGTAATCGCCTAGGTCTATGTTGCCCGAATTGCCGCAAGACGAAGAGACGTTACTGCCACTGTCAGGGTAATGGGTTTTTTTGCTGCCAAGCGTTACTGGGATTTCGCGGGTGCTGCCACCTGTGGTCCAGTCTGTGCAGCTGCCAGCCGCGGTATAGGTCGAATCCATATATTGGCTCCAGGGGATGTAAGTAGACTGTATGGGGGTTAGGTTAGGGTCGTTAGGCGTGACGTTGAAATCGGTGTTGCTGATATTACCGGGGGGCGAGATACAGTTGTTGTAGCCAATAGTTATATTCGTTTTGGTTTGGCCGGAAGTCGAGAAAGAGCTTGGCTTAACTAAGTTACCGGTACCGCCGATCGAACAGTTACCAGAGCCAGTATTCTTGCCGACCACGGTAATGTTTTCACCAATTAAATTGGTCGTGTTTTTGTTCAGTATGATGTAGCCGTTGACGTATATGTCACGTCCGGTAATTTGCTTAACGCCGCTGCCGACATCGATGATGTTGCGGCTGAGCATAGAAGAAGCGGTGGTTGAACTTGATCGCTGGGCCACAACCCGAATCTTGCGGGTGTAGGATGGCGTGCTGGCCGTTTTTGGGGTATAGACTTTACCGGTGGCAATGATTATTTTTTCTTTGGCATTTGCGCCGTCAGTCACTGATACGCTGTAGGTCGATAAATATTGACTAGTATTGAGGAGCTGTGTGTCGCTAGTTGTGCCAGTATATGAGGTGTTGCCGCTGTTAAAAGTTGCAATAGCAGCGTCGGCGCCCGATTCGGCGGCGTATTGAGCCTGCAATAACATAATTCTGCCGCGGGCTCTTTGTAAATTGGCGTTCGAAAGTGTCAACAATGAAAATATGAGTGCAGTCAAGAAAATCAGCACCACTAATATTGTGACGATAATTGAGCCGTCCTGGTTTTTATTGTTATGCGTAGGGCGATATTTGTTCATAGTCTTATCCATTCCGTAGCGCTACGCGCACAATTGTCTGACTGCTGGTATCCTGGCCGCCATGCAGCGTTGACTTTTTAAATACATGCATATTAAGTTCGACAACTTCAACCGCCGTAAAATCAGGTCCAATATAGGCGCCGGTCAATGGGTCGGTGATCGATGAATAGTCAATAGTGTTGCCGGTACGC
>DAIESS010000047.1 GCA_027346135.1 Candidatus Saccharimonadota bacterium
GCGCAAGGACGGCTCGACAATTCGTTTCGATGACAACGCCGCCGTTATCATTGGTGACGACAAGACCCCTAAAGCAACTCGTATTTTTGGCCCAGTACCACGCGAATTGCGTGACCAGGGCTACGCCAAGATTATTTCTTTGGCTCCGGAGGTGCTCTAATTATGGAAAAGACTATGTACAAGATTCGTTTGAAGAAAGGCGACACCGTCGTCGTTCTAGCCGGTAAATACAAGGGCAAGACTGGCAAAGTTATTGCTACACACCCGAGCCTGAACAAGGTTACAGTCGAAGGCATCAACATTGTCAAAAAGCACGTAAAGCCTAACCGCGTAAACCCACAAGGCGCCATTGTTGAGATTACCCAACCAATTTGGGTTTCCAAGGTTGCCATTCAAGAGCCAACCAGCAAGAAACCTTCTCGCATTGGCTACAAGATTGATAAAGATGGCAACAAGACACGAGTATTTAAGAAATCAGGAAAGGAGATCAAGTAATGGCTACCGCAACTACCAAAACAGCTAAGACTGCTCCTGTTCACGCTCGCTTGCGTGCTGAATTCGACCAGAAGTTTGCCGCCGAGCTCTTAAAAGAACTCGAACTAGGCAACGTTCACCGCGTGCCACGCCTTGAAAAAATTGTTGTTAACGTCGGTCTCGGCCGTGCTAAAGACGACAAGAAGATCATGGAAGTAGCAACCAACACGCTGCGCAAGATTACCGGTCAACAACCAGTTGAAACCGTTGCCAAGAAGTCGATTGCCGGCTTTAAACTACGCGACGGCAACAAAATTGGCCTTAAGGTAACCCTCCGTGGCGACAAGATGTACGAAATGATGGATCGTCTGATCAACATCGTTTTACCTCGTCTACGCGACTTCCACGGTGTTAGTGCTAAGGCTTTTGACAAGCAAGGTAACTACAGCCTTGGTTTGACCGACCAATCGGTCTTTCCGGAGTTGACCTTTGAAGAGACCACCAACCCGCATGGTATGCAGTTTGTGTTTGTCGTCAAATGTGAAGAGCAAGCACATGCCCGTGCCTTACTCGAGAAATTTGGAATGCCTTTCGAAAAGGAGAATAAATAATGGCTAGGAAATCAAACATCGCTCGCGACGAAAAGCGCAAGAAAATGATCCTGAAATACGCCGCCAAGCGCGCCGAGCTGAAAGAGCTGGGCGACTTGGAAGGACTAGCAAAGTTGCCACGCAACTCTAGCCCGACCCGTTGGAAGAACCGCTGCGTCGAAACCGGCCGTCCACACGGCTACATGCGTCAGTTCGGCCTTTCCCGCATCAGTTTCAGGGAACATGCCAGCAAGGGTGAAATTCCTGGTGTAACGAAAGCGAGTTGGTAAATCATATGAGCACAACTACAACTGACCCAATCGCCGACATGCTGACCCGCGTGCGCAACGCCATCTTGGTACGCAAGTACGAGGTTGTTTTGCCACACAGCAAGGTTAAAGAGGCTGTCGCCCGTTTGCTAAAAGACAACAACTTCATCGATGACGTACGCGTTGGTGACGCCAACGTTGGCAAGAGCTTGACGCTCGTATTGAACGATGAGCACAGCAATGCCCGCATTACCGAAATTGTCCGCTTGAGCAAGCCTGGCCGCCGCCACTACGCTAACGCCAAGGAAATCCCAACCGTCAAACGCGGTCGTGGTATCGTCATTGTCAGTACCTCAAAGGGTATGATGACTGGTGACGAAGCCAAAGCCGCCAAAGTCGGCGGAGAATTGATCTGTAAGGTTTACTAGCATGAGCGAGTCATTTCCAACTTACGAAGGCCCAGAATACATTCGTCCAAACGATGATGGCACCGAGCTACATCGTTTTCCAAATGGAAATGAAGTTACCGTCAAGCCATTCACTATGGATGATGGACGGTCTTCGCTGGATTTAGATGAAGTCATCGAGCTATTTCATGCTCAGTTCCCAGAATTAGAAAGTAAGGAGTAAATAATGAGTCGAATAGGAAAACTACCGATCGCCATTCCAAGCGGTGTGACAATTACTGTCGACCCTGACAACATTACCGTTGCAGGCTCGAAGGGTACTCTCACCCAATTTACAATGCCTGGTGTGACGGTCAAACAAGAGGGTGACCAAGTTTTGGTAACCCGCATCAATGATGAAGCACCTAACCGCGCTAAGCACGGTCTGATGCGTACACTCGTTAACAACATGGTAACTGGCGTTACCCAAGGCTTCAGCAAGAAGTTGGAAATTAACGGAGTTGGTTTCCGCGTTGCTCTAGCCGGCAGCGACCTAAAAATGAACTTAGGTTTTAGCCACGAAGTTGTTTATCACTTGCCGCAAGGCATTCAAGCGGTTGTCGAGCAGAACACCATTACTATTAGTGGCATCGACAAGCAGAAGGTCGGCCAAGTTGCCGCCGAAATCCGCGCGCTTAAAAAGCCTGAACCTTACAAGGGTAAAGGTATTAAATACGCCGACGAACGCATTATCCGCAAGAGCGGTAAATCCGGGAAGGACAAATAGGCCATGACAAATCTAACTAACAAACTTGTTAACCGCACTTTGCGCAAGAAGCGCATCCGCGCTGTTGTTTCCGGTACGGCCGAACGTCCACGTTTGAGCGTTCACATCAGTAACTTGCACGTTAGCGCTCAGCTAATTGACGACACCGCTCACAAAACGATTGCTCAGTCATCGACTGTCGGCAACAAGAAGATGACCGGTACGATGACCGAAAAAGCTACGGCTGTTGGCGCTGACATTGCCGCTAAGGCAAAATCAGCCAAGATTAAGTCGGTTGTTTTCGACCGAAATGGTAAATTGTATCACGGCCGTGTTAAGGCTTTAGCCGACGCTGCCCGTAACGCAGGATTGGAGTTCTAACTATGGCTGAACCACAAACTACAGCTACAGCCGGCCAAAGCGCAGATCAGCGCGGCCCACGGCGCGACAATCGTCGTCGCCCGGATTTCGTTCCAGAAGAAAAGCAATTCGATGAGCGCACTTTGCACATCGACCGCGTCGCTCGCGTCGTAAAGGGCGGTCGTCGTTTCCGTTTCCGCGCTCTCGTCGTTGTTGGCGACCGCAAACACAAAGTTGGCATTGGTATCGCTAAGGGTGCCGATGTTACCGCAGCTGTTACCAAAGCAACTGATGTGGCCAAGAAGCACCTCGTTGCAGTTCCTCTTTACAAAGGAACATTGCCTCACGAGACTGATGCAAAAGTCGGTGGTGCCCGCATCTTGCTGAAGCCAGCTAGCGCCGGTACCGGTCTGATCGCTGGTGGTGTTGTCCGCACTATTCTTGAAGTTGCTGGTGTCAGCAACGCTTTGAGCAAGTCACTGGGTTCGACCAACAAGGCAAACACAGCTTACGCTACCATTGCCGCTTTGCAGTCTGTAACTCCTGCCAGCACCTGGATTACCAAGAAAGCTCCGGCCAAGAAGACTACCGCCGCTGAAAAACCGGCTGCAGCCAAGGCAGCACCTAAGCCGAAGAAAAGTGAGAAGTAACCATGAAATATAACGAATTAAACCTTTCCAAGCACAAAGCTCCTAAGCGTGTTGGTCGCGGTATTGCCGCCGGCCAGGGTAAGACTGCCGGTCGCGGTACAAAGGGCCAGAAGTCCCGTACTGGTTCAAAGAGCCGCCCCGGTTTTGCCGGTGGTCAGAAT
>DAIESS010000048.1 GCA_027346135.1 Candidatus Saccharimonadota bacterium
CAATGACGCAGCGGTTGCAGACCTTGTCGAGATGAGTAACACTGCATCACAAGAAATTATACGACGGATTGATGACCCTCGACTTGTCTATATACCGCCACCAAATCATGTCGACATCATAACGACAAGATTATTGCATCAACCCGATAACTTTCATGTTGATTTGAGCGCTGATTCCGAAAATGCCGGCCATCCAACCGATGCTGGCTATCGGGCAATGGCGCGAGCTGTCTTTAAGGGCGTTACGGATATGTACAACCGACCAAATAGAAGAAAGGGACTATTGCCGCACGGTATGGGGATGGGGCGATAAAATATTAACTGTTACAATAAGGCTATGCAAGAACCATCAATCTTTACGCGCATTATTAACGGCGAGATTCCTTGCCATAAAGTCTATGAAGACGACAAAACTTTGGCTATTCTTGACATCCACCCCGTAACAGTGGGCCATGTTTTAGTGATAAGCAAAGTCCAGGTGCCATTTGTCTGGGATCTGGCGTCCGATGATTATACGGCCATGATGGCCACGGTTCAAAAAGTTGGCCGCCGTTTACGTGATGCCATCGGCAAACCCTACGTTGGTGAGATGGTGGTTGGCACCGATATACCGCACGCCCATGTCCACGTCGTTCCTTTTACGGAAACTTATGAGCTAAAACGTACCCTGGAATCTGCTACTGTCGAGGCTGATGCTGCCACTCTAGCCGCTCTCGCTGAGAAACTGCGCTTTTCATGACCCTCAAACTGTTAGTTGTTGGAAAAAAGCATGAAGCTTGGGTAGCTGAGGGCATCGAACGCTACCAGAAGCGCCTAAAACGGCCTTTCGATTTTGAATGGGTGTATTTGCCGCATTCCGCTTATGAAGGCCTCAAAGCTCGTCAGGACGAGTCAGAGCGCATATTATTACGCCTAAATGCTAATGATTATGTCATTTTGTTGGATGAGCGGGGTAAAATGCTTGACTCACCTGCCCTATCGGCCCTGTTGGCTTCCAAGCTGGATGTCTCTCGGCCAATCAAGTTGATTATTGGCGGTGCTTATGGTGTCGACGAAACCGTGCATCAGCGGGCGGACTTTATTTGGTCACTATCCCCGCTTGTCTTTCCACATCAATTGGTTCGCCTGATACTGACCGAGCAGTTGTATCGAGCTCAAGAGATAGCCCGGGGTAACCCCTATCATCACGAATAGATAGACACAGAGTTGACAACATACAAAGCTTATGCTATATTTATGTTTGTAATCTAAAAAAACAAATATGATTCCATCAATATTCAATCCAGTACCAATTTTACTAACTCTCTGTGCTATGTCGGGCGTCTTGATTCACGACTCACGGCTTGATCGGGCTGTTGCTTCGGTATTGCCAGCTCAGTCCAGTGCTGTTACGGCAATAGAAGAGTTAAAAATTAATGACCTGCATCACCAAACCGAGCGCAGCAGTTTTTCACAAAATACGGTTGAGCCAAGTATTCAGCCGCGGACCGACAACGACAAAAAGTATATTGTTCAAAAAAAGTTAACTGCTAACTCTTTTGGCAGTATCTATATTTGGCCATCAATTTAATTATTTAATTGCTTCAAGTTCGTTAACGAGCGCTTTGACGAGCGCTTGTTTTGTTTCAAGCTGTTGCTTGGTTTCATCGACTAGGGCTGCAGGGGCTTTTTCGACGTAACTCTTGTTGGCGAGGCGAGCTTCAAAGTTAGCGATAATGGCGTGCGTTTCCGCCAGACGAGCTTCAAGGTTATGCTGATGTTCGTAAATTGTTTCTTCAGATACATCCAACCAGGCTTCGCGACCACTGTTGGGTAGGCGTAGGCCGCGAATTTGATCAACGCAACTCACCTCTTTAAGTTTGGCTAGTTTTTGAATCAAAACGGCGTTATCGGCAATTAGCGAGTCGTTTTGGTAAAGCAAGCGGTAGCGCTCATTGCCTGGTAGTTCAGTGGTGACAAAGCGCACCTCGACAACCAGGTCTTTCAGGCGGTCAAACTCGGCGGCGGCAATGGCATCGCACGGCAAAGCTTCTGGCCAGCGGGTTGTTATCAGTAAACTGTTGTGCCATGGCAAGGTTTGCCAAATTGTTTCGGTGACAAAGGGCGCAAACGGATGCGCTAGCTTTAGGCTGGTATCCAGAACCCAAGCTAGTAAATCAGGGTTATCTTGCTGTTTGCTGGCCTCTATAAACCAATCAGCGACGCTATCCCAGATGGCGTGGTACATACTGTCGCTGGCTTCGGCAAAACGGTAGTTATCAAGCCGCTGCTGAATATCGGCGCTGGCGGTGTTAAGCTCGTTAATTATCCAGTGGTCAACAATGCTTTTTGGTTCGGGGATGTTGGGGCGGTAGTTGTCGCCTAGCTTGTCTTCGATAAAACGGGCGATATTCCACAATTTATTAGCAAAGTTGCGACCGGCGACCACCTTGGCGAGGCTGAAGGCTTGGTTTTGGCCGGCACTACGGCTAGCGACAATACCTAGGCGCAAAGCGTCTGAGCCGTGACTAGCGATAGTTTCCATCGGATTAATGACGTTGCCCTTGCTTTTACTCATCTTTTGACCCTTTTCATCAAGCACCATGCCGTGCAGATAAACGTGCTTAAACGGTACTTGATCGGTGACATAAAGCCCCAGCATGATCATGCGGGCAACCCAGCGATCCAGCAGGTCGCCGCCGGTTTCCATGACGCTATTAGGGTAAAAACGCGATAAATCACCTTTTTCAAGGTATTCGGTGGTGATAAATGGCCACTGACCACTGCTAAACCAGGTGTCAAAGGTATCTTCTTCGCGGCGGTATGTTGTACCGTTCACATCAATTAGTTTCTCATCAACTCGTTCATCAAAAATCCAATCGTCGGGGTTATTGACGTTTTGGAAGGCCGGAATTGGAATGCCCCATGGGATTTGACGGGATAAGTTCCAGTCGTGCAGATTGTCGAGGTATTGCACCAAGACTTGTTTGCGGCTAGCTGGCGTAAAGCTAATTTCGTCATTCAGTAAAGCCTGTTTAGCACGTTGTGCCAGCGGTTGAATCTTTAAGAACCACTGATCTTTGATTAAGGGCTGAATTGGTAAGCCGCTTTTGTAGTCATAGCCAACGGTGTGTTCGATAGTGGTTTTACCTCTGATAAGTTCTTCGGCTTCGAGGGCGGCGAGGACGCGCTTACGGGCAACGTCGACGGACAGTCCGGCAAATTGCGGTGGAACATTAATCATGGTGCCGTCAAAGTCGATGACCTGAATACGCTCCAGATTATGGCGCTGCCCGACTTCGAAGTCATTCGGGTCGTGAGCGGGCGTAATCTTGACCGCACCGGTGCCAAAACTTGGATCAACGTAGTCGTCGGCGATAATTGGAATTTCCCGATCGGTTAGCGGTAACATGACGCGGGTGCCAATTAGGTGTTTGTAGCGCTCGTCGGCCGGATTAACAGCTACGGCAGTATCGCCAAACATCGTCTCGGGACGA
>DAIESS010000049.1 GCA_027346135.1 Candidatus Saccharimonadota bacterium
TTATCCGGATTTTTGCCAAAAAGTCAATCGCCAGACCAGGAGAGACAGTCAAAGCCAAAACCAGATCGTTTGCCTATTTGTGATGCTTCTTGCCGTCATGCTGCGTCTGGGGACGTCGCAGTAATAGTGGCATCGACACAAGCGCCCCGACAGCGATAACACTAGCTTGAACCTGGTGCACTAGCGGTAAAAATTTACTCGTCGCCAATGTGCCGTTCAAGCCCGCCGAAAAGAACGGCTGAACCAGTAAGAACAACAAAAATCCAACAGCAACGGCTGCCACAAAATTAAACAAAAGCTTACCGCCCGCGACTGACTTGACGGTAAAAAGCATCGTCAAAACGACCGGCAACAATAACAATGCAAGTCGCAAAGGAACGTGGCCCGCCGTGCTGCCGGGAGCCGTAAAGACACTCGCCAGCGAAGTAATATCATTCGACAAAAACTTTAAAAGCACAGCGCCCAAACAAACACTCAAGAACGTGGCCGCCGCGTTTGCCCGTAGTATCGTCAAAAGTACTGCTGGGCCGATTAATATGCCGATGATAATAGCATTTGCCATACCTGTTAGAAGTATAGCGCATAACCGTAAGCGGTGTGTATGTTTAGGCGCCGACTTTGTCTTTTTTTGGTCGGGCTTTGGCGTTGCGCTCGATGTACTCGATTATCTTAGTGGCGACGTCACGCTTGGTAATAAGCTCCGGCGTTTTAATGCTAGCCGAGGAATTTACCTCTAGAACTTTAGGGCCGTCCTTAGACCGCATCATGTCGACACCACAGATCGGCAAGTTCATCGCCTTGGCGGCCCGAATAGCCGTTTTTTCTTCCTCGGGGGTAAGTTTGACCGGCGAACCAACTCCGCCCTGGTGAGTATTAGACCTAAAGTCGTCATCCAAACTCTGGCGTTTAATGCTGGCAACAACACGACCGCCAACAACCAAAGCCCGAATGTCGGTTCCAGCCGTTTCAGCCACAAATTCCTGAACGATAAAGCTCACACCCTCAACATAGAAGGCCTGCATTACGGCTTTGGCCGCCTTTTTGGTCTCGGCCAAAACCACGCCATTGCCATGGGTGCCGCGAGCCACTTTGATGATCACCGGGGCGCCGCCAGCCAAATCGACGATCTCCTCAAGGTTAGCCGTTTCACGGGCGAAGACCGTTTTAGGTATACCGACATCCTGACGAGCCATGATTTGGTAAGAACGCAGCTTGTCGCGCGAACGGTTAATGGCAATCGAGCTGGCCGTCGTAAAAGTACCCTGCATTTCAAACTGGCGCACTACAGCCGTACCGTACTTGGTATAGCTTTGCGCAATACGAGGTATAACAACATCATATTTCGGCAAAATCTTGTCTTTGTAATAAACAACCGGCTTACTTTTTTCGGTCGTCATGTAGCACTTGGCGTAGTTAATGACGTCGACTTCGTGACCACGCGCCAAGGCGACTTCTTTAAGCCGTCGGGTCGTGTAGTTGAGCGCACCTTTAGATAAAATTGCAATTTTCATACTGTTACCACTTATCTCTTGAGTTCCGTTTTAATAAATTGAGCAAACGCCTGCTGCTTTTCGAGCTTCAAGGCTCCCGATGCTATTTGTGGGGCGATGTTCACCTCCAAACAATACCACTTTCCAGTCCGTAAATCTTGAACCATGTCCACACCGGCAACGCCAAGCTCCATAATTTGTGCCGCCATCAGGCTGTCGATTTGTACCTGCCGAGGCAGATCGGATAATTTCACCTGGCGGTGTAAACCACCTCTTGATGTGTTGTTGAGATGAGTCGTATCATCCTGCCGCCAACGATAAATCACTAGTTCGATCCGTCGCCCCAACACTAATACCCGGTAATCGCCTTCGTTTGGCACAAAAGTTTGGCCGATTAGGTAGAGATCATTCTGGGCGGCTCGGGCAGCGACTTTATCGTATTCTGCTTCGTCTTTAATAAGATAACTCTCCCTACCCTTGCTGGCATGAATATCCTTCATGACAAATGGCAAACCTAAGCGCTCGACAAAGGTTTGGTATGAATCAGCTAGCCGCTCGGGCATCATAAACAGCGACGGCGGTACGGCTATGCCATCACTGACCAATAACGTATATTCGTACAGCTTGCTGTCATCTGGGAAATGAGCCGTAGCCGGGTCTAAAACCTGAACGCCGCGTCGCTGCGCATACCAGGCCATGGCGGCCGGTACATCGCGCATTATATCCGGGGTCGCTTTGAAATACATCATGTCGAATGAAGCAATATCTTCGCCTGTCGAGATGAGGGTAATGTGCGGACCAGCCTCGTCGAAAGTAAATTGGACGTTGTCGTAAGTCGTATAGGTAATTTCAAGGCCAGGGCCAAAGGCCTCTTCGACACCCTTAACAAACTTCGAGACCGAAGGGGTAATTCGCGTCCGCAAGAACAAGAGGCGGTTAACCTTTTTCTCGGTCGCATCAGCCGAAACGTCGACTAGGAATTTGCCATGCAAGGTACGCCGACCAATCAGTATTGGGTAGCTGTTATTCTCGCGGTTAGCGAGCGTGAAGCGCACTTGCAATAAACGGCCCGAAAGACGAACTTTTAAGCCGACTTTGTAGCGATATTCAGTGTGACCAAAGGAGTTTTTAACAGAGGTAACTTTAAACACTCGAGTCGAGAGCTCTTTACCGGTGTAATAAGGCGATTTTTTGCCAAACAGCCTAAACTTAAGCACCCCGTCAGATTCGACGATGTCAGTAGCCCAGAGCGCCGAGCTATCGGCCCCCGTATCAACCTTGGCGGGTACGCTGCTAATCCCTAGTTCAGGAAAATCAACAAACTCTTTCGAGCCAAGTACAACTGTTGGTAAAGTGGGTTTTGCCATGTTATTTATTCTGGTAATGCTAATCCAGAGTACATTTTAACACTTTTTGTGCTTTTCGGCAAGTCTTTTTAGTATCCCGAGGCTATTGCTGGTGGGCGTGGCGAACTCGAACATAAACCATGAATATACCGACCAGCACCATAAAAATAATAGTTAGCAACATCGGAATAAAACCTTGCTGATTGCGTCTGAGTTCAGTCATGTGTTTATCGCCTTCTTAGGCTAAACTTTAGCACAATCAATCGGCTACTAAAATATCCGTTTTAGAATAGGCCGCGTTTTTTGGTGGGCGAGGCGAACTGCTCGAGTAATTCTTTTTGGTCCTTGGTCAATTTCGTAGGCGTATCGACAATTATAGTGACAATATGGGCACCACGCGTCTGGCTTTTAAGGTGCGGCACTCCATGGCTAGATAGTTTAAAGTCACTCCCGCTTTGCGTGCCAGCCGGTACCTTCATGCGGACCGGACCATCAACGGTGTCGACAGTAATTTCAGTGCCAAGAGCCGCCTCGACCATACCAACGTGTTCTTCACTTAGGATTAAATCACCTTCCCGTGTGAATTTTTTGTGCGGTTTAACCCTGACATTGATATA
>DAIESS010000004.1 GCA_027346135.1 Candidatus Saccharimonadota bacterium
GAACGCCATGTGGAGCCAGTAGTTTACGAACTTCTTTCCCGTAGCGGCTTCAGACTGCGCTATCTCGTTCGTGTGGTGTATCGGAATGTGATCTATCCCGCCCATGTGCATGTCGAAGTGCTCCCCGAGATACTTCATGCTCATGGCCGAACATTCGAGATGCCAGCCCGGAAAGCCTTTGCCCCACGGGCTGTCCCATTCCATGTCGCGCTGTTGATCGGTTGGCGAAAATTTCCAAAGCGCAAAGTCGGTTATAGCGTGTTTTTCGGGATTATATTCGACACGTGCACCGGCTTGTTGTTCGTCGATGTCGAGTCTGGCAAAGTCGGCGTAGGTTGGAAATTTCTTAGTATCGAAATAAACACCGTCGCTAATCGTGTAGGTATAGCCTTTGGCCTCAAGCTGTTTGATTAAATCAATTTGTTCGGCAATGTGCTCGGTGGCTTTTGGTAGGTAGTCCGGTTGTTTTATGTTTAATCGCGCCAGAGCCTTAACGAAATAATCACCGTAAAAAGCCGCTACGTCCCAAGCAGTCTTGCCTTCGCGGCGAGCACCTTTCTCGAGCTTATCTTCGCCCTCATCGGCGTCGGATACGAGATGGCCGACATCGGTAATGTTCATCACCCATTTTGGCTGCAAATTGGCAATGGCAAGACTGCGCACCAGCAGGTCGTAACGAATAAAAGTAAACCAGTTACCAACATGCGGATAATCGTAAACAGTCGGACCACAGGTATAAACAGTTACGGCCGGCGGGTTGAGCGGCTGGATTTCTTCGTTATGACGCGATAGCGTGTTGTACAGTTTCATCGGATGGTTCCTTGTCTAAAGTATCGAGCAGATGAGTGGCGAATTCAAGGCACTCCGACCTAACCTCGTTAAAAGGACGACCGTTGGTTACCTTAAAGCCGCTGGCATAGGCATGGCCGCCGCCGCCCATCTTTTCGGCGAGACGACCGGCCACCGCCGCACCTTGGTTGGCGCGGATGGCGGCAGTCACCTTGCCATCATCATATTGTTTAAAAACAATCGATAGTAAGACGCCAGTTGTTTGCAACATATCATTCTGAATTAATGGCGCTGGGTTGTATAGCGGGCTAAAAGTGTTAATTTCGGTCTGCGGGATGGTGACGGTGGCGATTCGGCCGCCAGCCGTTAGATCGGTACGAGCAATTAATTCACCCTTGTAACGGAAGATTTCAGGCGGCATTTTACTGTATTCGCGCCGGAGTTCTTCGAGTAATGGCCGGCTAACGCCAGCTTCGGTTAGCGCGGCCATAGCGCGGTAGGTAGCGGCTGAAGCCAAATCGTTAGTTAAACCTTGGGTATCGCCGAGGATTGCCGACATAATATGCCCACCTGCTTCGGTGTTAATTGCCCAGCCAAGCGAGCTAGCCAGATTATAGATCAGCTCGCCCGTCGAAGATAGTTCGCCGTCACAGATGACAACCTCGGCGAAATCGATTTTATTTTCAACGATAGCGTGGTGGTCGAGAACGGCCGTCGGGCGCGCCTTGACCCAGCCCAGCTGTCCTGCTTGGTCGAGTTTTTCAAGCAGCGTGGTCGTTGAAGCGTCGACAATAATCGAAGCGTCGAACTTGGTTGGCAAGTCCTTCTTAACCCTGTCCCAGCCTGACATGTAGTGTAAATAGCCTGGCATATCGACGCCGCAGTAAAGCTCAACATTTTTACCAAGATCGCCGACGATGTGCTCTAGCGCCAAGGCACTGCCTAGGCTGTCGGCATCAGGATTGTCGGCTTGAATAATAATGATTTTGCTGGCTGTTTCGACCAGTTGCTTGAATTTTTCTTGCATAGTTATAGATATATTACCAGTTTTATGGCCCAGATGCTTCTGTTATGCTCTTAGCATGGGACATTTGTCATGGGGAGAACTCGAACGACGGCAGGCGCAGGCGGCAACCGTCTTGCCCCTTGGCAAAAAAATTGAGCATTACAAGACGCGCGACATATACCAAATTATCGGTCATTGCGTTATCGAAAAATCTGATGAAGTCGGCATTCTCTATAGTGCAGTTGGTCATTCAGGGGTGACGTTTATGCGTCCATGGCTTGAATTTTTCGAACTTGTTGAGTTAGACGGCGCTCAAGTTGAACGCTTTAGAATCTTCTGAGACTAGCTTAAAAAACTAAAGCGCTTGGCGGCCTTCAAGAGCCCGCCCAAGTGTTATTTGGTCGGCATATTCCAGGTCGACGCCAATGGGCAAGCCGCGAGCTAGACGGGTAATTTTAACTGGTCGGTCGCCAATTTGCTGTTGGATGTATAGCGCTGTCGACTCGCCTTCAACGCTGGCGTTGGTGGCTAAGATAATTTCCTCGACGTTATCGTCGTCAATACGCTGTACTAGTTCGGCAATGTGCAAATTTTCTGGCCCGATGCCATCGATTGGCGAAACTAAGCCACCAAGGACATGGTAAGTGCCGTGAAATTGATTGGTTTTCTCTAGGGCTGAAATATCGAATGGCTCGGCCACAACAGCTACGGTTTTTTGTCGCGCCGGGGATCGGTGTAAAGGTCGGACAGATCTTGGCCGGCCGGTACGAATGCAAAAGTTTTTTTACAGTAGCCTATACCGCCATGTAATTTTGCCAGGCTGTCAGATAATTTATGAGTGACGTTGCTGTCGCGTCGCGTTAAATAATACGCGAAACGTTCAGCTGTTCGCGGACCGACGCCTGGAAGCGCCCCGAAAGCCTCAATCAGCTCAGTCAGTGCTGGCGGCAGAACTTGCATGTAACTATAGACCTAGATCGCCCAGGGCGCCCATCATGGGCTGCATCTTTTCGGCGGCCACCTTTTGGCTGGCCTGGATGGCTTCTTTGACGGCATCTTCAACCCAGCGCTCGAGCTGACCAATGTCACTTAGATCAACGTATTCTGGGTCGATGTGGATTTTTTTAATCTTCTGTTCGCCCGTGATCTCGACACTAACAGCACCATCACCCTTTTCAACGGTAATCACCTGCTTTTGTAGTTCTTTTTGAATCTTTTTAACTTTCATCAGCATTTTAGCTTGGTCAAACCGGTTCATCTGTTTCTCCCTTATTGTCTCGTCTTATTGTAGCAAATTTATAAGTTTATGGTGCTATCTGTGTGGTACAAGTTTTTCGTCGAACACCTGGCGCGTCTCGCTGTTGTGTGGCCAGGCCACATAGTAGGCTCTGAGGTTGTATAAACACGATGCGCTAACCAGTAGAATTACCACGCCGATACCCAGACCACGCGCCAATGGATTACGCGGGAAAACGCGCAACCAAATATGTAATAAATAGGCCAGTCCGGCCGTGGCAATGATGTAGACCAGTGGCACTAGGCTACTGATGCGAACCGAAGTGCTCAGAGCCGTCAATATGGCGCTCACAGCCGTAAAAAGCAATAGCAGCCGTGTGCGGGCGGCCGATAAATGGCGACCGTAAAAAATAAGACCAGCAATTAGCATGGCACTAACAAAAGCATCTAATATAGGTAAGCGACCTAGCCACAAGCCTGGTTCATGTGGGCCACGGACGATGAAGTAAGCAAAGGCGTCTATAAACCGCTTCAGAACATTAAGCCAGTCGTCGAGCTGGGCTGGTAAACCCGCCCAGGGCAAAAGCAAGTCCGGCCGCCGGTAAAACAATGCCGCTAGTCCGCCTACAATGCCAATAACTGCTACGATTGCCCCACTTTTGAGCCACCATGTTTCTAAGGTCTCCCAAGCTTCAGCCAGCTCATTGCGCTGCAATACCAGGTTGATAATTATTAACCAAACCATACCCGGCATGCATAGCAGGAGTAACATACCAGCAAGCCAAGTAAGAACAGCTAATATTCGGTCACTGTATTCATACAATATGACATTCAATGCTAGTAGCGTTGGGATGGCCCACAAAAATTCAACATCATAAGTGGCGCTGCGGCTAACGTGCAAAAATCAGCCGCTGCAAGCGAACACAAGTGTACCAAGGACGGTCATACGCATGCCATACCAACGTTTTAACAGATACGCAAATGGGATTAATGTACCCAGTCCAAAGAGTGCGGCCGGCAAGCGCATCAGGGCGGCACTATGCAGCGGAATGTGCCAGGTGGCCCAACCGACCAATTTCATCGGCAGGTTCAACGGGTTATGAATGATGGCGTGAAAGCTGGAATAATCGCCGAGAGTTTGCCATTCGGCCTGACTGACGCCATGAGTTAGACTGCCTAATCGGTAGCCTAATAATAGGAACAACGCAATAACTAGACTGGCATACATTGTTATGCTACGCCAGTGTTTATGCCAAAACGTTACGATTTGCTTCATGGCTGACGCTATTATATCGTGCTTATGGCTTCGGCTGGAATTTTTATTCGCTGAACGGGTTGTCATGTCGGGTATCGATTGAACGGAAGCGCTGTTTTTCGTTGTCGAAATACAATTCTACGCCACCTGTCGGACCATTACGGTGCTTCTTGATGAGTATGTCGGTGATTTTTTTACGGTCAGTCTCGGGGTTATAGTACTCTTCGCGGTAAATAAACGCGACCACGTCGGCATCCTGCTCGATAGAACCTGATTCACGTAAGTCGGCCAGCTGTGGAATTTGCGGGCTACGGTTTTCGACTGAGCGGCTTAACTGGCTAAGGGCGATCAACGGCACGTTCAATTCGCGGGCGACGCCCTTAAGCCCACGCGAAATTTCCGATATTTCCTGGACGCGGTTACCGCTGTCGCCATAGCGGCCGCCGCCGCTCATCAGCTGCAAATAGTCGACAATGATAAGCCCCAGCGGTCGCTGGTGAGCCTCGCGGCGCGCCTTAGTGCGCATATCGCTGACGGTTATGCCCGGTGTGTCGTCAATAAATATTGGTGCTTCGCTGAGGGTTCCCATGGCTTCGCCGATCTTCTCGAAGTCGGCGTCGGTTAGATTGCCAGTACGCAGTGCCCAGGCATCAACGCCTGATTCCATCGACAACAAGCGGTCGACTAACTGTTCTTTGCTCATTTCCAGGCTAAACAGCAGCACGGGCTCCTTGGCCTGGACGGCGACTTTGTGAGCCAAGTTAAGTGCGAGGGCCGTTTTACCCATCGAAGGTCGGGCTGCTAGAATGAATAGATCAGAGCGCTGTAACCCGGCTAAAATATTGTCCATATCCTTAAAGCCTGTCGGAACGCCACGAATCTTCTTCTTGTCTTTATGCAGGTCGTCTAAACGCTCAAAACTCTCGGCCAAAATGCTCTCAATGCTGACGACGCTTTGTTTGACGTGCTGCTGGCTGACTTCAAATAGCTTAGTTTCGGCTTCTTCAATAAGCTCGCGCAAATTGCTTGACTCGTCATAGCCCAGGCCGCTAATTTCTTGCGAGGCGGAGATTAAACGGCGCCGCAGGGCCTTTTGGGCAACGATATCGGCGTACTGCTCGACGTGAGCAGCGGTTGGAACGAAGTTGGTGAGCTCTGTTAAGTAAGTCGGGCCGCCCACCATTTCTAGATAGCCATTATTTTTTAGCTGGTCGGCTAAGGTTAAGACATCAATCGGACTACGTTTTTCGTAAAGCTTTTGGATGGCCTCATAAATGCGCTGATGTTTGACGTCGAAAAAATCTTCAGCCGTAATGATGTCGGCAATTTTAACAATGGCGTCACTGTCAATTAAGATAGCGCCAAGCAAGCTGGCTTCGGCTTCACTGTTCTGAGGCGGTGCTTGTTTTTTCCCTGGCTCCATATTGTCTCCGATACTGGCTAAGCAGATGATCTGCTGCCATTTTGTCCCCTTCTCTACTATGATTCTAGCAGTTCGCCGCCGCCGAAGATATTGCTTATGGCATCAATTGTGCCGCCAGCGGCCTTTGGTGCTGCAACAACTGGTTCAGGCTTACTGTTTTTGTCAAATAAGCACTCAAGCTCGACCTCGTGGCCCAAGACATTGCCCAGGACTTTGCTGACGACAGCTTTGTTTTTAGCCTCGTTGACTCGCTTTTGATGAAACGCAAAACCAAAAGTTAGTCGGACTTTGTCGTTCAAAAACTCAGGGCGAGCCATACGCACGACCCCATAGAGGGTGTTGTGCTCGGTTTTAAGGGCTTTTAACGTCTCGGCCCAATGAGCTTTATCGTCGCCAGCTGATGCGGCACTAGCTGTGGTGTCGGCTGCTTGCTCGGGCGCTACAGGTGGGGGTGTTGGTGTGTTTTTGTTGCTAGGTTCGGCGTCTTCTTTAGCGGGCTCTTCCGGTTGGGCGACGGCCGGCTCGGCCTTAATTGGTGCCGGTGCGGCCTCGTCCTTAGGCTTGGCTACTTTCGACTTAGTGGCTACGGGCTCTTCTTGATGGGGCAGCGTTGCAGTGACGGTAGGCCGTTGCCATGTCAGATCGGCTGACATTTGTTCAAGCAAAACCAACTCGAGATAGCGGCCGGGATTGTGTGAGACGCCGACTTCGAGCAAATCTTTTAGTATGGTTATGGCCTGGGCGGCCCGTAGTAACGGTTTGCTTTCAAGCAATGAGTTACGCAGTAGCCGGCTAAGCTCCTTGGCAATGGCAGCCGCTTGATAACCTTGCTGCTGTAACTGCTGAAGACTCCCGGCGACAGCCGCTATGTCATTGGCGGCAATTTGATTAATCAGTTGGCTAATAGCCTCGACTGGCGGCACGCCTAAGAGAGCATGAACGTCGGCCACCTCAACTTTATCTTTGCTACGCGCGACCTGATCGAGCAAACCGACGCTATCACGAAAACTGCCGTCACCATGTTCGGCCAACAGGGCCAGAGCTTCGTCGCTGATCTTGATTTTTTCTTCGTCGGCAATGTGGCGCAAGTGGGCTTGCAACTGCACAGGGTCGGCCGGGCGGAAGGTATAACGCTGAGTGCGGCTTATGATAGTCGCGGGCAGTTTATATACTTCGGTGGTCGCTAGAATAAAGACAATGTGAGCTGGCGGTTCCTCGAGCGTTTTCAGAAGCGCGTTAAAAGCTTGCGGCGTCAGCATATGAACTTCGTCGATGATGTAGACCTTGTATTTGCCGCTGGTAGGAGCGACGTAAACCTTTTCACGTAAGTCGCGGATTTCGTCGATGCCGCGGTTGCTGGCAGCGTCAATTTCAATTATGTCGATGTGGGCGTGTTCGTCGGTGTATGGTAAGCCGTTGATGTCGTGCGCCAATATACGGGCAATCGATGTCTTGCCGACGCCACGCGGCCCGGTAAATAAATAAGCATGGCTTAATTTGCCCTGCTTTAGCGCATTGCGAAGAGCTGTAATGATATGCTCTTGCCCAACAATTTCGTCGAGCGAACGCGACCGGTATTTACGGTATAATGCTTGTCCCATGCTGCTCTTTAGTATAACCGAGTCTATGCCAATGCGCTGCTGTAATAAGTAGTACGCTTGAGCCTAAGAAAGCTTAGGAATAAAAAATCGACCCTCATCAGAGGGCCGATAGAGTGCAAGATAATGATAAATCCGTTAGAGAGCGGCTTCGAGAGCGGCCCACTCGGCCGTGCTGTCGTCTTCCGGAACGTTGATACTAACCTGGTCGCCTGGCTTAGCCTTGAAGTAGGTTACGCTAGCGAGCAAGACACGGAATTCTTTGCCGTTTACATCGACGATGTAATGACCGTTTTCGAGCTTAAGTGTACCAACCAGCTGTTTGCGGGGGATTGGCCCAATTTGCTTGTACAGAAAAGCGCCGTCGTCGGCAATCGTAAGCTTAAGGATGTCGCCTTGGACAAGCTTGGACTTAGAGGCGTAGTTAGCCGGGACAGGATACATCTTGCCATCGCTGCCGGCCATGTTCTGACCGTCAAAGACGCCCTCGATGATCTTACCGAGAGTTTCCTCACGGGCGATCGGAGTAATTTTTTCATCGTCGCCGACCAGACTGATTAGCAGCTCGTTTGCAGCAGCCAAATTTGTTTCGGCCTCCTGAATTAGAGCTCGCAATCTTTTGATTTGTTTTTCTGGTACGTCGGCCATTATTTTTCCTGTTTCTCCCAAGTGAGTGTTTGTATCTCTTCTCCCTAAACCTAGCACGTTTGATAGGTCAAGTCAAAAATCTTAAATAAAGTTGTGGATAACTAAGGATCCGGCCACTGAAAAAGCGGCCGGACACCTTAATAAGATCTGTCGTTCTATCTAAATGATAGATTAGGCAAGCTCGACAGTAGCGCCAGCGTCTTCCAGAGCCTTCTTGGCGGCTTCGGCATCTTCAGTCTTAGCCTTTTCAAGAACAGTCTTTGGAGCACCGTCAACGAGAGCCTTAGCTTCGCCAAGACCAAGACCGGTCAGGTCTTTAACGGCCTTAATAACGGCAACTTTCTGTGCACCGGCGTCCTTCAAGACGACGTCGTATTCGCTCTTGGCGTCTTCGGCGGCAGCAGCTTCACCAGCGGCAGCAGGACCGGCAACAGCAACAGCAGCAGCTGGCTCAATGCCATATTCGTCCTTCAAGACGGTCTTAAGTTCGTTTACTTCTAGAACGGTGAGCTTGGTTAGCTCTTCGGCGAGTTTCTTTACATCAGCCATGATATATCTCCTTGATATGTAATATTAAGCAGCGGCTTTGTCGGCGACACCGTCGAGCAGAGCATGCAAGTTGCCACTAAGGGCGTTAGTAACGTCGTTGACCGGTGATAGCAAGGTTGCAATCACTTGGGCGATCAATTGATCCTTACCAGGCAAGCTGGCGAGTGCCTTAACTTCGTCGGCGCTCAAGAATTTGCCTTCGGCGCTAAGAGCCCCTACGAACTGAATCGTTGGGTTCTTCTTGGCGAATTCAGCAAGAATTTGAGCTGGAGCGACTTCATCTTCGGCGTTGAAGGCGTAAACAAGCATACCTTCGAGGCCGCTAACATCAGTGTCCTTTAGGTTGTCGGTAGCTTTGACGGCTTGGATAACCAAACGGTTCTTGACTACTTTAACCTTAGTGCCATTGTCGCGGGCTTGGCGGCGCAATGCCTGCATAGCCTTAACAGTTGTGCCTTCGTATTTGGCGACAACTGTCATTTTAGAAGTAGCGAGCAAATCACTGACTTCAGTGATGAGATCTGACTTCTGTTGTTTTGTTAGAGCCATGTAGATTCTCCAATTATTGCTTATAAAATCTTCGACCTAGATTTTATCCGTTGCCAAACAAAAACCCCTCGGTTTTACCAAAGGGGTTCAAACACTCATGAAAAGAGATTGTTTGTACCTCGGCGACTTTTTCAAAGCTTCAGGATTAAAGCTCGTCGCTGTCTCTGGCAACTGAGGGGTAATTATACGCCGTTTACTCCGGTAGGTCAACCGTTTCGGGCTCGTGGGCGTAACCTGAGACCGCGATGTCGGCTTGAACGACAGGGTTCCCGGTGTAGGCAGCAAATTGGGCGTCGTGCTCAGTTAGGGCGTAGGGCTGGCGATCTTGGAGGGCCAAACGTCCGACGCCCCCGCAGAGGTCTCTTTCGGGGCGGGGGCGATCAAGTCGGTAGCGTGGTTGCTCAGGTGACATTATCGGGCTCTGTTAAAACTACGGTTCACTGCGTCTGCAAAGTAGGTGCGAGCCGAAACGTCACCTTCGTCAACGGTTCTAACAACGCCAAGCTGCGGGTCGACATCGCGGACGTTCCAGTCGACTTCAACCTCATGTTGGACGGCCGGTGTGCCAAAGGCAGCGACATATTCAGACATGTAGCCTTGGTTTTCATAGGTTGGTTGAGATTCATGTGTGGTCATTTAAAATTTCCTCGGTGTAATTATTTAAAAATTAAAAAATGGCTTTCGGTTGAAGCCATTTGAGGTTGCGGGGCTGTGCGGTGAACGACTAGTTCTCGGCTTCAACCATGCTGAAGCACAGCCCTTGTAGGCCGAGAATAATAATCACCTGCTTCGCAACGTTAAAAGTCATATTGCTCTATATAACGCTTATGAGCTGCCTTTGTCAAGGCCCGGTTAAAGATGGCGGTAAAATTTTGTCACCACCATCAATTGACAGGCATAATAATTAAGGGTATTATCTGCGATGATTGTAAATATTAGACTATGGAACACCTTTTTAGTGATACATCTAGTTTTTCACGCGGTCACACGCAACTTGTCGAAGCTTTAAAACAAGCGCCGTCAATTTCCTGCGCCCGATTAGCGGCTGTTAGTGGCATCGCTATTGATGGATATTTTAATGATCCGAAGGCTGATCGTCTTGAACGCGATGATAAAGCGCGCTTGAGAGACGTCTATGGCGATATTGTTAACCGGGCTAGACTAGTCAAGGATGCGCTAGTTTCTCCCGACGAACCCGAAGACATGGAAGAGATGATTGCGGTTCGGCCTTTGTTATCTTTGTGTTCCGAGCATACGCATGACCAAACGCTTGACTCGGCTATGCGCGATATCCTGGAGAACATTAAAGATTCGTCGAGCTGCCAGCTAGATGAGAATGTACGTGTTTTTCTGTTTCGGGTCGCATTGGAGATTCCCCCGCACGAGATCGAAGGCGAAACCGACGACTTGGCGGTGAGTATAGTCCGAACCCAGTTACGCCCCAATCATTTCACATCTATCAGAAGTGGTTTGGTCGTAAAACCAGATATCATCTATACCCTGTCCTTTGCGGGTTTTGAAGACTAAATAATTTTTCTGAAAAATTATTTTAAGTTATTGAGCTTGTACTGAGTGTAGCGCTCGGCCGCTAAACGAGTTAGGGCTGGGTCTTCGTCGCTATTCACAAATTTCATAGCCTCGGCTAACATGGGGTGAATTTGGGCCAGTTTTTCGTGCATCTGAAGGACAAGCTTGCGATAACCCGGGTGGCCCTGGGGGCTGGTACGTAATTCGTTGAAGTGAAATGTCTCACGGGCATTCATCGTTACCTTCCAACGCATGCGGTGACCAAGCAAGGTGGCGTATTGTGCCTCTAGACCATAACCGGCCTCTTGCATGGCACTGTACAGCTTAAGACTGAGTTCGAAGCATTGTTCGAACATATCAGTCAGGCCGGCTTCTTCCACTAAGGTCGGAATTTCGTAGCCGTAACGCGGCGTCAGCGCCTGCCAGGCTAGATCGTCAACCATGCGGTGACGTTGTAAATCACGGAAAATGCCATAGTCGCAGAGGATGTCCCAACTGTAATGGGCCTTTTCGAGGGCGCGACCCGGGCGATGGCGGCGATTGAGCCGTTCACCCATGTAGGCATCAAACACGGCTATTTTTTGGTCGTAAGGCCAGTTGGAGACTTCTTGGCGCAAAGTTTCAAGCGGCTGATTGCTGTGTTCGTACAGCATGTCAGGGACGAGGCTGAGCTCATTACGTGGCCAGACGTCCGTCAAGGTGACAGGTTCAGCATTGGCGGCATCATAGTGTTCGTTCAGCAATTCTTTGGCCAATTTATCAACGGCCGCATAAGTGTTAGCGCGATAAGCGATAACCGCTCCACCCCGTTCGGGCTTATCAGCGCGCTCTAGGAACGTTGGGATGACCTTGCGGCCCTCTTCGAGCAATTTTTGACCGACAATTTTGGCTTCGGGCAGCTCATCACTTAGTAAATGCATAATTAGACTTTCCAAAGCTTGGCCAGATGCAAAAATCCCTACTGTCGAGGTAGTTGCAACCGGCAAAACGGCTCGAATAGCATCACAAGCTTGCGCACGTGTGGCGCCCTGCCAGGCGATGTCACGCTCGGCTACGGGTGTGTCAGACTGCTGTCGAACATATTCGGTTAGGCGACGCACCATCGTCGAGTAAAGCTCAAAAATGGCATCCATCACCGAGTTGTAGGCTTCCCTGACCGGTTTGTCGAGATGTTCGGGCGTGTAATAGCGGAATTTGCCGTTTTCATCCTTCTGATCGAAGTAAATGTAACGGGTCGATTGTTCGAGGTAAGCGGCCAGCCGACCCCATTCCAACTTCTTGGTAAGGATATTTGAAGCGTTCTCGACAACCATGTGAACACCAACGAGTTGTTGAACGGAATCGTCGCCATAAGCTGTGATCACGCGCTGCAAGAGCTTGGCGTCCTTACCAAGAGCCTGAGCAAACTCGTCCAAGATGGTGACGCGCATATCATCGCCGCGCCGTGACAACCGAGCCATGGCAGCGGCGATAGTAGTTGGGCTAAGCGTGCTGCTAAAGCCATAAACATCACCGTCAGGGTTGGTGACAACTTCTTCAAGGTAAGCCTTGCCTGCCTTAGTTATGACGCTGCGACCGTCTTTTTTGTCGATGTAGCCGTTGTCGTCACTCGCTGTGCTGTTTGAAGCCGGTTTGACAGTTTCGGCCTGGGCGACGGTTTTGAGTTTGACCTTAGGCTTGGTTGGGGCAGCCGGCAGTAAAGGCGAGACTTTCTCCCATAAAAGTTTGGCAATTTCATCGATGCTTAATAATTGGCCGCTCCGTACACAATCAATGCGGCTAAAGTCTTTCGGGAATAATTGACAGAGGTCGTCGTATACCTCAACGGCGCGTTCCAAGTGGCTTAGGTCGGCCTCGTGAATATCACGTTTTTTGTCGGTATAAGACCGCTCGCCCTTCTGGTCGACTAAGCTTTGAGCTATGTCGGCCGGGACGCGTAAGACGAAACTCATATCGGGCCGTGGTATGCCAAGCATCTGAAACTCAAGGTTGTCGAGCCAGATGAAGTAGCCGCGTCGTTGCTCGGCGTGGGCAAACTTGGTGCCCTGATGAGCCATGTTGCTGCCGGTAAAACGATTGGCGATAACTATTTTGCCGGCATCGAGGGCTTCGCGAATAGCGGCTGATGCTTCATAGCGGTCGAGCGCATAAAACAAGGAAGCCGTGTAAGGGCCAACCTCATCGGCAGTGCCGTATGCACCATTTAAATACTCTTTAACAAAGTATGACGATGGCTGGTCGTATTGCGGAAAGTCAAAAATAGCGACATCATGACCGTCCGACCCAAGTCGATCGACTAATTTCTTGAATTGAGTCCCTTTGCCTGAACCGTCCGTTCCTTCGATGACGATAAAAGTGCCGGCGGCTTTGTTGGTTTGCGGGCGCGGGTTCATCGCGCTTTTAAACCTTGTATCTTTACGGGGGCAGAGCGGCTGTCTTTGTAGGCTTTTGGCAGCATTTGGTCGGGCGTCCAGGTTGCGATCAGCTCATTGATGTCGGTACCAAGCTGATATTTGCCACTAAAGCCGTCATTGCGGCCCTCGCCGTAGTTGCCTTCTACTTCACCAGTCTCGTGGAAAACAGCTTGAGCGATGCGCTCGCCGACCGGCAGCAGAACCGTTTCGTTTTGGTTGAGATTGTAGATTTCAAGAGTTAACCGGTTGATGTAGCCTGGGTCGACCCAGCCGGCGTCAAAGCAGACGGCTATGCCATTACGACCCCAGCTGCTACGTGACTTAACTTCATATGCGCCAGGCGGTTTGATGCCAAAAAACTCATGCGTATGTGCCAGAATGCGCTCGCCGGGCCGCAAAGGTATGACCGGATGGTCGGCCGGAATGCCCTCAAGCAGTCTAACGCCATTGGCAGCACACCAATCTTGATGAATAACGGCTTGTTGAACCGGGCCAAAGTAACGCGCGACATCGGCCTTGTCAAAAGGATTGTAAACATAGCCGCTTCGTTCCTGGCCTGTTCGATAAAAATAATAACCGAGCGTCACGTCTAGACTGGCGTGGCTAATATGTTCAGGCTTGAATGGTATGCATACAATGTGTCCGGAATCGATCGCCTGCTTAATTTGCAGGTTACTGTATACGCTCATGGTTTCCCTCCAAAGTTCATATGTATTGTACGATTTGTCAAAACCATTACGCAAGCAGCCGTTACTTTTTTACAATACTTATTAACGAGCGGCTATGTGTTGGCGGGTTGTCGTCTGGCCCGATAACCGATATTGAGTTTAGGGGCTTAAGACTTACAATATAAGCAATGAAATCGTTAAAGACGCTGTTTTTCGTGCGCAAGTCATTTTGGCTGTGGTTGTCGATTATGGTTGTCGGTATACACGGGGCTTCGATTGTCGTTTCGGTCTTGCCGCGTTTGCTGTTAATTCGGCATGATGCCAGTGACATCAGCACCTCGGTATATATTGAGCTTTTGACTGGCCTAACTTTGATTTATTTGTGGAGTCTGTTACTTAGGCATAAGCGTAACGCCTGGCTGGTGGCGGTCAGTGTTTATTTGTTTTTGCTGGGATATAACTTGGATGCCGTTATTATGAGTGCCGCCCGGCACGACATGGTTGGACCTGAGATAGTCCGTCGGCTTATCTTGCCGGCCGCTGTCGTTATCCCGTTATTCTTGCTGCGCCGATCATTTACTGTTCATAGCGACATGCAAAGCTTTCGCAGCGCCATAAAGCTAACTAGTTTATTGCTGGTCGTGACATTTTTGTATGGCGTTGGCGGTTTTATGATGCTAGATAATCATGACTTTCATCAGGAAATTTCGCCGCTATCGGCCGCTCACTACACGCTGGACCGCTTCGACCTGACGACAGCGCAACCATTGCGCCCTCAAACCAAGCGAGCTGAACTTTTCATGCAATCGTTGTCAGTATTGAGCATCGGTGCCCTGATTTATGCGTTGCTGGCCTTCTTTCAGCCCTTGAAGAACCGCCGCGCCGTCTCGCACCAAGATGTCAACGAGGCGATTGCTTTGATTGAGGCCCACCCTCGCAGCAGTGAAGATTTCTTTAAAACCTGGCCCAAAGACAAGCACTATCTTTTTACCCCGGATCGCCAAGCGGCACTAGGTTATAAGGTGGCTCATGGCGTCGCCTTGGTTGCCGGTGATATCTTTGGCGCTCGGGTTCGCTCCGAGCGGCTAATTCAGGAGTTTGAGGACATGTGTTACGTCAATGACTGGCTGCCGGCCATTGTGTATACTGGTTCGGCCAACCGCAATTTTTACGAAAAACATGACTACAGTTTGCAGCTAATCGGTCGCGAGGCGGTTGTTGATGTGGCCCATTTTCAGACCGAGCTGGCTAATAATAAATATTTTCGGCAAATTAGAAATCGTTACGCAAAATTGGATTACGCCACCGAGTGGCTTAAGCCGCCGCACAGTACGGAATTACTGGATAATTTGCGCCAGGTTTCGGATGAATGGCTTCAGCAGCCAGGCCGAACTGAGCGCGGTTTTATGCTCGGTTATTTTTCGGTTGGCTATATGCAGAAATGTGAGATTTTGGTGGCTCGCGATGCCGACGGCAAAATCACAGCCTTCTTAAATCGTCTTCCCTCACCAGTGCCAGCCGAAGCGTCGTATGACCTACTGCGCAGTAGCCAGACAGCTCCTGGCAATAGTAACGACTACTTGCTGATGAGTTTTATTGACCAACTAGCTAGCGAAAAGGTTGCGCGTTTGAATCTTGGTCTATGCCCGCTGGCGGGTGTCGATGAAACCGACGAGAATTCGATTGTTAATGTTGCTATGCGGTTCATCTATGCCAATGGCAACCGGTTTTATTCTTTCCGTGGCTTGGAACGCTTCAAGGCAAAATATGAGCCAGAATGGCATGACAGGTTCATCGCCTATAAGGGCGGTGTGCGCGGCTTCAGCAAGACAATGCGTGCTCTAACAAGCGCTATGAAAATTAGCTAGAGGCACTTTTTTAGAATCTTCAGTGTCTTGTTGTGAACAACGTCAATCGGATCCGATGCATCGATAACGGTGGCGTTAAAGTGAGCGGCAGCGGCACGGTAGCCTTGGGCGACCCTTTCAAAGTACTCGGGTGATTTGCTCTCGAAGTATTCCTTTTTGGCATGATTTTTGGCGTTTCGGCTTGTCATACGTTTTCGCGTAACCGAAGCAGGCGCATCGTAAACGATGACGCAATCGGGCTTAAACAGTTGCATGTCGATATCGATGATGCCAGTCGTAAATTCAATGTCTAAGCCGCTGCCGTAGGCTTGATAAGCAATATTGGACAGCGGGCTGCGATCGACCAGCACGCAGTAGCCTTCTTGGCGTTTGGTTTCGATGATTTCGGCTAAAGCGCTGTGCATGGCTAGTGAAATGTACATGTCGGTCAGAGGATTACGGTCAATCGGCGATAAGGACACTTTGCGAAGAGCTTCGCCAATCTCTGTACCGCCGTGAGTCTTAGTGGTATAAACTTTGCGGCCATCAGCGCGTAACGATTCAGCGGCAAGTTCAAGCTGTGTCGTTTTACCGACGCCGTCCGGCCCGTCGAACATAATTAATCGGCCTAAAGAAAAATGAGCGGATGTTTCCATGCGCTCATTGTTTCAGGTGACGAAAAACTTGTCTAGAGTTCGGTCGTAGCAACCGTTATGCTGGGCCCCATCGTCGTGCTGATGTGGATAGCCTTAACGTAGTTACCCTTAACGCTAGCTGGTTTGTTGCCGCGGATGCTGGCAAAGACGGCTGAAGCGTTGTCTTGCAGCTTGGCGGCGCCAAAGCTAACTTTACCGATGCCAAGGTGAACGATACCGGTGCTGTCGACACGGTATTCAACCCGGCCGTCCTTAGCTTCTGAGACGGCCTTGGTAACGTCGGTGGTTACAGTTCCGCTCTTGGGGTTTGGCATCAAACCGCGCGGGCCAAGTGTACGGGCATACTTACCTAATTTTGCCATTTGAGAAGGCGTTGCAATCAGGGTATCGAAGTAAATTACGCCTTTTTCAAGCTGCTTGGTGATTTCTTCAACACCGACCAAATCGGCGCCAGCGTCTTTGGCGGCCTTGGCGTCATCGGCTTCGGCAAAAACGGCGACACGGATAGTCTTGCCGGTACCAGCTGGCAGAACCAGGTTGTCGCGGATGTTTTGGTCGGCATGGCGTGGGTCAACGCCAAGGTTGATGTGAGCTTCGACGGTGGCATCAAATTTGACTGGACTGGTCTTGATGGCAAGGGCTAAGGCTTCGTTCAACGAGTAAGTCTTGTTCTTTTCAACTAGCTGAGCAGCCGTACGGAACTTCTTGCCTTGACGCTCGACGCGCGGGCGAGTTGGGTTGGCGTGCTGCTTTGGCTTTTCGCTAGCTTCGGCATCGGCCTCGGCCTTGTGAGCCTTACGCTCTTCCTTGGCCTGCTTTTCTTCAGCTTCTTTAACGGCCTTGCTGCTGCGCTTGCCGGCCTTAGCGGTCGATTTCTCGGCTACTTCTTTGATGCTATCTTTTTCTTGATCGCTAGCATTGCTAACTTCTTGACTATTCCCATCCTTTTTCTCCTCTAGAGCGGTTTCCATAACCAACTCAGCTTCTTTGTCAGCTTTCTTAGTGCTTTTCTTGGCTTCTGCCATATCTATTATATCCTTTCGTGGTTGATAGCGAGCGTCAGCTCTCCCACAATTTACGTTAAATCTATAGCTCGGGATGTAGTTTCAGTATTTGAGTAATGTCGGCTTCGTATCGTTCAGCTAAGGCATCATCACCGACGTCATTGGCACTTTCGAGACTAAAAACCAGCCTGCTTAATCGTTCAATAACGGGTTCCGGGATGACGTGAGCATGCGGTGCGGATTCGGACATTTCCTACTCCAGAGGACTACTGTTCGACTTCGACGCCCATACTGCGGGCTGTACCGGCAACCATCTTTTTGACGGCTTCGACATCGTCGGTATTCATGTCGTGGGCTTTTTCTTCGGCAATCTTGGTCAACTGTGCCTGTGTTAGCTTCTTGCTAACTTTCTCGGTGTTTGGACGGCCCGAACCCTTGTCGATTTTCAGTTCGGCCCGGATGCGGTCGTCGGTCGGCATGCCGACAACGCGGAAGTCCATCGTGCGGTCATCATAGACCGTGATGTGTGCTGTAACGGTGGCGCCTTGCATTTCGCGCGTGGCGTCGTTGAAAGGATTAATGAAATCCATCATGTTGACACCGTACTGACCGAGGGTGCTACCAACTGGTGGTGCAGCACTAGCCTGGCCGGCTTTGATTTTCATTTTTAGGTTTGCTTTAACGGCTTTTGCCATTTAATTCTCCTTTATTACGAAGGTTCGCCGCAAATTGAAGCGCGGTTACAACTTCTCCTACCTTTAAGTAGTGCGTAACAGATAGATTTTACTATAAATCGTCGTTATTGTCGAGCCATTCGTCAGGCACGTGTAATAACGCAGATTTGCTAGTGGCAGTTTAATGGACGCTTCAAAATTAGCGTTGTTTAGGCGGCGAGAGCGACTGGCTCGAGCTCTTCACGTAGGATGTAGCCTTGTTCGACCAGATTATTGCAGACAGTTTCCCGCAAACGGGCGTAATCTTCTGGACAACGGGCTGCATGGTCGTCAATTTCTAGGTCGGAAGCCCGCACACAAATGCCGCCGACGCTCTTGCGAATGCCAAGCATGATGCCAACGTGGTGGCGGATCTTTTCCTCGGCAGTTAAATCATTAAAAGTCCCGTCAACCATTTTCGGGTCTGTGTAAATAATCGTTTCGTTCATTACTTCCTCACCTTAGTGTGTAATATATCTCACTATACTCTTCGCAATTATAGTGTAAATACGCTACATATAGCGCCCAATATTGGGCATACGCTACAGGTAGCGCAGTGACTTATTTGTATGCAATGGGATAAGACTAAGAGTTTTCTAGGAAGTCATTATTGCCATGGCCGAAGCGTTCGATGTTTCGATGAATGAAACGGGCGGCCCGGCTGTAACACTTGAAGCTATCGATATCGCCTAATTCAATCGAGGCCATGACCTGTTCGTCGGCAATGTTCGTAAGGACATGGGCAAATCGGTCGCGAAAAATTTGCGGTGATTCGGCCATGCTAAGTAGGCCTAGCTTGGAATATTTAACCAATTCTAGAGGAGTTAGGTCGGGCAGGCACTCAGTGTAAACTTCTACGGGCATGATAAGCCTAGCGGTGATTTATTAGACGCGCTTGACCTGGAGTGAGTCGAGTTCGACAGGTGTCTCGCGGCCGAACATGTTAACCAAAACTTTAAGCTTGCCCTTTTGAGCGTCGATTTCGTTAATGGCACCATCGAAGCCCTTGAATGGACCATCGATGATGTTGACAACTTCTCCAAGTGTAAAGTCGATCTTGTGCTTGGGCTGTTCGAGGCCCATGCGCTTCTGAATCTTTTCGATTTCTTCCTGGCTGACTGGTGATGGTTCGGTGCCAGAGCCGACAAAGCCGGTAACGGACGGCGTGTTACGGACGATGTACCAAGCATCTTCGGATAATTTCATCTGAACAAGCACGTAACCTTGGAAAATGCGCTTTTCGACGACGCGGCGTTTGCCGTTCTTGATCTCGATCATTTTTTCTTTAGGGACTAAAGCCTGAAAGATTTTGTCTTTCATGTCCAGACTATCGGCGCGTTGGCGGATAGACTCAGCAACTTTTTCTTCGTAGCCGCTGTAAGTGTGGATGGCGTACCATGCCTTTTGTGAATCGTACCGTTCTGATTTGCTCATATGTGTAGAATTACCTTCTTAAATAATTTATCTAGGCCGTAGTCGACCAGTGCTACCAAAACACCGAAGACTATCGAAAATATGATAACTGCGAATGTTAACTGGCGAGTTTGGCGACGATCTGGCCAAGTGACCATTCGAAGCTCGCGTACGCTGTTTTTAAAGTAAGGCGGGATAAGGTATTTGAAACCAAGTCGTCCGAGAAATCGAAAAGGTTTCCAGACCGACCAGCCACCTAGCTTACTTACGATTGGGCGTAGTCGATGTTTTTTGTCTGACTTATTACTCAGACTAGTGCTGCGTTCGCGTACGGTTTCAGTACTTTCTCGCAATCTTCGGCCGCCAGTGGCAGATTTCTTCGATACCAAAATAGCCCCCTTAAATTAAAAAAGCCTACGATATTTGTAGGACTTATCGTGTCAATAGTATCACCTTGGCTAACAGATATCAAGCCTTGCTTTAGACAATATAATTATGACGTTCGTGAACGGTGTACGTTATACTAAGAGGCATGATTCCTGCACTGGCCGTTTTTGCAGTGGCTACACTGCTTGAGTTAAGCTTGTGGATTCCGAGTTTTTGGCGGGCCCAGAAAGTTATCGCCTGGGTCGTGGCTGTGGGCTTGTTATTGAGCGGGGCGTTGATGATTTTAGAAAGATCGACCTTCGGTTCGATCATGCTGCTATTTATAAGTGCCTACCGCATTGTGAATATGCTTCGGATTGTTAAGGGACGCATGGAGAAGCATTATTTGCGGCGGGTCGTTACTAAGACTGGCTTGCAACTGATGGCGATGCAGCTAGTTATTGCAGTCAGCTGGTGGGCCTGTCAGCATTATGGCATTACTTTAGATAGTTTTTGGGTTATCTTTAGCGGCTTACAATTGGCGGGCGTTTTGGTGGTTGTTTTAAGCACCGAGAGGCACCTGCGGACAACCTTGCCGCCAAAAGATGTGGCTAATTTGGCTAAGCAGGAGTTGCCGACTCTTACCGTAGCTATTCCCGCCCGTAATGAAACCGATGACCTCGAGGCCTGTTTGGCGACACTTATTGCTAGCGACTACCCCAAACTCGAGATATTGGTATTGGATGATTGCTCGCAAAACGCCCGAACGCCAGAAATTATCCGGGGGTTTGCTCATGCGGGTGTTCGCTTTTTGCAAGGTGAGCTGCCCCGTGACGGCTGGCTGGCTAAAAACCAGGCTTATCAGCAACTGCTCGATGAAGCCAACGGCGAATTGGTGTTGTTTGCGGGCGTTGACAGCCGTTATGCACCTGACAGTCTGCGACGTTTGGTCGCGGCTATGTTGGCAAAAAATAAGACGATGATGAGCATAATACCGGCTAATACACTGCAGCCTATGGCCGCCCAAAGTCAGTCGATCTTGTTACAACCTTCGCGCTATGCCTGGGAACTGTCATTGCCACGTAAAATGTTCAACCGTCCGCCAGTGCTCAGTACTTGTTGGCTGATACGAAAGAATACTCTTAAAAGCGCCGGTGGTTTTGCGGCGGTTAGCCGTTCGATCGTGCCCGAAAGCTATTTCGCGCGTGTTGCCGGCGTGCACGATGGCTATAGCTTCATGCAAAGCAACGAGGTTATTGGCATTACGAGCGCCAAGGCCGTGCCCGAGCAATTCGACACCTCAATTCGGACCCGCTATCCTCAGTTACACCGGCGTCCTGAGCTGGTTTTGATCTTAACACTGGCCGAAGCTTTCGGTTTTATCTTGCCATTTGTGCTCCTGGCCGCCAAGCTTGTTTTGCAGCCACCGATGACAAGCCTCGTTGTATCGGTAGTTACGTGTGCACTGATTTTGTATTTTTACGGGCGGATCGTTAGCCTGACATATCGCCGCTTCTTGCTGCGTGGTTTCCTAGCTGCACCGTTTGCGGCACTATTTGACATTGTTGTGCTTAACTACTCGATGGCTCGCTACGAATTCTCGGAAGTTATCTGGAAGGGTCGTAACGTCTGCATACCAGTTATGCGGGCCATTCCATCCCTGCCAAAAATTGATGGCTAAGTTGCCTTGTTAGCTTACTTGGCCTGCGCTAAATTGGGCACGACGATAGTAAAGGTCGAACCTTTGTTGAGCTCGCTTGTCAGGCTAATGTCAGTGTGCAAGAGCCGGGCTAATTTCATGGTGACATATAGCCCTAGGCCGGTGCCGTTGGTGGCGCGGGTGCGGAAATCCTCTGAACGGAAGAATTTGTCGTAAACTCGTTCTTGATCGCTTTTGCTAATGCCAATGCCCGTATCAGTTACGGCAAAAACAACACCGTCAGTCTTGGCTTTGGCGGCAATTTCGACACTACCCTTCTCGGTATATTTAATGGCGTTGGTAATGAAGTTCTGTAAAATTTCACGAACGTATAATTTACTTGAGTACAAGACTTCAAGTTTGGGATCGATAACGGCGTGAATCGCTAAACCTTTGGCGGCGGCGTCTTTCTCGTAGTTAGCGGCTAGCTCGGTGACGAACTCATGGACGTTAATCGGCTCGACTTCGAGGGTAAGCTTACCCCGTTCGGCACGAGAAAGTGTCGACAAATCATTTATCATGTCACTTAAAAACAATATTTGGTTGTGGGCTTCTTGGAGAGCCTTTTTAACGGCTGCTAAGTCGCCGGTTTTGTCGGTAATAAACTGGGCGTTGCTTATATTGCCTTCAGCGATGGCAATAGGTGTGCGTAGTTCGTGGCTGACGACGCTGATGAACTCGTCGCGTTCTTCTTCAAGTGATTTTTCATGAGTTATATCACGCAACAGTAAAACATGGCCGTGCTGGCCGTTTTTGCCGTAGCCCAGGTGAACCGGGGCGATACTGAGGTAAAGGTTGATATTACTGCCATCACCGTAGCTTAAACGATAGTCGCGGTTTGAGGTGGCTAGCTTGGTGTCACGAACGAGCTCAACAATATCAACCGGTTGGTTGTTTTTGTCAATTAACTTCATAAGTGAGCCGATTGGCATACCGGGTTTTAGGGTGTTGACGTCGAGAATGTTAAGGGCGGCGCCATTGTAAATTGCCAAGCGACCATGTTCATCAACCGCAATAACACCGTCGGCCATACTATTTATAAGGCTAGTTAGGCGTTCGTGCTCGAGACGAGCTGACTTATTGACGGTAGAAACGATTTTAGTTGGAAGCATAACTGGTTTACATTATGCCATATCACGCCGCTTCTGGGTGAAGACTTGGCTGATATTGGTGAGTTTGTTTGCGCAAGCGCTTGGCATGAGGGGTATAGCGTTCCATTTCTTCCCAAAAAACCGGCCCGTGACGAAGTACTCGGGTGTGAGCTAGCTCATGCATTAAAACGTAGTCGATGAGCTCCCAGGGCAGCTGCATCAAGAATAAATTAAGTACAATATCCCGATTTTGATCGCAGCTGCCCCATCGTCCAGTCAGACGTTTGATGGTGACAGAATTGTAGTGGTATCCGTATTCGTCGGCTAGGGCACGCAACCGGACGGGTAACTGGTGTTTAGCCTGCTGGCGCAAAGCGCGGATGCAAGCTTGCTCGGCGACAGTTTGAACGCCTGGGGCCGCCGGATTGTCGAGAGGCGAATAGCTGATAATTACCTGGCTGCCGTGTAAGCGTGAACGTGGCGCGGTGACTGTCGGATCGGACAAAAAGTGCAAGCGGTGCGATTTGCCGATCAACATGCCCTCTTGGAGCAGCGATGGAGTGGCTGGGATGTGGTTTTGCAGCCAATCGCGTTTGGCTCGAACAAAGTCAACGCCAGCTTGGTATGGCGCCCAGGCCGGAATGGTGATGCGAATAGCGCCCTTGCGAGTGACACTAAGCCGTAAATTACGGCTGCCCCGCCTTTTATAAACGGTTACAGTACCAAGATCTTCGAGTTCAAACGATTTGAACGGCATGAATTGCCGCTCACTTAACGGATGGTTATATTGCGTCGACCAAGATCAACGCGGCCGGCGGCTTGGTTCGGGACGAGGTTGACCATACCAGGCTTAACGACGTGCTCGCTTGGGTCAAGACCGTACAGACCGAGTTCGCGTAATTTGTGGGTAACGGCGGCGTATTGGGTGTTAAAGGTGTGTTTGCCGCTGATAACTATGTAGTCTTCGGTCGAAACTGGGTTTTGCATTTGGCCGGCTTGAGCATCGTAGAGTTGGCGCGTCATTGGTGCCGAGTATTTGTCATCGGCCCGGCGGCGATCGCGCTTGCTGGCCCGGTAAAAGCTGCTATCGGTATCAATCTGGAACCAGACCAGGAGTGGCTTGGCACCGACACGGCGGGCCATATCGCGCAAACCGTGGCGCTGGATCGCGCGGGCGGCGTTGACATCGTAAACAACGCTGATGCCAGCATTCAGGAACTCACCTGCCATGTAGTCCATTAATTGGGTAACGACTTGGTTTTCTTCTTTGTCGTAGCGTGGGTTCTGGAATAACTCGGCCCGGATGCGGTCACCCTGGATGTGGGCAGCTTGGACATTTTCGCAGAATTGTCGTGCGAAAAACGTTTTCCCGGAACCAGGAAAGCCATATAGCATTATTAAAAGAGGTTTACTCGGTGAGGTTTTAGCCATTGCATATATGTATAGCAGAATTTAAGATGTTTGGAAAGTAAAAACAGATGACAAACGTATCTTTTTGCCGTATCATAAAGCAGTCCAAAGCCTTCTTGCAATTTAAGGCGCAAATGAAGGGGTATAGCTCAGTTGGTAGAGCACCGGTCTCCAAAACCGGGTGTCGTAGGTTCGAGTCCTGCTACCCCTGCCATATAGAACAAAGTAGTGGATTGTTAAATTTGTACGCATCAATACCTCCGTTTTCGGGGGTATTTTTGTTGGTTTGGTTATTACGAGTATGAAGAAATATTATTACGATTTGTCAAACTTGTATCTGTAGAAATAGTTCGAGTTCTATCTGCCATATTAATGTGCCTGATGATTGATAATTCTCGCCTACGGCTAATATTGCGATATATTGGTAGTATGAAAGTCCTACGGTTACACTTACTCAACGCAGATGGACATCTAACGTCTAATTTGGCTGTAATCGAATCGGCGGTACGTCGTGCGGAAGATATTGCTCGAAACACCCTTAACCTTAATGCTGTAGATATAGTCTGCTCTGACGATCCGGCAAGTGCTATTCCTGAGACAGGGATGAGTGGATTTGCCGCCGCACCACAGTTAATTAATCTGTTCATTGATGCATCTCGTAAACTAGACGAAAATGAACTATACTACACGATCTGCCATGAGCTAATGCACATTAAACGCTATGAAGGGCCTGGCTTTGGATCAACTTTGCTTGATGCAATGATTTTCGAGGGGCTCGGTGTTGCATTCGAGAAGGAAGTGTCCAGTGACGGGTCGTTTCTCAGCCGTTATATTGACAGTAAACAGGATAACCGGGCGCTAGTTCGTCGGGTGACTCCTCATTTTGACGATACGTATTTTGATCGTCTACATTGGTTTATCGCCGAATCAGCCGAACTTCCTCGTTGGACTGGTTACCGGGTTGGCTACTGGATTGTGCGGGAGTACTGTCGAAGTAAGCATAAAAAGGCCTCCAGCATAGCGCTCGAGGATTTCGACAGTTTCAGGGTGTTTCTTCGTGAAGATCTTGGGCGAGCTTAGCTCACGGAGAGCTCATGCTCGAGCCCAAGATCTTCACAGGAGAGCGTCAGTAATGCGAGCTGACGGCCCCCGGTGGGTCGCGAACGACCTGACCGTGCAACGCAGAATCGTCGGACTAGCCGCGACCGCTGCTGCTACCGGAGCAGTGGCTGCACGAACCCGAGCCGGAGCTCTGACCACTCTGACCGCAGTTGTTGCTGCTGCCCCCGCCGCGGGTACGAACCTGGTAGGCCGTTGCACGGACGTTGAGAAGCTTCATGGTTCCTCCTCTCTGGATCTTTCATTACTCTCCGACTCATAGTCACGCGCCGCTAACGAGTAGCGCGCATTACGCATGAACTATAAAGCGGATACCTGGTTCTCTGCGCTGTTACGCAAAGAAGTGTGGCAGCCGCAGGCTGTCGGGATGTACCTGCCCGCGGATAGGGGGGTGGTCGTTAATCGTCCCTTAGGCCCTGCCACAAATGAACCCGTCCAGTGTGACGGGTTTTTTCGTGGCAATGACATATGCCAGTTATGCGGCAAGGCGATATGGGGACTACGAGCGCCGCAAAATTCGGCCAAGCGAACGCGCCAAAGTTTGTTTACCTTCCAGTTCCTGCATCTCGGCCTTGTGACGGGCCTCGCCTATTTCTTCGGTGCGAGTCATGACTCGTTCGGCAGCGCCTGGGGTGTGATTCTCGAGTAGAAATATGGCGAGGGGGTGAGGCAAAATGTCATTTTCGTTATATGCGGCGCTTTTAACTCTTTCAGTGAGATCGGCATCGCCAATTTCTTCGGATATTTGATGTATAGCTTGCAGTAAATCGGCTCCTACGGCGGCCCAATCTTGTTGCAATTCATTTAGCGGTTCTTTTTCCATGAAAAAATTATATCACCAACTTTGGATAGAATCGGCTTGGCTCTATCTGTAACATTAATCACAGCTTTATTGTGGTAATGAGTGTGGTTTTTTAGGCGTCTTGCGCTATACTAAAGTTAAACCTAACATAAGCGCAATTACAGAGATATGAAGATACTGATGCTCGGGTGGGAATTGCCGCCCCATAATAGCGGTGGGCTAGGCGTTGCCTGTTACCAACTCTGTCGTGCGCTCTCTCACCGATCGGTCGATCTCGAATTTATCCTCCCCTACCAAGCCGATCACGATATTGACTTTATGAAAATTACCGCTGCTCAACCGCAAGGTGTGACGGAGATAATTAAGAGTGGTATCGCCTACGATAGCTACAAATATATCCGCGACGATGGTACCGAGGAGTGGCACGACATTTACAGCCAGCAACAGATGTTTGAACATGCTGCTGCCCGACTAGCCAGCGAACGCGAATTCGACGTTTTACACGCTCACGACTGGCTGACCTTCCGCGCCGCTATGCGGATTAAGATGATGAAGGGATGTCCGATTATTTTGCATGTTCACTCGATTGAGTCCGATCGAGCCGGCGGCAGTGGCGGCAACCCGTTAGTTCGAGAGATTGAAGCCACGGCTTTTGCGGTTGCCGACCGGATCATGGCTGTCAGTAACTTCACTAAGCAAGCTATCATGCGTGAATATGGCATCCCCGGTGACAAGATCGAAGTTGTCCACAACAGCATTGAGGTTGGCGAAATTCCTTATGAAACCGACAATGTCTACCGTTACCTGTCCGCCCTGAAGGCTCAGGGTTGGCGAGTTGTTTGCAACATTGGCCGTTTAACCGTCCAAAAAGGGCTGCCTAACTTCTTATTGGCCGCCAAGGAGGTCATAGCTCGTCGGCCCAACACTATGTTCTTGATTGTTGGTAGCGGCGAACAATACCTCGAGCTTTTGCAACAGGCCGCCGACCTTGGTATTGCTAAAAATGTTATCTTTACGGGCTTCCAACGCGGCAAGAACTGGCGTGACGCTTTCCGGATAGCCGATCTATTTGTTATGCCGTCAGTTTCGGAGCCGTTCGGCCTGACTCCGCTCGAAGCTATTCCCTATGGCACGCCGTCAGTCGTCAGCAAGCAATCCGGCGTCAGCGAAGTCCTTTACAACTGTTTGAAAGTCGATTTTTGGGATATCAATGAGATGGCTAACCAGATCTTAGCTGTCGTTAACAACGATGAATTGCGCGACGAATTACACCGTAACGCCTTAAAAGAGTACGTCCGAATGTCATGGGATGGTGCGGCCGATAAAGTCTTGAAATCATATCAACATCACGCTAATCAGGCGGTAGCAGCATGAAATCGATTGTTCTATACCTGCATGTCCACCAGCCCTACCGTATCCGGCACTATAGCGTTTTCGACACCGGTTACGACCACAATTATTTTAATGCCCACTACGAAGACCAGACCAGTAACGAACGCATTTTGCACAAGGTTGCCGAAAAGTCGTACATTCCGACCAACCACCGCCTGCTGCAATTATTAGACGAGAATCCAGGTTTTAAGCTTAGTTTGTCAATCACCGGCACTGTGCTTGATCAGCTCGAGGCCTGGTCGCCCGAGGCGCTGCAATCGTTTAAAGATTTAGTTGCTACCGGACGGGTTGAGATTGTAGCCGAGACTTATCACCACAGTTTAGCTTTCTTTTATTCACGCTCCGAGTTCGAGGCTCAGGTTGCGATGCACCGCGAGAAAGTCCAAAAGCTCTTCGGTCAAACGCCCCAGGTTTTCCGTAACACAGAGTTATCTTACAACAACGACATCGCTTACTGGGCCGATAAAGCTGGCTACAAAGGTATTATTACTGAAGGTTGGGACACGGTTTTGGGCTGGCGAAGCCCTAACTATGTTTACCGGCCGGCTCACACCGACAACATTCGCTTGTTGATGAAGAATTACAAGCTGAGCGACGACATTGCTTTCCGTTTTGGTGACCGCAACTGGGCTGAATGGCCACTGACGGCCGATAAGTTTGCTCACTGGTTATCGAGCGACCAAAACGCTACCAACTTTGACTTGTTTATGGACTACGAGACTTTCGGTGAGCACCAATGGAGCGAGTCGGGCATTTTCGGCTTCCTTGAACACTTGCCCAAAGAGTGGCTTAAGACCGAGGGCAACACCTTTATGACCATTAGCGAAGCCATTGATGCTTATGAGCCAAAAGACATCATCGACGTACCCCAGACGATCACCTGGGCGGACACCGAACGAGACTTGTCGGCTTGGTTGGGCAACAGCTTGCAACAGCAATCAATCATTGCGCTTTACGAGTTAGAAGAAAAGATTTTAGGCACTAACGACGGCAGTTTAATCGAAGACTGGCGCCGTTTACAGACATCCGACCATTTCTACTACATGTGTACGAAATGGTGGAACGACGGTGATATTCACGCTTACTTCAGTCCCTACGATTCGCCGTATGACGCCTACATCAACTTCATGAACGCCTACCATGACCTGCGCTACCGTCTAGCCGAAAGAGGGATTCTCGTTTAATGGCGCGGCCGGTAATGCTTGGCAATGGGGCTCTAACGGTCGGCCTCAACGAACAGGGCTTAGTCAACGACTTCTATTATCCGTACGTAGGCTTGGACAACCTCAATACATCACGGAGTATGCATCACCGCATCGGCGTGTGGGTCGAAGGCCAATTTTCTTGGGTCGATGATGGCACCTGGGATATTAGTGTTAATTTCGAGTCGTCTGCCCTTGTAAGTGACATTGAGATGACCAACAAAGAGCTGCAAATTCAGCTTAATCTGGTCGATTTTGTCGACTGCACGGTCAATGCTTTCTGTCGTCGAATTGTTGTTAGTAGCCAGTCGGGTGAATATCGCAACATTCGCCTGTTTATGCATCAAGTTTTCCAAATATCACGGGCTGGTCGGGCCGATACTGCCCTTTACGTGCCCGACGAAAACTATATTCTCGACTATAAGGGTCGCTGCGCCCTGCTAGTTTATGGTCAGAATACCGATGGAACACTTTACGACCAGTTCTCGATCGGCAACTATGGTATTGAGGGCAAAGAAGGCACCTACAAGGATGCCGAGGACGGCGAACTAAGTAATAACGCTGTTGAGCACGGTGGCGTTGATTCGGTAATTCGTTTCCAGTGCAACTTAGAAGGTGGTGCTAGTGCCGAATATGACTACTGGATAATCGCGGCCGATTCACAGTACACCGCCGAGGGCTTGCACTTACAGGTTAAGAAAGATGGCCTGGATAAGCGTCTTGAGAATACCCGCGACTATTGGCGTAACTGGTTGAAGCGGACGAATGATGTCGAGCCAGCGATTGACCCCAAGTATCACGATACCGTTCGCAAGTCGTTAATGGTCATCAAAGCGCACATCGACAAACGGGGTGGCATCATTGCCTCTTGCGATTCTTCAATTTATAACTTCGGCCGTGATTATTACAGCTATGTCTGGCCACGCGACGGTGCTTTCGCCATTTGGCCGCTAATTAAACTGGGCTACCGGGACGAAGCTAGGCTATTCTTCGAGTTTTGCCGCGACATTATGCACCCGGATGGTTACATGATGCACAAATATCAGCCAGACAAAGCCATCGGTAGTACTTGGCACCCGCTACTGCATGGTCGACGTCAAGAGCTGGCCATTCAGGAGGATGAGACTGCCATCATCATCTTCATGCTAGGCGAATACCTCAAGCATACGGGCGATCAAGACTTTGTATTTGGGCTTTACAATACGTTTATCCAGCCTGCCGCCAATTTTATTGCGTCGTTTGTCGATGAGCATACTGGTCTGCCGCACGCCAGTTATGACCTTTGGGAAGAGAAATTCCTAACCAGCGCTTACACAACGAGCGTATGTTACCGTGCCCTGCAGATTGCCGCAGACTTTGCCGACAAGTTCGAGTACCCCGATGACGCCGTACGCTGGAAGAAAGCTGCCGAGGTCATGAAAGATGGTCGCGACATATTTTACGACCCAGAACGTCGTGCCTTGCGTAAGGGTTATTTACTGCAGGACAACGGTTCGCTCGAGTTCGACAATACACTTGATGTATCTTCTCTCTTCGGTGTGATTACATTTGGGTTATTCGACCTTAACGACCATCAATTGGCCGATTCCCTTCATCTAGCTGATGAAGTCTTGCTCAATAAGTCTCCGTCGGATGGTGTGCCACGGTATGAGTATGACCATTATTTTGAATCTGACCCGCCATATATGGGCAATCCGTGGTTTGTAACGACGCTATGGCTAGCGGCCTTGAAGAACCACACCGATCATACATCTTTAGATTACTACGTCGATTGGACGTTAAAACACGCCATGCCAAGTGGTGTTCTTTCCGAGCAAATTGAACCGTCTACGGGTGCACCACTGTCTGTTACGCCTCTAGTATGGAGCCATGCCGAGCTCATCAATGCGATTTTAGCCAGCTCTAACTCAAAAGCCAGCCCCGAGGCTTAAGCTTTTCTGATATTTAAAAAGGCCCCCGTGGGAGCCTTTTATTTTTAGATAGGTATGGCTTAGCGCTTCGGCGCTTCGTTGCGGCCCAAGTTCTTCTTGGTTTCAGTGAAGATAACGTGTTTGCGTAGTTTGGGGCTGTACTTGCGAAGAGATAGCTTTTCGGGAGTGTTCATGGTGTTTTTAGGAGTGTAATAAATACGCTCGCCACTTTCTTCGCTTACCAATCCCACAATTTTACGTTTGTCGCCTTTTTTAGCCATAGATGTTTACCAATGATAAAGTTTATAAATTAATCCTATCTATAGTAACAGATAAGAGGAGCCATGTAAACCGTCCGACTAAGGTGCATTAAAAAATACCGATTGATCAGATCGGTATTTTTTGTTCCTCTTGCAAGAAGGATAAAGGTTTTGTAAGGTTTACGTTTTTGCCGCTTACTTACACTTGCAGAGTACTAGACGCTTATGCTTGTGTCAAGCATTTTTATTAACATATGTAACAATTATCACTTGATTTAAATAACCCCGCGTCAATTGCGGGGCTATGGGCGCTTGAAAATATAATTTTTGAAGTGGTTCAAGCCACCAAGCGCAGTATCATTACATCATAGGCATTAAGGTAATGCTGTGATTTATTTTACACGTGGAGCCGAAGACGAGGATTGAACTCGTGACCCCCGCCTTACCATGGCGATGCTCTACCACTGAGCTACTTCGGCCTGTTTGGCATGACGAATTTAGTTATCGCCGCCAAAATACTCGGCTATTGTACCAAAATGTCACCGTTATAGCTAGAGAGTAGGAGCAATCTAAGAGTCTAAAAACTAATCCGCTTTTCGGAAACTTCAGTGCCGTCATAGCTGTAGACGCGGTTGGCCTTGTCAGACCTGGCTTCAAGATGGACTGGTTTTTGCCAAAGTCTAAAGATATAAGGCAGCGTTTTCTTTATATAGTCAGGGTCGAGGGCTTTTCCCTCATATTCATGCCTAAGATAAAGTTGATTGGCATTGTTATAGTCCCCATCTACGACTGTAATGTAAGGCATACCGGAATTATCCATGGAACTCACAAGCATATCACGTATTTTTTGCCAGCCATTATCAATCACAACATAATCAACTTCACCATCAAAATCAACTCGTTCCTCGTAGATATACATATCCATACGATCAGCGACAATCTTATTAAAATGGTTGCGGATGAATGACTGATCATCATTGTGAATCATAATGTCTCTCAAGGCAGGTATCGCCGGGCTATCTTCTAATCGCCCCTCGAAACGCGGCTGAACAGGTATATGTTCTTTTATTAGCCAGTCATTCTCCTCGGCTGAAAGGGTGCCATTGTAATAATCCTCGAGATATTCATACATTTTCATGCCCAAATAATACGGGTTGATCCGCTTAGGATCTGGTGCGACCACACCGCTATGCTGTCGCCACCAAATTTCATTATCCTTGTCAGATATTAGATTGCGGTCACTCATTTCGCGCATGATGCGCTTATGCCAATGAGATGCACAGCATTCGTTCCTGATTTGGGTACGACGTTGCGGATAGAAATAGAGCGACTCGCTGCGTACGATATCAATAACATCACGCTGCCATTCCTGAAGATTCGGCCCATGATTTCTGATAAAGCCGAGGATGTCTCTATCTGGTTCAGGCGGAATGTGAAGGGCTTCGGTATGCTGGTCATGAATAACCTTCAGTACGGGTTTGCTTGCGATGTCGAATATGTCATCAAATTGTCCGGCCGGGATACTTTCGTGGGGCCGACGCTTACGGCTAGCTTGCTCGCGCCAATTTCGCAACTCATCCTCTTTTTGTGGTCGATTCGGTCGATATGGGTCAACATGCTCTTCTATGGAAAGAGTCGCATCCAGTAGCTGTTCGACGGCCATTTTACCGTATTGCTCCTCATAACCTTGAATGCGGACAGCGTTGTGGGCGGCCGCTTCCGGCATATCCCGTCGGGTAGGTGCAAATAATTTATTGTTTTTAAAGAAGTCTGAGTGTGCCAAGACATGCGCCATAACGAGTTTATTCTCGATTGGTGGATTGTTCTCCATAAGATATGCTTGCGCCGGGTTGCTATTTATGACTAACTCATAAATTTTCGACAAACCCCAATCGTACATCGTTTTAATTTGCCGATATTCACGTCCATGTGTCCAGTGCGAATAACGTTCCGGCAAGCCGTATGAACCTATCTCGCTAATGACATTTGGTGGTACGACTTCAAAATGTGTTGGAAAAGGATCCAGATGGTTTTCTTCGGCAATACTCCAGATATTTGCCAAAGCAGCTTCTAGGTCACGATCCTCTGCCTCGTAGCGGTTGGCCGCTTTGTCGAACGGTGTGGATTCCATGCTCATGCGGCTAATCCTCTTGTTCCTCAGGGTTGAAAACTTTTTTCAGTGCCGCCAGTACACCTTCCTTTTCGGTGATCTTTAAGCCCTTGAAGCGTTCATCCGAGATGTTTTTCGTGTATTCATTTAAGAGTCCGCTTGAGCTGGTCTTGCCAATTTGAATGTATGCATACTGGTTTACTTCGCTATCGAGCAATTGTTGCACCAAATCGACACAACGCGGGTTGTCGCCATATTGGTTATCGCCGTCTGAAAAGTGAAGCGGGTAAACGTTGTGGCTGGTCGGTGGATAGCGATGTTGCAGCAATTCGAGAGCTAACTCGTTGGGCGCCGAGCACCTAGTGCCGCCTCCCGTTCCACGACTGAAGAATTGTTTTTCTGTGACTTCTTGCGCTTCGGTGTCGTGAGAGATAAACACTAGTTCTACCTCGGGAAACTTTGTTCTCAAAAAACTTACCGTCCACCAACAGAAAGCGCGGGTTATGTACTTTTCAAAATCGCCCATTGAACCTGAGATGTCGGCCATGGCAATAACTACGGCACTATTCTCAGGCCGCACATCTTCCTCCCATCGCCTAACACGATAGTCCTCCGGTGATATGCCTTTTATCTCCGCTACGCCGTAATCCTGGGCATTGCGCAGCATGTTTTGCATTATCGTACGGCTGATGTCGAGGCCGCTAGGGCTACGGTTATGCCGAACATCATCATATTTGACGATTTCCGACGGGATGTCCTTCTGCTCTTTGGGCTTAATTCGCGGCAAGCCCAAGTCTTCAAAAACCATCTCTTGAATTTCTTGCAGGGACAGCTCTGCCTCATAGTATTCCTCGCCCGGATCGGTACCGGCCTCTTTGCCGGGGTCGCCAACGCCATCGCCAGGCTGACTGCCGCCTTCACCCATACCGATTCCCTCTCGCTCGTCGCCGTACCGAAATCGCGGCAGTTCCAATGAGCGCATAGGGACTTTTATAGTCTTTTTACTGCGCGGATCGGCTGTTATTATTTCGCCGTCACTAATAACCCCTTCGAGGTTGTCTTTTATGATCTCTTTGACTTTCTCGTTATGACGCGCCGCGTCTTGGTCTCCGCGGCGTTCGAATGACCAGTCTTGCCTCGAAATGCTGGCAAACCATCGTTCGTTGTTTTCCATGTCTTTGTACCGTCTAGTTTTAAAGTAACGATTAATGTATTTTTAACGAACTAGCTGGTTTTTGTTTGGTTAGGAATGGCTCATCAAAGCACCGACATAGGCTATGAGCTCACTGGCGCAATGAGAACAGTAACCTTTTTCGGCAACCAGAGTACTTTCAACACTCTTGATACGTTCGCGCTGTTCTTCATTGGGTACCTTTGTACTGGTCGTAAGCTTGACCATATCCTTCAGGTCGGCAAACAGTTTTTTCTCGATAGCTTCTTTAAGTCGCGGGTGAGTTGTGTAATCAAACTTCTCGCCCCGTCGATGCATTGATCCGATGCGTATAAGCAATTCATTCCTGAATTCCTTTTTACTGCTATCGCTAATACCGATTTGTTCCTCAATACTGCGCATCAGGTTTTCGTCCGGCCCTGATTCTGCCTCGGTTAGTGGGTCGGTAGTAACTGAATCGGTGCAGAACAATTCGACCTGGTCTAAGTAGTTATCACATAGGCTTCGAGCGGTTTCTTCGTAAGAGTAGACGAATGCACTCTGAACTTCGCGCTTGGCAACTTCATCGTATTCTTTTTTGACGGTCGTTAAGTCGTCTTTCAAAGCCTCTTTGGCTTCAGGTTTCATGTCGCGGGTATGCGCGTGAAGATCGAGATTATCACGCAAGGCTCGAATGGCGTCAATTGGCGTCAAGCAAGTCCTGTTCTGGTGAATAAGCGCGGTCGACAGGGAGTCGATAATGTAGCGGGGCGAAATACCGGACATACCTTCGTCGGGATGTTCTTCGGTCAGCTCCTTGAAGTCTCGCTGTGTCAAGCCGGCCGTTTCTTGTCCATCGTAGATCTTAAGTTTTTGAATTTTGGAATACTTCTTGGATTCTTTTATGCGCGATAAGACCGAGAACATAGCGGCCGTCGCTAGCGTATTTGGATTGATGTGTACTGATGAGCGTCGAACAAGGTCACCTTGACCTATTAATTTCTCGTGAATTTGCTGTTCGGCTGATACTTGTAATGTGTAGGGTGCATCGATGACAACCATGCGATCGCGCAAAGCTTCGTTCTTTGGATTCTTCACGTAGGCCAGATATTCCGTCATATTGGTGTGAGCCAAAATGACCTCATCAGCGTATATGTTAGG
>DAIESS010000050.1 GCA_027346135.1 Candidatus Saccharimonadota bacterium
GGATAAACCCCGTTACTACGCAACGGCGGACGTGGCTGTTTTTCCGAGCACCGGCGGCGAAAGCTTCGGCATTGTCCTGCTCGAGGCCATGGCTAGCGGTCGAGCGGTTGTGTTGGCGGGTGATAACCCCGGCTATCACTCGGTTATGCATGAGCGGCCTGAGCAGTTAATTGCCCCTGGCGACCACCGTCACCTAGCTGAGAAAATTAGTGGTTATCTGCAGAATGATGATGGTCGCCGTCAAGCCGCTACATGGGGCAAGACTTATGCGGCCGGTTTTGACGTCCAGTCGGTCGGCCGGCGGTTACTGACAAGTTACCGAAGTATATTGTCGTCACGACGAAACATGCAATAATAAGGATATGTTTAAACTCCGCTCTTCCAACAAACCGCAAGAAATCGAAATAGGCGTTTCGGTCCGCACACTTTTTAAAATATTTGTTTTTACCTTGGCAGCAATATTGTTAGTGACTGCGATTCACCGGGCGTCACACGCGCTGGTGCTGGTCTTTACGGCCTTTTTCTTGGCGCTTGCCCTCAATGCGCCCGTTAGTTGGATTGCTCGACACTTACCCGGTAAACGCAAAGGTAGTCGAGCTTTAGCGACATCAGTCTCGGCCTTGATGATACTAGTGGTTCTGGGCTTATTCTTGGCTAGTATGACGCCACCAGTCTTCCGCCAGACACAGTCGCTCATCAATTCGGCTCCGCGCATTATCCGTGATATTCGTGACCAAAACAGCGAGATCGGCCGTTTTATTAATCATTATCATCTTGAAAAGCAGGTCAATGACTTTAGCGACGATCTTTCGAACCGATTAAAAAACATTAGTGGTTCGGCTGTCTCGACCGCTGCCAAGATTGGTAGCAGCGTCTTTTCGGTGCTAACCGTTTTAGTGCTGACTTTTATGATGTTGGTCGAAGGGCCGCGTTGGGTGGCATTTATGCGCGAACTATTGCCCGATCGTCACGATGAGCGAGCCGCCCGTTTGACGCGCGATATGTACCGTGTCGTTAAGGGATACGTGAACGGACAAGTGCTTTTAGCTGCTATTGCCTCACTCATGTTGTTGCCGGGTTTGATTATCTTCCATGTCAGTTATCCAATCGCTCTACTGGGGATTGTCTTTATTTGCGGCCTTATCCCGATGGTTGGTCACACAATTGGTGCGATTATTGTGACCTTTATTGCGCTGTTCCATTCGCCGGTATCAGCTCTAGGTATTTTGATTTACTACATTACTTACCAGCAAATCGAAAACTACCTTATTCAGCCACGCTTGCAGGCCAACACAACCGATATGTCGCCATTGCTGGTCTTTCTAGCGGTGGTTATTGGCGTTAGCTTTGGAGGCTTACTCGGCGGTCTTGTAGCGATTCCAGTGGCTGGCTGCATCAGAGTGTTAGCTCTCGATTATTTGCAAACCAAGAAGCTGATTGACGCTCCAGTCGTTAAAGACGAGATCGCCAAAGCGACCAAGTAGACATAACGAATCGATGAGTCAGTCTCGATAACTCCTTATGCAATCGAAGTGGCTTGTACAGGGTCAGAGCTAAGGCGATGATGGCAATGAGCGCACCAACGCGGTAGGTATTCACAATACCCGTTTGGGCGTAAACACGGTTAAATAGCGCGATGGTCGGTAGGGCCATTAAGTTACCAACAAAACCGACGACCGATAATGTCGTGGCACGCACATGCGAACTGGTGGCATGTTGGATTTCTGTTTCTGCGATGTTCGACAAAGCTTCGTTAAAGGCATAGAACACCAGAAATACGCCGATGCCATACCAGCTTTGGATAACCATAAAACCGCCCAGTACAAGGCAATATAGTGTTATGAAGGTACGTGGGAATGATTGCATACGATGAGCTAAAATTCGCCCGGCCGCACCGGTTAAGGCCGCTAGAGCCCAGATAACGCCTAGTGCAATAGTCGTAACACCAAACGACAAGATATATATCTGGCCAAACTCGCCCAACGTAAATAGCAGAATCGCTGCAGCCATAAAACGGACTGAATACAGCAAAATCTGTGGGTGGCGTCGAATTTCCGAGATGACGGTGCCGGCATGCTTGTACCAAGCATTGGCCGCCTTCTTTTCAATTGGTGACTCGTGAATGCCGATTAGGGTAACTAATGCGATTACGGCCGGGACCAGCGACACCAAATATGGCGCCCGTAAGTTATAGTGATGCGCAATAAAACCGCTGGCAAGATTGGCTATTGCGGCGCCAACCAAGAATAAGGCATATATTCTGCCCTGCTGACGGGCGTATTGCTTTGTTTGACCAGTTTCGGCCAAATGATCGTACAGCAAGGCCTGCGAGGCTCCATTTAGCAAACTAATGTAAATGCCATAAAGCACGCAGCCTAGTAAATAAAACAGAAGTGTGCCTGAAAGTCCCAATACGATGAGCCCACCAATCTGTAGACAAGAAGCATATATCAGCGCCATTTTACGACCAATTTTGTCCGCAAAAACGCCGCCCGGTATATCGAGTACTAAAACTGTGGCGGTAAAAGCAATGATAGCGTAGGCTCGGCCTGATGGGTTGCCAATGATATGATTCAAGAATAACTGTTCGATGCCATACCAGAACATCATGCCCAGGAATAAGTGGGCAATCCGTAGCCGAATAATCGTACGAGAATGTGCCACGAAGTTAATTAATTTCTAGACCAGACGGCACCTGCCGGCGTGTCGCGGAGGCTTATGCCCTGCTTGCTTAGTTGATCGCGCAATTTATCGGAAGTTGACCAATCGTTATTTGCTCTGGCCGCTTCACGATCGGCGATCATTTGCTTTTGTTCGGCAGTGATATCAGCACGAGCTGCCAGTGACAGGCCTAGGGCGTCGTCGAGCCATTCGAGCAGCTCGCCGAAAGCCTTTTGACTACTGCTGTTAATGCCACTGTTACTGACATTGGTTTCCAAACGACTCAGCTCGGCTAGAACTGTCGGAGTATCAAGGTCGTTTTGCAGGGCTTCGCTAATGGTTCGATGGTAATCGGCCAAGTCGTGATCTGTCAGGCCGTCATCAGTAGGCTGCCATCGTCGGTCGGCCATTGCCAGATAGGCTCTAAGACGGTTTTGGGCGGCTTCGAGCGACTCCCAACTGAATTTACTTTGAGAGCGATAGTGGCTTTCTAAGACGTGTAAACGGAAAGCCTCCAGACTAAAGCCTTTGGTTTCAATGTCTTCCAACGTGATGCCGTTACCAAGCGATTTCGATATCTTCTCGCCGTCGACGCTGATGTGATTG
>DAIESS010000051.1 GCA_027346135.1 Candidatus Saccharimonadota bacterium
CGGCGTAAACCGGCTTAACGTCGGCTGGGTGTTGGCTGATAAGCTGTCGGACTTCGGCTGACTGTTTGACGGCGGCCGGGTGACGTTCGACGGCAACTGGCGGCATACTAAAGCGGCTGATTAACTGGCTTTTATTGACGTGCTCAGCGCGGCGAAGTCGTTTTTCGTCGATTTGTTGGATCGACATTTTAGGAGCAAGCTGTTGAGCTGGCACTTTGGCCAAGATGTCGGTGCGCGTTTGCGTTTTCAGGGTGCGTTTCAGACCTGGCGCTGGCCGTTTAACGGCTTGGCGCATAAGAGTCTTGGAGTGTTCGGGTTGCCTATGAGTGATGTGCTTGGCTGGTGCGCGGCGAATGTCCATAACTTGTTTGGCGGCTGGCTTCGCTGTAGTCGGCTCGTGCGTGGCTGGAGTGGCTGACTTGGCGGTGTGGCTAACGGCGGGTGCTTTGGCGGCTGGCTTTTCAGCCGGCTTAACGGCGTGCGATAGCTTTTTAACAGGATGACGAAAACCGTCCAAAGTTTTACCATGCGCCGGTGCGGCTGAAGAGTGGGAGGCTGCGGTGGTGGCCGCTTTTACTTTAGCGGCCACTTCTTTGTGATCCGAGTCTGTCTTGGGCAATAAGGCGCCGGTCACGACGTCGTATCGTTTGCCATTCAGTTCGATATAATTTTTAGTTTCGGCCACGATTTTTTGGTAATCCCCTCGGAGTTCGCTTAAGCAGAATACTCTTATGATAGCGATAGTTATCACCGGTTTCAAGGACAAAATCAGTCGCCACCATTATCGTGTAATATATAGTATTAGCATGGACTTCTTAGACCCAGTTCAATTCCGCCGTCACAACCGAATGATCATCATCGGTTATATATCAATCGCTTTTGCTATCGCCATGGCTACGGCCATCTTGGTACTCCTGGCCAGCGGTTACTGGTTCAATAAAAAGGGTGAAGTTATCCAAAATGGCTTGATGTTCGTGTCGAGCACGCCTGCTCCGGCCGACGTTTATCTAAACGGCGTACGCAACAAATCTCAAACCAATTCGCGCATCGTCTTGCCCGAGGGCAATTACAATATGGAGCTCAAGCGCGACGGTTATCGCACCTGGCAGCGCCCGGTCCAGATTAATGGCAATACCGTCGTACACTTTGACTACCCATTTTTGGTGCCAAACAACCTGGTGACAACACCGCAAAAAACCTATGATGTCACGCCCACCCTGGTGTCGCAGAGCCCAGATCGACGTTGGCTTATAACGGCGGCGCCGGGCGATATGAAGCAATTCGAACTTTATGACACCAAAGACCCTAAGAATGTTGCCGCTACTGCCGTGGCCGTCCCGGCCGGCCTGTTAACGGCGTCGACTGAGGCACAAAGCTGGAACGTGCAAGAGTGGTCAAACGACAACCGACACGTGTTACTCAAGCATCTTTTTGGAGCTAACAGTGAGTATATTTTGCTAGACCGTTCAGCGCCCGACCAGTCAGTTAATCTAACTAAAACACTCGGAACTAATCCGACCGAGCTGCAATTAGTCGACAAGAAATACGATCGCTACTATTTGTACGATGCCGCTAGCCACACTCTCAGCAAGGCTTCGTTGGGCGCCCCGCAACCGACTCCTTTCCTCGAACGAGTCTTGTCGTTCAAGTCTTACGGTAGCGACACGCTTCTCTACGCCGTCACGCCTTCGGCCGATAGCGACAACAATGTCACGATAAAGATGATGCAAGGCAGCCAAACTTACACCATTCGCCAGTTCCCGGCCGGTACGTCATACTTGGTTAACATGGCAATTTACGACGGCGATATGTACGTTGTAACGGCTGCCGCCAACGGTGACCGCGCCTACATCTACCGCAACCCAATCGACCAGATAAATAACAAAAACTTTGGTACGGCTAGCCCGATTCGCGTTTTGCGCATGTCGAACCCCAACTACCTAGAATTTTCGGCCAACACGCGCTTTATTTTGGCCGAAAATGGCGACAAATTTGCCGTTTATGATGCCGAGGATGATCGCTCATACGCCTATACGGCGGCCGATCCGCTCGACGCTCCCCAGGCCCACGCCATCTGGATGGATGGCCACCACCTAACATATGTCAGCGGCGGCAAGTTCATTATGTTCGATTACGACCACCAAAACCGCCAGGAACTGGTCGATAGCCTGCCAACCTTTACGCCTTTGTTCGATAGCACCTATCGCTACTTGTACAGCTATACGGCCGTCAAGAACGATGCCTCTAAAATGGTTTTCTCGCAAACAGCCTTGCGCCTACCGCAAGACCTCTAACGCTCCACTAGAAGATAGCGCGCCACATACGGGTCCAGAGAGTTGGGCCGTTGCCGGGTAGCTGATGGGTGGTGGTTGATGTTGTGGCTGGTGCAGCGGCGCCGGCGGCGTTGCCGGTTGGGTCGGGGCTAATTTGCTCGCCAACGACAACTAGGCGGTTTAGCGAAGTACCTGGCGGGTCGCAGGTAATCAGCGTGGCGGTCGATTTGCCCGGAATGTCGTTTAATACGCCGACTTCGGTTGGCTTGACGATGGTTTTGCTGGTGACTTTATAAACATAAGCTGTGCCATTGTAGGTGATGTAAAAGGTGTCGCCCGGCACCAGTTCATGTAACAAAACAAAGGCGAATTTGTACTTGCCTTTGTTGAAGATATTGTTGCTGGAGTGACCAAAAAAGGCAGCGTTGCCAACTTCGCCCGGCCGTTTGGTGGTTGGATAATGAACGATGCCGTTTTCTAGCCCGTTTTCGATGTCGGTTTCGTTGGTGGTGGTTTGGCTGTAGTCGACCGGAATCTGGACGTTGATTTTTGGAATGATAACCTGCGGCGTGCTGCCGGCTGTAATGCTGCCGGGGTCGACGATAATCGGTGTGGCGGCCGATGTTCGGCTGGGCTAAATGAATGGCGCCAAAACCACTTCGTTAAAGAAGCCGAACAGAAATATAAAGACGACGATCAAGCCAGTACCGATGCCAAATAACAGCGATTGTAAGTGATGTTTGCCGGTAAGCTGGCCGCCGGCCGAAACATGGTGACGAATGCTCTGCTTAATCTGTTCCGGGCTACGCAAATCTGGTGCACGTAGTTTGCGTCGAGCCGGTTTTTTGACTGTTCGCTCGGGCTTTGGCACGTGGTCGGCCACGACAATACCGGATTTTTCGGCAACTGGCAGCGACTGCGAATGGATGGTGGCCGGGGCTTGCGGCGATACCGACCGTAAATCTTGGGCAGGAGCGCTCGGCGAT
>DAIESS010000052.1 GCA_027346135.1 Candidatus Saccharimonadota bacterium
CTGGCAAGATTTTTCCGGAACTCGAACCTTACGTTCCATGGGAAGTTACCGAAATGTACTTCGAACTGGATGGTACGTTTCCAAACCACGAAGCCAACCCGCTGAAGTTTGAAACGTTGGCCGACCTAACCAAAGAAATCAAAACCAACAAACTTGACGGCGGCATTGCTTTCGATGGCGATGGTGATCGTGCCTTTTTGGTTGATGAGACTGGCACCGTCTTGACCGGTGGCGTCATGAGTGCCATGATGGCAGATTACTTCCTGAAATTACACCCGGGCGCAAGCATCATTTATGACGTTCGTAACAGCCGGAGTGTGCCACGAGTTATCGAGCAGGCCGGCGGCAAAGCCGTAATTTCCAAAGTCGGCCACGCTAACATCAAGCAAGACATGCGCACCCACGATGCACCGTTTGGCGGTGAAGCTTCGGGCCACTTTTACTTCCGCGACAACTGGTATGCCGACAGCGGTTTGATTGCCGCTGTGATCGGCCTTTACGTTGCCGGCTTAAGCGGCAAAAAGTTGTCGAAGTTGCGCGAACAATACACCCATTTTGCTACCATCCCCGAGACCAATTTTGTCGTCGACGACAAAGATGCCGCTATTGCAGCCTTGCGCGAAACCTTTAAAGACAACGAGCAAAGTGACATGGACGGTTTGACCGTTAAAATCGATGACAGCACTTGGTTCAATGTTCGCGCCAGCAACACCGAACCAGTTTTGCGTCTCAATGCCGAAGCCGCCAGCGAAGCCCAGCTTACAACGCTCGTTAGCAAAGTCACTAGCCTCATAACAGGAGAAAAATAATGAAACTACTCGTCACGGGCGGCGCCGGTTTTATCGGCAGCAACTTTGTCCACTACACACTTAAAAATCGGCCCGAGTATGAGGTTACTGTACTCGACGCCCTCACCTACGCCGGCAACAAAGCCAACCTGGCAACCGTCATGGATAAAATTAAATTCGTCGAGGGCAACATCTGCGATGCCGAGCTTATGGATAAATTGGTCGGTGAGACCGACATCGTCGTACATTTTGCCGCCGAAAGCCACAACGACAATTCGCTGCGCAACCCATGGCCGTTTGTCGAAACCAACATCGTCGGCACTTACACCATTCTCGAAGCCGTCCGTAAGCACGACAAGCGCCTGCACCACATTAGTACCGACGAGGTCTTCGGCGACCTTGAACTCGACGACCCCAACCGTTTCACCGAGGACACGCCGTACAACCCATCAAGCCCCTATTCTTCCACCAAGGCCGGCTCCGATCACCTGGTGCGCGCCTGGATTCGCAGCTTTGGCATCAAGGCCACCATCAGCAACTGCTCGAACAACTACGGCCCCTACCAGCACATTGAAAAGTTCATCCCGCGCCAAATCACCAACGTTTTGAGCGACATCAAGCCCAAACTGTATGGCACTGGCGAGCAAGTCCGCGACTGGATTCACGTCGATGACCACAACGAAGCCGTTCACCTCATTCTCGACAAAAGTCCAATGGGCGAAACCTGGATCATTGGCGCCGACAACGATCACGTCAATAACAAGCAAGTCATCGAGATGATTTTGGAGCAAATGGGCAAGCCGAAAGATTGGTACGACCACGTCAACGACCGCCCCGGCCACGACATGCGCTACGCCATGGATTCATCAAAACTGCGCCGCGAGCTCGGTTGGAAACCACAATACACCGACAACAACGGTATGAAGAACGGCCTCAAGGCAACCATCGACTGGTACGACCAAAACCGCGACTGGTGGCAAGCCGAGAAACAAGCTGTCGAATCCGCCTACGCAAAGCAAGGGCAATAATCCTCATGACTGACTGGCAAACATTGAGTACTGAAGTTGTCTACGAAACTCCATGGATCAAGGTTCACAAAGACCAAGTACGAATCCCAAGCGGCAAAGAAATTACGTATAGCTACATGGAGCTGCAGAATCCATCTGTGTTCATTGTGGCCGTTGACGCCGATGGGAAGATTTTATTACAAAAGACTTACCGTTATCCTATCCGAAAGCGCATTTGGGAAATTCCCGCTGGATACATGGACCCTAACGAAGAGCCCATCGAGGCAGCGCGGCGTGAGCTCAAAGAAGAAACCGGCCTCGTTAGCGATGATTGGCATGACCTGGGGCGCATAAACCAAATAGTGGGTACGGGCAATGTACCGCTGCAGGCTTTCCTCGCTCGAAATGTCGTCAAGGACGGTGCAGCCACCGATCTCGAGGAAGACATACAGGACCAGCAGTTCAAGACCCTAGAAGAAATTGAGGATATGATCCGAACGCACGAGCTGATAGACAGCCCTGTGATAGGTATCATTTATATGGCAAAGTTATATGGGCTACAGAAGGAGAAGGCATGAGTTTTGACCCCAACGACTACAACGAGCTGACCGTAACGGAGGCGTCGATCCCCGGTTTCTTTATCATCAAACTGCCGGTGCACGGCGACAACCGTGGCTGGTTCAAAGAAAACTATCAGAAAGAAAAGATGGAAGCTCTTGGTTTGCCCGCTTTCGCTGTCGTTCAGAATAATTTTAGCTACAACGTTGAACGCGGCGTAACGCGCGGCCTGCATGCCGAGCCTTGGGAAAAATACATATCGGTCGCCAACGGTCGGGTTTTTGGTGCTTGGGTCGATTTGCGCAAGGGCGATTCATTTGGCCAAACTTTATCACTTGAAATTAACCCAGGAACTGCCGTATTTGTACCACGCGGCGTTGCCAACGGGTATCAAACGCTCGACGAGAACGTCACTTACACCTACCTCGTTAACGCTCATTGGTCACCCGACGCCAAATACACTTTTGTAAATCTGTTCGATCCGGAATTAGGCATTAACTGGCCGCTTTCGAAAGATCAGGCGATCACTTCCGAAAAGGACGACAATCATCCTATGCTCAAAGACGTAATCCCGATGGAGGTATAATGGACGATTCAAAATTTGTCATCATTGGTGCTAACGGGCAACTTGGTACGGCCCTGCGCGAACAATACCCGAAGGCTCAAGCCGTCGATTCGACCGAGCTCGACATAACCGATCGTGCAGCCGTTGAAGCTTTCAACTGGGACGGCGTAACACACATACTAAACG
>DAIESS010000053.1 GCA_027346135.1 Candidatus Saccharimonadota bacterium
GTTAATGATCATTTGGTCGTATGGTTCGTGTAATTCACAACCAAGCTTTACGAGCGAAATGTTGTTGTTGGCGGCAGCGTTTTTAGAGTCAGTTGTGTTGTTGCTCTGCAAGTAGTAAATGTTGCCAAGCACGAAGTACTGGCTGTTGATTGAACGGATGTTGCCGAAGTAAACCTGGCCAGTGTTCAGGAAGATAGCCTGAAGTTTGTCTTTACTAACATACTTAGCCTGGCTCTCTGGCTTGCTGGTCGCAATCAGGGCGACAAGCGAAGCAACCAATAGTACGCCGACTACTAGCAGTGCCCAAGTGGCCCAACGCAACCAGGCTGGTCCGCGCTTGTTTGACTGTTTGTCTTTCTTGCCGGAGACTGGCTGTGCCGAGACAGGACCGCTAGTCTGAGGGGCGGCGCTAAAGCCTTGCGGCTGATTATTTCGATTCATAAAGTCCATGACGATAAAATCTCCACCTTACCTAAAATTGTTTATGCTTTACGATGATTAGTGTAATACAGACCCACCCTCTAGGGCAACACTGAGTGCAATTTGATGGCTAAACTGTTGACAAGTTAAAACGCTCCAGAGTATGTTAGGGGTACTAACTAATGTTATAAGAGAGGGAGCCCATACCATGGCATACAAGCACACAAACTCGAAAGGTGTAACCTACTACTTGAATTCAAAGAAAGTCACTCTTCGTGGCGGTAAGGAACAGACAATCTACTACTTCAGCAAGGACGAGCGCCCTGAAGCTAGCGACCTGCCAGCCGGTTTTACCGTTAACGAAAACCCACGCAACGGTTTCTTGACCGTCAAGCGCAGCTAGTTCAAATTAGATACAGATATGTAAAATGCCCGGGTCTAAACCCGGGTATTTTTATTGGTTTGCCCCTGTAACTGTGATAGCGTAGAAGTTATGGGAAAAAAGACGGATAACATTCTCGAAGTGCGAAATTTGCAAAAATCGTATGACGACAAAAAGGTGGTTGATGGTATTAGCTTCGAGGTTAAGCGGGGCGAAATCTTCGGTATTCTTGGCCCCAACGGCGCCGGCAAAACGACGACACTGGAAATGATTGAGACATTGCGCCCGATAGATGGCGGTAGTGCTACCATCGACGGCGTTGATGTCGCCAATAACCCCTACACTATTCGCGGTATGATCGGCGTCCAGCCCCAAACACCGGGCTTTCAGGACAAAACTAAGCTTACCGAGCTTATTCAGATGTTTGCCGCCGCTTACGGCGAAAAAGTCGACCCTAAAACTTTCTTGGATGAAGTCAACCTAGGCGACAAGGCCGATAGCTATGTCGAAAATCTGTCGGGTGGTCAAAAGCAGCGTTTTTCGATCGTGGCCGCGCTGGTTCACAACCCTAAAATATTCTTTTTGGACGAACCGACGACTGGCCTCGACCCTCAAGCCCGGCGTAATCTCTGGGAACTGATTAAAGATGTCCGCGACCGCGGCATCAGCGTCATTTTAACGACGCATTATATGGATGAGGCCGAGATTTTATGCGACCGCATCGCCATTATGGATAACGTCAAGATCATCGCTCTCGACACACCGAAAAAACTTATCAAAGATCTTCTAAAACGCGGCTTCACCAAGGCGCAACAGGTTGAGCAGGCCAACCTAGAAGATGTCTTTATCGATATGACCGGAAAGGGGCTTCGGAACTAATCATGACACTCAAGCAAAAACTCTACACTGTCTGGGCATTTTATATTGTCAGCATCAAGCGCTTATTCCGCGACCGGTTGGCTCTATTTTTCACATTCTTGTTTCCGCTGATCTTCTTGTTTGTCTTTGGGGCGCTAAGCCACAATAGCTCGGTGTCGCTCAATGTCGCTATCATCAACCGCTCCAATTCAGCTGCGGCCAAGCAGTTCGTGCAAAGCGCTAACTCCGGTAAGGTGTTGAAAGTAAACAAAGAAGTGACCGATTTTGAAACGGCCAATCTCAAAATGAGTCGCGGTGAAATTGATGCCACCATCGAACTGCCGGCTGATTTTGGCCAACTTAAAGATGGCCTGCCGACCGGCCAGGCGATTGTTCACTACACCCAAAACAACGAGCAGGCTGCCACGACGCTGGCCTCTATTTTGCAGGCTCAATTCCAGGGTATGAACGCCCAGCTGGTTAAATCACCCACGCCATTCACGGTCAAGACTGAAAAGACCAACACCCACTCCTTAAGTGCCTTCGACTACACCTTTACCGGTCTGCTCGGCTTTGCCATTTTGGGTGCCGGTATTTTTGGACCGATGAACTACTTCCCCGAGCTCAAGAAAATGGGCATTCTGCGCCGGCTGCACACGACGCCGCTGAGAGTTTGGCAGTATTTCTTGTCGGCCATGCTCAGTAACGCCACGACCGGGCTAATGTCGATCGCCCTGATGCTGATTGTGGCCGTAACGGTATTCAAATTACGTGTGGTCGGCAACTACATCGACTTAACGCTATTTGTGGCGCTTGGCATTATCGTCATTCTTGGCATCGGTTTGGCGCTAGGCGGTTGGGCCAAAAACGAGCGCCAGGCCGCGCCGCTGGGCAACATTATCGTTTTTCCGATGATGTTCTTGTCGGGTACGTTCTTTCCGCGTTTTCTGATGCCCGAATGGCTCCAAAGCGTTACGACATTTATGCCACTAACGCCGGTAATTGATGGCGCTCGCATGATCTTAGCCGAGGGTAAGGGGTTATTCGACCTCGGTCCTCAGTTAGGGATTATGTTCGTCTGGCTAATTATCGTTTACGCCATCGCTTTCCGTGTCTTCCGCTGGGAATAGTAATCTTCAGAGGTGAATGGTTGCAAATCTCGACAAAATATGCTATAATGAAAAGATAATGACCTACGAACAGTTCCCCCTGTTTCCCGAACCGGAAACCACCGCTACGGCTACGCCCGAGCAGGCGTCGCGCGCCGAGCGGCTAGCCTCTATCTTCGAAAATTATGGTTTTTACCCCGAATCGCTCGAGGAGCTAACTAGAGCCACCGCCCTGCAAGGTTTC
>DAIESS010000054.1 GCA_027346135.1 Candidatus Saccharimonadota bacterium
TCGATACGGGCAGCTACCAACCGCTAGAAGTAGATAATGGCGATGTCTATGGTTTTCGCCGTAGCTTGGATGACCAAAAACTTACCATTTTGCTTAATTTTTCAGATGATGAGCAAACCGTTGTGTGTCCGCTCGAGCCTGGTCGTTTGCTGATGACGTCCGTGCCCGAAGGCGAACCAATCCGCCACGAAAACCGAATAAGGATGCGGCCTTATGAAGCCGTTTTGCTCGAAGATATAAAAGAAGATTAACGCTTATTTAAGGGCACGCGCCATTTCGCGGGCTTCGTCGCGTTTTTTGAGCGTTTGGCGTTTGTCGTATTGTTTTTTGCCGCGGCCGATGGCCAGGCGAAGTTTAATGTAACGGCCACGGGTAAGGATCTCGAGTGGGACGATGGTTTTGCCCTGTTGTTTGCCTTCGATTAAAGCGTTAATTTCCCGTCGCTTGGCCAGTATTTTGCGGTTTCGGGTCTTTTCCTCGGGTGTAAAAGTTATGCCCGGGACTTCACCTATAAGCGCGTTCAAGAGCCACAGCTCGCCGTCCTTAACGGTGACATAGGCACCCCGCAGGCTGCCCTGGTTGAGTCGGAGGGCTTTGGTTTCCCTACCCGATAGCTGCAAACCCACCACCAAAGAATCGCCCAGCTCGTAATCGTGCCGAGCGCGGCGGTTTTGAATCGATTTGGTTGGCTGCTTCTTTTTTGCCATAGGGGTAATTATGCCGTAAAACAGCGCTGAATGCTATTACTTGCCCTTGAAGGCTTGTTACTTATTAATTTGTGGCAGGCTAATGGGCGGAAGATTGGAACTCGGTTTGGGCGACGCGCCAGAGCGAATCGTCGTGCAGAACTTCCTTGCGGTAGTACCAATACTCGGCACCCCAGAGGTCGATTGACTTCATGCCGGTGGCTTTGCCGAAGTCAAAGCGTTTTTTTAGTCGAACGGCGTCGAGCGATTTATTCTGTTCGGCCAAGCTGGTTTCGGTGATGGTTTGACCATTTGGCGGCCAAGCTTCGGCTTGCAGCTCGGCAATCGACATGTCCTTGCCAAGGTAGATTTTTTGGACCCCAGCGATATATCCGTAAAACCAAGCTGGAAACGGATATTCGAGATAGCGATGCGTAACGGCAGCATCCCAGACGCGCTTATAAACCGATATGCTGAACTGGTCCGGAGTTGGTTGGCCGGCCGGAAAGCCTTGGGCGTTGTTACTGCGGCCAACTATAATCGGGTGCTGCGTGTCGAGCCTTTTGACAAGATTGTATTCGTCGACTAGGCGCGAACGGCTAAAATCTTTGCAGTCGCCAAAACCGTGCAAAAAGTATTCATTTTCGAGCTGGTATTTGTAAAGTGCCGGTGAATTTTTGTAGCGATTGATGGTAGCGGTCATGAAGTTTTCAAGTTGAGGCTGCCATTTGTCCAGCGGTTGAGAGGTGTCAATAAACGATGGCGGGTGGCATTCTGGCCAACGCGGTTGCCTCAGACCGACCGTTAATATGATGTGGGCATGAGCTGCCTCGGCCTTCTGGAATTGCCAATCTAGGTCATGGAAATCGTATTGACCTGGTGCGGTCTCGATCTCGTCCCAGTAGCTAACCAGGCGAAACTGTTTTACGCCAATGCCAAGTAGCGCATCCATGGTTTGCTGCGGATCGACGCCCAGGCTAGAGGCATAGGCTGGGATGAAGCTAACTCCATAAGTCAGCGGCTGGTTACGAGTTTCCCAGCTGTACCAGCGTGACACGCCGTACATTATTGCCAAGATAACCAAAACAACACCTAGCAACAGATAGCCAGCCCGGTGCCAGCGACTGGTTTGCCAGGATAATTTTAAGCGTTTTGCCAGCTTTCGGGTGTACAATCGGGGTTGTTTTGTCATATGATAGTTTAAGAATTTGTTATGTCTAAAAGCTCGAAAATAAAACAGCTGCGCGTTAGCATCGTAATCCCAGTATACAATGAAGAAGATAGCTTAGATGCTTGTTTGCAGGCCATTAAGCAACAAACCGTTAGGCCCTTTGAGGTTATTGTTGTCGACAACAATTCAACTGACAGCACTGTTTTAATTGCCCAAAAATACAAGTTTGTCCGGGTTTTGCACGAAAAGCGCCAAGGTGTTGTGTATGCCCGTAACCGCGCCTTTAACGCTGCCCGGGGCGATATAATTGGCCGAATCGATGCCGACAGCCAGCTTTCGCGCGACTGGGTAGCTAGCGTGCAACAGGTTTTTGCCGACAATGTCGATTGCGTTAGTGGTCTTATGCGCTACAACAACTTATCGTTTGCTTCGGCGGCCAATGCTGTCGACCTTTACTTGCGTCGTTATATGGCTCGGCGCTTGGACGACGAAGTCGCTATGCAAGGCGCCAACATGGCTATCAGAAAGAAAACTTGGCGCCAGATCCGTGGCCATGTTTGTGAACGCGGTGGTTTGCACGAAGATTTCGCCCTTGGTATTCATACGCTTGAAGCCGGCGGATCGCTACGTTTTGACGAGCGGATGATTGCCTCAATTGGTTACCGTCAATCTGGTGGTGGCTATCAGCAGTTTTTCAAATATGTTTGGCTGAGCCCCGTTACCTACCGCCAGCACAAACTCGATAGCTACAAACGTATGTACCCGGTAGTCTATTTAGCGCTTGTTTCGTATGTTGTTATTGAACTGGCTCGACGCAGTTACGATCCGGACACGCGAGGCTTTTCTTGGTCACGGCTGTTATTTGGTGATAATGCTCGAACACGCGTTAACCCGGCTACATTCGTCGATTAACTGGCGGGGTTGGAGACATAGCCACCGCTATCGGTGGGCGTTGGGCTACAGTTGCCCCATAGACCGCGGTGATTGGCTTGAGCGGCTTGCTCGGCGGCGCTAAATTCGGCCGATTTGGTAAATGGAAAATACGGATAATAAAAGCCGTAGCCATCCTCGATGAGTTTTTTATTGAGCAATGTCCCATCGGGTAAATAGACATAGCGTAGTAAGCGATTG
>DAIESS010000055.1 GCA_027346135.1 Candidatus Saccharimonadota bacterium
TCTTTTTGCGGGACACATCACCGCCGTACAAACCCGTAGTAACATCCTTACGATAGGCGCTCAGGTCTTCACGAGCGATAAATTTGCCACCAATAGCAGCTTGCAGTGCTACTTGGAAGTTCTGGCGTGGTATAACCTCTTTGAGTTTTTCAACCGTTTGGCGGCCTAAACTTTGAGCTTCACTGCGATGCACCATCACACTCAAGGCCCCCACTATCTCACCGGCTACATAAAAATCAAGCCGCACCAGGTCTTCCGCCCGATAATCATCGAGCTGATAATTAAAGCTACCGTAGCCACTAGTGATGCTTTTTAGTTGGTCGTAAAAATCAGTTAGCAAATTGGCCAGCGGTGCCTCGAAGTTCACGAGAGCCCTCTGGTCGACGTAGCTAACGTTCTTATGCAGACCGCGTTTTGACGAGATCAGCTGGATAACACTACCTACGAACTGATCGGGAACAACAATTTCACACTTTATCGAAGGCTCACGGATCTCTTTGATTTGTGCCGGGTCGGGTAAATCGCTGGCGCTCTTAATGTCCAGCTCCGTACCGTTTGTCAGCGATATTTGGTAATCAGTTGATGGGTTGGTGACGACAAGATCAAGACCGTATTCACGCTCTAAGCGCTCACGGACTATATCCATGTGGAGCAACTCCAAAAAGCCAATCCGCACGCCAAAACCGAGCACCGGTGAGTTTTCGAGATCGAACTGCAGAGCCGAATCGCTGAGGGACAATTTTTCGACAGCATCTTTCAGTTCTTGATAGAACTCGTTCGACTCCGGGAAAAAACCGGCATATACAAACGGCTGAACGTTGCGATAGCCTGGCAAAGCCTGGTGGGCCGGCTGGCTAGCAAGCGTGATCGTATCGCCAACCTTGGCCTCGCGTGTCGTTTTTAGGTTGGTCACAATATAGCCGATTTCGCCAGCTGTCAGTTGTTTACCTGCCACCATATCCGGCTTTAGGGCGCCTACTTCCAGAGCAATGGCATTGGCGCCAGTTGCCATCATCTTCAGCTGAGCATGGCTGTTGATGGCACCATCAAACACGCGGACATACAAAATCACACCGCGATAATCGTCGTAATAACTATCGAATATAAGGGCGCGGCACTCGGGCAATTCGCTCGGCTTTGGCGGTGGAATATCTGCCACAATCCGCTCTAATACCGCCGGAACACCGAGACCTGTCTTGGCCGATATATGTAGAATGTCTTCCGCCTTACAGCCCAACAAATTGATGATTTCGGCACTGACGCGCTCAATATCAGCGGCCGGCAAATCGATTTTATTCAACACGGGTATGATGGTTAGGTCCGCTTCCATGGCCAGGTAAACATTGGCTAGCGTCTGAGCCTGGATGCCTTGGGTGGCGTCAACCACCAGCAGCGCACCTTCGCAAGCTTGCAGACTGCGCGACACCTCGTAGCTAAAATCAACATGTCCGGGTGTATCGATTAGGTTCAATTCATAACCCTTGTAATCCATACGGACCGGCGCCAGCTTGATGGTAATCCCCTTTTCACGCTCCAGATCCATTCGATCGAGAATCTGAGCTTTCATGTCGCGTTGTTGAACCGTGCCGGTCAATTCCAACAAACGGTCGGCTAAGGTCGACTTGCCGTGGTCAATATGAGCAATAATGCAAAAATTACGAATTTGGTCCTTGGTCATTGCTAGCTATTATAACAGAGGTGGCCGCTGAGGCAGCATGCATTTTAGGCTACATCAACTTTGAGCGGACGCAGAGCAATCTTTTTCAATCGCGCCAGAACCGGACGAACTTCTTCTAGGCCAAACAAAGCCGAAACGGCTATATGAACACCGATTATCACCGTAGATATGAGAAAGACCTTACTGCCAAGCGTTACAATACCACGGTCGCTAATACTCAAGGGATAAAGCGTCAGCATGATGACGCCAGCCACAACACTAAAGCCAGTAACAGATACAATCTTGAGCGTACCGCTAATAAAACCGAAGTCAAACAGTTTAGGATCACGCCACAACATGATGGTAAACAGAATAAATACTTCGACGATGGCAACAATTGATTGAGCCAGAGCCAAACCGGCCACGCCGTAGGCATCCGGTTTGGCTAAGGCGTAGGCCAAAAAGACGTTAAGCGTAATGGTAAAGACCGACACAAACAGTGGCGTTTTAGTGTCCTTTTGCGAGTAAAACCACCGTGAAACCAAAGCATAAACAATCCGGAAAAAGATCGCTAGCGTCAGAAAACCGAATATAATGGCAATTTCTTCGTTACCCTTAGAGTAAATGAGGCGGGCAAGATAACCCCGGCAGAAGTAGGCCGTAACGACGATTGGCACGGTTATCCATATCATGGCTCGCAGCACCATCAGGAAATCGCGCCGGAACAGGTCGGGCCGGCCTTGGCTAAGCCGGGCGTTCAAACGTGGAAATGCCGCTGTCGATATAGCCGTACCAATAAGCAAGATAGGCGCTGTGCTCAAAATATAGGCGTTGTTATAGTTAGTAACCGCACCGCTGCCGATTCGGCTAGCGAAACGAGTCTCGACAATCGATTGTAGCTGGTCCATACCCTGGTCAAGCGAGCGCGCCGGCAGTTGGCGCAATATCAGGCGAAAGTCGCTGCTTCGCCACATGATGCGCGGGTGCCAGTGAAAGTTCAGCTTAGCGGTACCAGCGATAACCACCAAGAGTTGTAATACCGCACCAACGAACGCGCCAATGCCAAGCCCCTCCAGACCGATATTGTGTCGAAAAATATAGATGCTCAAGATAATTGAGATGTTATAAAACAGTGGTGCGATCGCATAAAAGAAAAATCGGCCCATGGTTTGTTGAACGCTCGTCAGAATACCGGAAATCGTAAACAACAGCGGGTTGAAGGCAATCAGCCGCATGATGATTACCGCTTGGTGGGTCTGGTCCGGGCTGAGGTTGTCGCCAATGA
>DAIESS010000056.1 GCA_027346135.1 Candidatus Saccharimonadota bacterium
GGGCATCGCCCGCAATGGCCAAGCCATCCTTCTCCAAGAGACCGCTGGGGGCCGTGCCCTCCGTCGGGAGATCGCGGCCCAATGGCCCGGCGAACGGCCGGATTCTGCCAGTTCAGATCGGGCTGCTTCGCCAGAAAGCTATGCATGTAGTACTGGCCAGTGTTGTCATCGTATTCCCAGGCGGAGCCGCCAAACGAGCCCAGCCAGTTATTGGGCGGCGAGCCGTTCGGCTTGGCATCGCGCCAGATATACCAATCACGCTTGGGGTTATCACGGCTCGAGCGCGATTCCATAAACCAAGGATGTTCGTCGGACGTATGGTTCGGCACCAAATCGAGCAATACCTGCATGCGGCGACGGTGAGCTTGCTCAAGTAGTTCGTCGAAATCTTCTAGAGTGCCAAACAGAGGATCAACATTGCAATAATCGGTTATATCATAGCCGAAATCGGCCATCGACGACGGATAAAAAGGCGACAGCCAAATGGCAGTGACGCCCAGCGAGTCGGGGGAGCCGGCCAAATAATCCAGGTGAGCCGTTATGCCCGCCAAATCACCAATACCATTGCCGGTGCTGTCGGCAAAGCTACGTGGATAAATTTGGTATATCACCGTCTCGCCAAAGCGAGATCGTGGGATTGCGGTCATACTTATATCATAACAGTCGGGCAGGGGTAGTACGACCCTTAAGCATTAGCGGTTTTTGCCCTGTTACACCCTTGAGAGTATAATGTTATTTGTATATGAAAGAGACTATACGGAGGCCATTGCGCATAGCCACAATGGTGCGCGGCATTTTACCCGCTCCGCGACCTGACGACATCATGTACTCGCCACTCGACGTGGCAATTACCGTCAGCGAGCAGCTTACACGACGTGGCCACGGCGTATCTTTTTACGCGGCGGGCGGCGAAGGCCCACGCGTCACCGATTTCAACCGTAGCAGCTTGCGGCCAATCGTCCAGAACAACCAAGATTGGCAGAACCTTTTAGGCTCGACCGACCTCTTTACAGACTATTTACCGAGTTTGTACGACCAAGTGCTCGTCCAAGACATGTTCAAGCGAGCTAGCGAAGGCGAATACGACCTTTTGCATTTTCACCATCCAGAAGCAGCCATGCCGTACGCCTCGCTATACCCGCAAGTGCCGGTCGTTTACACTCTGCACGACCAACTCGACCAACAGCGCCGTGAAACCATTGAAGCTTTCATGTCGCCCAACCAGCACTTTATTTCAATTTCAGACAACCAGCGCCGCGGCGCACCCGACTTGCCGTACGCCGCCACTGTCTACAACGGCATCGATACCAAACTATTCGCGCCAAAAGGCGAGCCCGAAGACTACCTGTTGTTCGTCGGCCGTATCGTCGAATATAAAGGCGTCAAAGAAGCCATTCAGGTGGCCATCAAAACCAAATCTCGCTTGCTCATCATCGGCCAAGTTCAAGCCGCCGACCAGTGGTTTTTTGACACGCATGTTAAACCGTATCTTAACGACAAAATCCTTTACCTGGGCATGATCGACCACGACCAGTTGCCGCGTTACTACCAAAAGGCGCGCGCCTTGCTCATGCCCGTTTTATGGGAAGAACCGTTCGGTTTAACAATGGTCGAGGCTATGGCCTGCGGCACGCCGGTTTTGGCCTTTCATCGCGGTTCAATTCCAGAGGTCGTTGTTGATGGTAAAACCGGCTACGTTGTCGAGAGCGTCAACGCAATGGCCGAAGCGCTTGGCATAGTCGACCAAATAAAACGAGCCGATTGCCGCAAGCACGTTTTAGCCAATTTTTCGCTTAATCGCATGGTCGACGGCTACGAAAACATTTTTTACGACATCGTTGCCGCCGACCGGCTTGGCCGTCTCCAGCGGCAGCTGTCCGGTACCGTCAAACGTGCCGCTCGGCCGCTTACCAAAATCAAACAAAACCAAGCCGCCACCCATCCGGTCAAAACGGCTCGCAACAAAATTCAGGGCGTTAAGGCCAAGGTGTCGGGCCGGCGCAATAATAAAAGCTAATTTATGCCTCTAGCGGCCTCCGCGCTAGCTATTTACAGACAGCACATTAACAGGTAGAATAACATCTGTATTTCAGGAATACAGATAAAAATATTCCGGGGTAGCGCAGCGGTAGCGCAGTTGACTGTTAATCAATTGGTCGCGGGTTCGAATCCCGCCCCCGGAGCCATATAGAACTATCAACACATGAAGCGAGAGCATCGAACGGCTTGTAAAGTGTTATTTGCACGGATTTACCGTCCAATAACAGGTTCTGACCAAGCAGTCCGATAAGCTCTCGTTTTTCATTTGGCTCGGCAGCCATAAATAGCTTACTTCCGTTAGCCGCTATCTCTAACAGATAGGCGACAGTGACGTAAAACTGCTCGTCAACGTCCGACAGGCGTGCCAGTTTACGCTCATGGAGCTTCTGTTGCTGACGCCATTTAGCACGCTTCTGGTCATATTCTGCTTGAGTAATACTACCGTCGCACTTATCTTCATATGCCGTTTCGATGCGATTTTGTAGCTTGGCTATTTCCGTATTGTGATATTTGACCTGTTGTTTGTTGAACAGAGCCTTACCGCCATGGGCTTCTTTGAGCGTCTGCTCAAGCCGTGGCAGCTCGTGGTCAGGTATTTTGCACTTATCGAACAGTTGGGCAAGAATACCGTC
>DAIESS010000057.1 GCA_027346135.1 Candidatus Saccharimonadota bacterium
AATGGCAATATTCCGGATCTTAGCCGGGTCTTGGGCTGTTTTTTGCATAAAAATAACGCTCCTCGGGCGTTTCCTTAGCAAAATTATATCATGCTTGAGCTGTATTGCATAGTGATAATCCTAAAAACGTCGAAGGAGCGCGTTGGCTGGCTCGGCCTGCCTGATTACCTATGTTTCGGCGTTTTGTAGCCGGCTTTGCGAGCTTCACTAATACCTATAGCGATGGCCTGATCGCGGTCGGTGACTTTTTTGCCGTCGCGGCCACTTTTGAGCTTACCTTGTTCAAATTCTTCCATAACGTGGTGGATTTTTGCCTGGGCTTTTGGACCGTACTTGTTCATGACGTTACTCCTATTACCAATTTTAATGGTGCCACGATCACCGTGCGCGGGCAGTTATATATCTCACCACATAAAAAATACCCCGGTAAGACCGAGGTATTTTTGAAAAGCACTTCCGATTTAACGGAAAGAGCGCTCTTCGCGTGGCGGACGAGGACGAGCCTCGTTGACGCTGATAGCGCGGCCGTTCAGCTCCTTGCCATCAAGTTGGGCGATAGCGGCTTTTGCCTCTTCATCACTGCCCATTTCAACAAAACCAAAGCCCTTAGAGCGGTTGGTTTCGCGGTCTTGAATGACCTTTGCTGATACGACGGTACCGGCTTGAGCAAAAAACTGCTGCAGCTCGTCGTCTGTCACGCTGTAGGCAAGGCTGCCTACGAAAAGATTGGTTGCCATATGTGGTAACGTACCCTTGTTTACTTCTTCTGAGGTACTTAGGCGAACCTTGTAGCTGCTTCCTCGAACGAACTTTACTATTGCACTAGATACTTTGCAGCTTTTCTAGTAGAAGTATGATGGCACAATCGCGCCACTTTGACAAGGGTTCTTAAGAGTGCTTTATTTGGCATTTCGACCGCGGGACAATAGTTCTGGAATAGTTCGACAACCGATGCCTTGGGCGTAAACTCCCTTGATAAGGCTCTCGATCCCCGTTGGGCTAAGCGTTGTTGGGTGCAGGAGCACAATCGCGCCATTACCTACCTTTTGCTTGGGATCCACGAGCAACTTATTCAAGAAGCGTTCATCTTCATGGGCCGTCACTATACGCCCGTCGGCAGTATTGCTATCGGCTGTCCACATAGTCATGTAATAACCTTCTTTTGTCACCTCGCCTAAGGCATAGGCATGCTCGCGTTTGGCCTCCGGGAAACCGCCGCTACCTCCGGGCGGACGCATAAGATAAAGTGGGTATTTGTAACCTAGGACATTGTAAAGCGCCTGGCGCGATAGCTCGAGTTCGCTGTGAATTTCCTCCGGTTGAAGCAGACCAAAGGCCTTGTGGGGCCAATCTGGCCTAATGTAGTGATGATAGGTGTGGTTGCCAATGACATGACCTTCGTCGACGGCTCGACGCCAGACGTCGCTATAGCCGGCTCGACGATGCGTATCGAGTGCGGCGCCAGTTGGGAAAAATGTAAATTTAACGTTCCGCTTCTTGCCAATGTCGAGCACTTCTTTAAGATAAATAGCAGCTTGTACGCCAAAGAAGTCGTCGATGGTAATGCTTAGGTAGGGTTCATCGGTTGGCCCCTCTTGAATGAAATGATTCCTTGGAAGGTATTTACTAAGATTTTCCGGTGCAAAATTCGCCGACAAATCTGTTTTGGCTGTGATTGCTTGTTCGTTGTTTGTCGTCGACGTAGCAGAGCTTGTGGGCGTCTCGGTTGGAAACGGTTCGGTCGTAGGCAGTGCAATGGCTGGACTCGTCGCCTCTGCGACTGGGGGTATTTGTGGAGATAATGCTTCGTCCAAAACATTATGACTGGCCGCGCTGCTGCCGCGATCGTAATAATTAAGGACAACCGAACTGGCCGCCGCTAGACCCGCGGCAAGCATAGTACGTCTGGCAATGTGGTGTCCGCCCCTTTCCATAATGGCATAATCGTACATCTATATTATTTTTGACACAAGTCCATTTTGTGTAGAAACATAGCAAATGTATTTTAGCGGTATGATTGGCAGTCTCGATTGATTAGGTCTGAGGGCGGTGTAGTTGTTACAACCTTTTGTGACGCCAGATTATATCTAGTTAATAAGGATAAGGCATCACGCGCTACATCTGGTGTATGGGATAGCTGCTTGACGCTATTTGCCATGTATGAGACCATAGAACTTGTGTTTTTTCATCCGGGAGGTGGAGAGACGCAACGCTTTTCCCTGTTGTCCACCGAAATAATAGTAATTAATAAACAAGCGGATAACGACTTTAAGGGAAAGCAAGGAGGGTAAAATTAATGCGACTAGTCGCAACTACGGCGGCTGCTATTTTTGGTGTGTCAGTTCTGACGGCCAGCAGTCCAGCCATTCTAGGGAACAATTTGTTCGCTATCTCAAAGAATACTAATACGAATGTTGTTACGGCAGTGGCCGAGCAAACCACGTCAGTTGACGAAGCAGTTGCTCCCCCTACTCCGCAACCAAAAGAAATAACAGTTCAGCCAGGTGACACCTTGACGGCTTTAGCAGCCGCTAATGGAACGACAGTACTACGGTTATTTTATGCTCAAACAAAGATAAGCGACCCGGACTTGATTTATCCGAAC
>DAIESS010000058.1 GCA_027346135.1 Candidatus Saccharimonadota bacterium
GGTGATTAGCTCAGTTGGCTAGAGCATCTCGTTTACACCGAGAGGGTCGGGGGTTCGAGTCCCTCATCACCCACCAAATAAAGAACCTACCTTATTGGTAGGTTCTTTATTTGGGCAAGATCACCTAATTATAAGCGAGGCAAATGGTCGTAAAGATGATTAAGGCCATATTCCTCGCGAACCAGCGGCTTTATGTCGGCCAGACCAACGTTCACTTTCACGCCAGGGTTTAGCGTGCCGTATGGGTCAAAAATCTGCTTAACCTTCTGGAACATGGCGTAAACTTCGTTGCCATAAACATACGGCAGGTATGGTGCCCGTAAGCGGCCATCGTTGTGCTCGCCACTCGTGCTACCGCCCAATGAAAGAACAATCTTGTAATACTCGTCCATCATACGGAAAGCTTTTTGACGGTCCCCAACCTGACCCAAATCGAGCTGTGGCTGAAGATGCAAGTTGGCATCACCGACGTGTCCCCACACGGCCGGACGAATATGATTACGCAAGCAAAATTCGTAAACCTGTTTGATGTATTTACCAATTTTTTCAATCGGCACAATGCCGTCGTCAACAATCGGTACGGCCATAACACCGTTTTCGGAGTGCGCCGTTAAGGAAGCCGATGCGTCGCGAACCTTTTGGAGTCGCTCCTGGTTTTCAAGGTCGTTAGCCACCACGGCACTCGCGGCGTACTTCTGCAACATTTTAAGAGCCTGCTTAACAAGGCGTTTCTGCATTTTGGCTGGATTATCGTACGAGATAAGCAAGACGGCACGCGGGAACGGCTTCTCGAGCACACCTTTTAAGTGGTATGGGTTGTAGGCATCAACTTGCTCAAGCATACCGCCATCCACCAGCTCAACGCTAGCCGGCAGCTCGCGCATGCGCCGCAGCTCAATAACAGCCCTTTCGGCATTGGCAATATCATCAAATGTCGCCATAATCAGGCTAGTTTGAGGATTGTGAGGTTCGGTGTCGAGCGTAATTTCGGTGATAACCCCTAGAGTACCTTGCGAACCGACAAATAGCGGTGTTAAGTCAAACGAACCATCGTTGTGGCGGATTTGTAGTAGCTCATATCCAGCCGTGTTTTTAGTAACCGGCAAGTCAAGCTTTTCGAGCAAGGCCTGATTCTCTTCCAGCATAGCGTCGACGGCGCGGTAGATTTCGCCTTCAAAAGTTGCAAGACCAAGTTTCTTGTTGAATTCTCGTTTGCTCAAGCGACCAGTTTCGATAACCTCGCCATTTGCCAAGACAACACGTAAGCTTCGCACGAAAGTCCGGGTGTCGCCGTATTTGAGACTCAGTGAGCCGCTGGCGTTATTGGCAACCGCTCCACCGACAGTAGAATATTCCAACGAGGACGGAAATGGTGGTAAAAATCGCCCATGGGTCTGCAAAGTTTGCTGCAATTTGCCGTAGTTTATGCCCGGCTCAACTGTTACCACGCCCGACTTGCCATCGAGCTCAACGATCCGGTTCATGTGAGCTGGAAATACCAAAACAATGCCCGGCCCAATTGCCGCACCGGACTGGTCGGTGCCCGAGCCACGAGCCGTTAACGGTACGATTCGGCCGCGTTCGGCTAGCTGCCACGTAAAACGAGTCAACTTGCGGACATCGTTTTCATTTCTGGGGTAAACTATTGTGCTTGGCGTAACACTAAAGATGCTGGCATCAGTCGAAAAATAGCGCCGAGCATCAGCCGTAGTCAGTACTTCGCCGACGACATGTTGTTGCAAATAGTGTCCGATCTTGCTCATGAACCTTATACTCCTGCGCTGGTAAATCCGTATTCTATTTCTAGGTGCTATCATAGCACATCAGCGCCCAATACGCTTAAGCTCTTATTTATATATCACCAGAGGAACAAGCTTGCGAATTTGCAAAAAAACAGATAAGATATTCTGGTCGAACACCCATAGTTTGCGCGAGTGGCGCTGCGTGAAACGCAAGTTAACCGTAGACGCGCGCGTCCTGTCCGAAACGACATTAAACTAATGTTGTACATTTAATTTTCAACATTTTGCGCGAGTGGCGGAATGGTAGACGCGCTAGTTTCAGGTACTAGTGAGGCAACTCGTGGAGGTTCAAGTCCTCTCGTCCGCACCACAGTATACCTAAATACAAGGGTGATTAGCTCAGTTGGCTAGAGCATCTCGTTTACACCGAGAGGGTCGGGGGTTCGAGTCCCTCATCACCCACCAA
>DAIESS010000059.1 GCA_027346135.1 Candidatus Saccharimonadota bacterium
CTAATTGGCCGTGGTAAGCTGGTTGGCGCACCATTGGAAAGGATTTATAAAGAATCGGGCGTCGATGTCTCGGTCGCGACCCGGGCTACGACCGACTTGGCCGCCGAGGCATTGCAGGCTGATGTCATTATTACGGCTACAGGTAGCCCGGCTATCCTGTATTCGGGCATGATAAAAGAGGGCGCTGTAGTAGTCGATGCCGGTGTTGCCAGTGAAGACGGCAAAACGGTCGGTGATGTTGCGCCCGAAGTTTATGAACGGGACGATCTGACGATTACACCGCCCAAGGGCGGCGTTGGCCCGCTTACCGTCTGTGCTTTGTTTGAAAATGTCATCAGGGCCGCTCGGTTAACTGTCGAGGAAAAATGAAAATCGGTGTTTTTGACAGCGGCATCGGCGGCCTGAGTGTCGCCAACGCCATCAAGCTGGCCATGCCTGAGCATGAAATTATCTTTAAAAATGATGCCGAACATGTGCCTTATGGCACTAGGAGTCTTGACGAAATCCTGGCCTTTACGTTGCCTGTACTGCAAGAGCTGGTCGATGAAGGCGTGGTCTGTATTGTTATCGCTTGTAATACTGTTAGTACTAACCTGATCGAAACATTACGTAAACTAATCGTCGTGCCGTTAATTGCTATGGAGCCGATGGTAAAACCGGCGGCTAAGCAAACAAAAACAGGCGTAATTGCAGTCTGCGCAACGCCCCGGACACTTGAAAGCCGACGCTATGCATACTTAAAAGAAGCCTACGCGCCGGACACCAAGGTTTTGGAGCCGGACTGTTCCAATTGGGCGCTTATGATTGAGCAAAACAAGGTTGATGTCAACGCCATAACCAAACTAGTCGACGATATTACCCGGCAAAAAGCCGATGTAATTGTGCTTGGTTGCACGCATTATCATTGGATTGAGGAACTGATTGTCGAGGCCACGAACGGCAAGGCCGTCGTTTTACAGCCGGAGCAGCCCGTTATTCGTGAGCTTGGTGTGGTCCTGGCCGAAATCAGGTAGTTGACTTGTGGGCAAAAGTAGTATAATCAATCGTAATTAATTTACGATAAAGTTGGAGAAAACATGTCGGAACGTTTTAAGCCACAAGAAGCACGAAGAATCACAGATCTAACACTCGATCACCCGATAGAGGCGGGCCGACTCGACCCAGAAGGCTTTACCGACTTCTGGACAGAGTTTATGCGTCTTAGTATGGCTCAGGACCAGAAGACGGCTACAGAACGTAGGCTAGGGCGTACCATTGAGGGGTGGCCAATGAATAATTTACCCCCGTTAATTCCTGGCCAAGAAGCACTTATTCAAGATGTCGCCAATGCGGCTATTGCCGGCTGTGTGGACATGGACGAAGCACGAGCCGACCTGCTCGACAATCTCTACACATACAAGGCTGATTCGCGAAAACTTTTAGGCGAGTGATTGCACGGCTGCCTTGAACTGGTCGCCGCGATCTTTGTAGTTTTTGAACATATCAAAGCTGGCGCATGCGGTCGATAGCAACACAATATCACCTGCTTGAGCCGAGGCTTGGGCGGCAGCAACGATATCTGTCATGTTAGTGCCGCCGGGAGCGAAATCGTCAAAACCGGCCGCTTCGAGGGCGGTTTGAATATGGTTTGCTTCATCACCTATGAGTAAGGCTCGACGGACGTTGTTGGCTTTAACGACTTTGGCCAGTTCGTCATAAGTAGCCCCTTTGTCGGAGCCGCCCAAAATAACCACTTTAGGTTCTTTGAAGGCTTGGACGGCGACGATGGCGGTTTCCGGAGTCGTACCGAAACTATCGTCGTAGTATTTAACGTTGTTAACTTCGCGCACTAATTCCAGACGATGTTCGAGCCCGCTAAAGCTAGTTAAAACTTTGCGCAGAGCAGGTACGTTCTGAGTGATTTGCCAGACAGCTGTAATGGCGGCGCAAACGTTCTGCCAGTTGTGTTCGCCGAGCAATTTGAGCTCGTCAATCCGGCAAATAGATTGGCCGTCGATAACGATTCGGTCGTCCTGTACGAACGCGCCGGGCGGCATAAAATAACGTACCTTGGAGGCAAAGCCGCCATGGGCGATTTGCTCGGACACGGCGTCGTTGGCAAAATAAACGGCAATATCATCGGAGGTTTGGTGAACAAAAAGTTGAGATTTTGCATGGGCGTATTCGCCAAAGT
>DAIESS010000005.1 GCA_027346135.1 Candidatus Saccharimonadota bacterium
TGACTTCTTTGCGCTTAAACTCGCTGGCCTTGATGGCATCGGCGATCTCGTTGAAGTGCATGTGCTTACCGTGTTCGCTTAAGATAACGTAAATCTTGTCACGGATGTTCTTGGGGTTGACCATCGGCCATTTGACGAGGCCCCAGCGGCCGTTCAGTGTGGCAAGTTGCTTGCTGATGGCGGCAATGGCGGCGGCGTGCTTAACGTCTTCGATTCCAACGATCGGGGCAATTTCGTCAATAGTCTTTGGCTCGCCAATTTTTTTGATAGCATCGATAATCTTCTGAACTTGCTTTTTGAGGGTTGGCTCATCGTGATATGTCTTAATGGCAATGCTGTGATAATAGTGGTCATCGTCGTTAACGACGACAAGCTTAGGGCATAACTGGGCTAAAAAGGCTACCCTGGCTTGCTCAGGACGAGTGTTGTCATTGACTAACTTGCCGGTTAATTCACTGACGCGGGCAACGCCGCCCATAGCTTCGAGTTCGCTAATAAGAGTGCTCTCGACCTCTGCAATGTGAGGTACTTCCCCCTGCTCTGCACTGTGCTTGAGTCGAGTAATGACAGATTTTTCAAGCTGGCGGACGCGCTCGCGGGTAATGCCAAGCAATTCACCAATTTGCTCGAGAGTTTCCTTGCGGTCAAATAGACCAAAACGACGAGAGACGATTTCCCGCTCTCTTTCCCGTTCGATAACTCCAAGAATATCGTTGACGATGGGCTGGGTAGCGAGCGTGGTTGTACTGGTTGTCTCTGCCATGGGTCTCTTTCCTTAATCTGTTAAATTAGTGAGGCTTTATGTTCATTATAAAACGTAAAACTTCAAAAGTCAAATGAACTTTGTACTGACACTATTGTAGCATATTTATGACGCATGTGCTTATTTTGTGTTGTAAAATATTTGCCAAACAATAGGTATAAAAGATTTGCAAAACTAAGTCGAAGACTATTTATTTCTTGGTCGATCGCTTGGCACTACGCCTAAAGGGTCGTTTTTTGGCGGCTGGCGCTTCGGCCAGCATTTTTTGGGCAGTTTCTAGTGTAATCGACTTAGGGTCGACATCTTTCGGGATCTTGGCATTTTTGGTGCCGTCGGTAACATATGGACCATAACGGCCATTGAGGACTTGAATACCACCGTCAAACTCAGCAATAAACTTCTCGGCGTCTTTTTTGAGTTTTTCGGCGTACTTCTCGCGGGCTTCAGCTTCGGTAATGGTGAACGGATCGAGCGGCTTGATGCTGACGAAAGTTTTGCCAACGACGATGTATGGGCCGAAGCGACCGATGTTTGACTTAATAACCTGTCCGTCTTCGGTGGTGCCGACCTCGCGAGGCAACTTAAACATGACGAGTGCTTGGTCGAGCGTAACGGTTTCGAGTTTGGCTCCGGCTGGTAATGGCGCAAAAGTTGGCTTAGACTCGCCCTCTTGGTCGCCCTTTTGCAGCATTGGCCCAAAACGGCCAAAGCGAGCGTAGATAGGTTGTCCGGTTTTAGGGTCCTTACCTAGCTCACGGGCTTGGGCAACCTCGGAGCGCTTAATATCGCCCGATTGCTCGACAAGCGCATGGAATGGGTCGTAGAACTCCCGCAGCATCTTATTGCGCGGCAACGTACCACTGGCAATGTCATCGAACTCTTTCTCGACCTCGGCCGTAAAACCGTAGTCGACAACTTGGTCGAAGTGATTGACCAAAAAATCACTAACGACTTGGCCGCTGGCGGTCGGGACTAATTTACCTCGGTCGCTACCGGTTTTTTCTTGAACGACATTCCTCTTAACGGTGTCGTTTTCGAGTGAAAGCACGATAACATCACGCGGTTGGCCTTCGTTTTCGCCCTTTTCGGCATAGCCGCGGACTTGAACGGTGTTGATGATGGTCGCATAAGTACTTGGGCGGCCAATGCCTAGGTCCTCGAGTTTTTTAACCAAACTACCTTCGGTGTAGCGGGCCGGTGACCGAGCAAACACCTGACGTGCCTCGGCGCTATCGAGCTGCAGGTTGTCTCCTATGCTGACGCTTGGCAAAATGGCATCTTCCTTGCGATTAACCCCGTAGACTTTAAGAAAGCCATCGAAGAGGATGACTTCACCTTTGGCCTCAAAGACCCGCTTACCACTGGAAATTGTAATGGTAATGGTAGTTTTTTCGAGTTTGGCGGGTGCCATCTGGCTGGCTAAGGTGCGTCGACGGATGAGGTCGTATAGTTTTTGATCGTATTCGTTGCTTGAGGCTCTCTCGAGTCGAATATCGGTTGGACGGATAGCTTCGTGCGCCTCTTGGGCGCCGGCTGATTTGGTCTTAAACTTACGCACCAAAGAATAATTATCGCCGAATGTACTCTTGATGTAATTGGTCGCCGCTGCAATCGCCTGGCCGCTTAGGTTGACTGAGTCGGTACGCATGTAGGTGATCTTACCTTCTTGATAAAGCTTTTGGGCACTGGCCATGGTAGCCTTGGCGCCAAAGCCAAGTCGGCTGTTGGCCTCTTGCTGCAGTGTACTGGTTGTAAATGGTGCAGCTGGGTTGCGGCTGCCGGGGCTGGTGGTGACATTACCGACGCTAAAGGTTGCGCCCCGTAGGCTTTCCAGAAAGTCCTGGGCGGCCTTTTCGGTGTCAAAGCGCTGGGGCAATTCGGCTTTTAGGGTGTCGCCGCCAACTTGAAAGATGGCCGTTACCTTAAAGGTCGCCGAGCCTTCAAAAGCGGCAATTTCCCGCTCGCGTTCGACAAGCAGGCGGACGGCTGGTGACTGGACCCGTCCGGCCGATTTGCCGCCGGGCACTTTTTGCCACACGACTGGCGACAGCTCAAAACCAACTATGCGGTCCAAGATTTGACGGGCTTGTTGAGCCTGAACCAGGTTCATATCAACAGTGCGCGGGTTTTTAACGGCCTCTTCGATGGCTGGTTTGGTGATTTCGTGAAAAACAATCCGCTTGGTTGTTTTGGGATCGAGTTTGAGGACTTCACAGAGGTGCCAGGCAATCGCCTCCCCCTCGCGGTCTTCATCAGTAGCTAGCCAAACGGTGTCGGCGGCTTTGACGGCTTTTTTGAGCTCGGCCGTTACCTTGCGCTTTTCCGGGTCGACCTCGTACTGGGTCTTGAAGTCGTGCTTAACGTCAATTGGTGGCGTGCCATCTTTGGTCTTTTTGACGATACCGCGAATATGCCCGATGCTGGATAATACGGTAAAATCTTTGCCAAGGTATTTTTCAATTGTTTTGGCCTTGGCGGGGCTCTCTACGATTACGAGGTTCTTAGACATCTATTCCCATTAGTATATATTATATAGCGAAGATGCTCAGTGTGTTTTTTGAAACACCTCCTGGGCAACCAACGAGCAATCATACAGCAGCTTGGCCGAAAAACAAAATTATTTTCTTTTTGTTGACGTGGGAAGTTAAAAAGTGTAAAAACTCTAAGATAAATAAGTACTAAGTTAGTTAGGTAAAAAAGAGTTATGGGAAATATTGAGTTACGTGAAATGGGCCGTTATTTAAATGAGTCGTATGTTTTAGCGCGTCAACACCGTGAGGCCACCGTACGCCCCGAAGATTCGTTCAGAGACGCCATGGTCGTAACTTTCTCAACCCCCGCCGAAGTAGCTCTTCAACATGTCATTGACATGGCCGACGAAGAACTCAACGGCTGGAACCTCTAGCCAAGATAGTTTTTAGCGTAGGTGTAACCGGCCCACAAGCCGGCAATCGATCCGACACCACCCAGCAGAATACTCCAGGCGCCCATGTAGTTGCCATGGTCAAGCATGGCTCCGAGCCAGCCGCCAAGTGCGCCGCCAACAGTGATGCCGATCCAAATAAGCAGTTTCATATATGTAACTATACACTAAGCTATAGCGCTTTGGCCCTCATGCCAAAGCCCATTGATTGGCGCCAAGACTACGGATGCGCCCGGTAATTTCGAGCATAGTCAGGCTTTGGTTAAAGATGGCTATTTCCAGCTGGCTCTTTGTCAGTAAGATGTCACCATCGCGTTCACCGGTGGCCAATAGTTGCAGTAGCGTCGTTTCGGCCTCATTACTGCCCTGCAGTAGCTTAACAGCCGGGGTTTGCGGTGTAATTTTCATAGCAAATAGGATGTCATCTATGGCCGTAACTGGTGTGGCACCGGCTTTGATGAGGTTATTGGTACCGATTGAAGTCTCACTGTATATGCTGCCTGGCACGGCTAGAACGGTTCGGCTCTGTTCGAGCGCAAAACGGGCCGTATGCAGGCTGCCGCTCTTGAGAGCTGCCTCTGTGATGAGGGTCGCCTGACTAAGGCCTGAAATAAGCCGGTTGCGAGCGATAAAATAATGACGATGGATCGAAGGCGTTGCCTCGTATTCGCTAACCAATGCCCCGCCGTTATCAAGGATGCGCTGAGCCAAATTACGGTGGCTAGCTGGGTAAATATGGCTCAAACTACTCGGTAATACGGCAATTGTCAGGCCACCAGCATCGAGAGCGGCCTGGTGGGCCAGAGCATCAACGCCAAAGGCTAGGCCGCTGACAATCACCAACCCCTGCCCGGCTGCCGCGCCGGCTAGTGCGGTCGTAACTTGCTTGCCATAGGGCGAAACTTTGCGGCTGCCAACAACCGCTAAGCGAGGCTGCTTAAGCAAATCTAAGAGCTGTCCCTGATAATAAAGCTGTTTTGGCGGGTCGGCAATTTGCCGTAAAATATCGGGATAATTGCTATCTTCAAGCGTAAGCAGGTTGCTATTCATATAAAATCATTATAAAGTATTGACATAATCACACTTTCTTGCTAATATGGCAACTTGTAAGCATTAGTACGCTAATGTTTTATGTACCTTATACCCCATTCTAACAACTGTTAGAACAGATTGTTAGATTGCCTTAGAGCGTGCCACCCGAGAAGTTGTTACCCTCCACTTACTCTAAACGGCGCTTGTCGAAGCCTTCCGGTTTCGTACATAAGCGCTCTAAAGCAAACTAACCCCTTTAACTGATCTCCCGGTAATTTATTTTACCCCGGGATCCCGTGTTAACGGTGAGCCTAAATGGTTGCATTTTGCAGACACAGCGCCCTCTCTAATGTATGGCACGTGATGTTTCACCTCGGGTGGGTTGAAGGGTGGTATGCAGGTGACCTCTGGTCGCCTGCTAAAATAGGTCTACGAGCGGTGCCCACCCCCTCTCGTAGGCCTATTTTAGTTCAAGAAATGATGTTTTCACGGCATTTCACGCCGTTGTATAACGTTTTATAATTGGCATATCTTACACGGGTACTACTAGTAAACTAGAGACATTATTATGAAAATTGAAGGCCACACGGCTTCTCTTAATATAATCGACCGGCATGTGCTTGATTTGCCGAATTCGTGCAAACAGGAAACCGTCGATCAATTGCCGCTTGGCCGGGCTTTCGACCGTGTGATATCAGAGATTAACGAATGCAACAATGCCGGTTTCCAGGCGCTTGTCCCTGAGGTCATGTGGGCTTTTGGCATGCAGAATTTGCTGCTACGCTGGAAACAGCACCGTTTGCAGCAGATGGCGGGAATTGTGATCAACCACGAGGTATCTCAATATCTACAAGGAGAATTCTAATGGAACTTAACGGTAACAGAGTTTATTTTGACGAAGAAGAACAACGTAAGTTCGACGTCCAACCAGTCGTAACGGTTGAGAGCGCACTTGAGACGGCTGATAGTTTTCGCCGAATTGCGCGCATATTAGCCAAAGAGTATGAAGATGTCGAAGGTGATAGCCAATACGTTGCCGTTGACCCGAGAGTTCGGTTGGGCGCCGCCCGGCATTATCAACGAGCTTTGATACTAGACCGGTTTTCGCTAGGAATTTACGACTTATGCGATGTCGTTAACCCCGAGACAGGCTTTGACTTCCCTAACGAAGCCGGCTCTAACGAATAGTTTTAGACAATAAAATTCCGCGTGTCAGCTGGTAGCTGGCCGCTAAATAGATACTCGCTAAGCAGTGCGTTAACTTCTTGTTTCAGGTACGGCATTTGAGCCGTTTCGTCGCTGTTGAAGCGGGCTAGAACAAAGTCGGCACTGTCAATTTCCGGTGGTTGCTTTGGACCGATGCCGATACGGATGCGGCCGGTTTCTTCGCCGAACAGTTTGGTGACTGATTTGATGCCGTTATGGCCGGCCGAAGAACCGCCCTGGCGGGTGCGGATGTTGCCGAAATCGATATCGAGCTCGTCGTGCAATAACACCGTCTGGTTGGCAGCTACTTTATAAAAATGGGCCACTAACTGCACGGCTTCACCGCTCAAGTTCATAAAAGTTGTCGGTTTGATGGCAATAACCCGGGTGTCGCCGACTCGTCCGGTCGACAGCTGGCACTTCAAGTCTTTTTTATCCATCCAGGGTGACATGTCTTCAGTCTTGGCTACGAAGTAGTCCAGACAAGCGAAACCTATGTTGTGACGGGTGCCATCATATTCGGCACCGATATTGCCCAGGCCAACCAACAGAGCGGTTTTGTTTTGGCCTAAAGTGTAGAGCCGAACGGCATCGCCAAGTTGCGGTCGTTTCTGTAAGAAAGCCATTACTTTTTAATTTTCCTCGGCGGCTTGGGCTCGCCACGGGTTGGTGAGGCGCCGCTTTTATGCGTTATGTGCTTCTCGATGAACCACAACTGCACCGGCGTGCCCTCGTAGCCGTAAGTTTCGCGCAGAGCGCGTTCCATGTAACGCTTGTAGCTCCAGTGTAAGAACGGCGTGTGCGAACCGAAGACCTTGAAGGCTGGGATGGGGTTGTCGTCTTCTTGGACCATGTAGTTAAGCTTGGGGGCGCGGTTTTTGAGGCCGGCTGGCGGATGCTTGTCGGTGACTTGTTTAAGCCAACGGTTAAGTTCGACGGTTTTGATGCGTTTTTTGCGCTGTTCGTCGATGTTTAGGGCTATATCGAACAGTTTAGTGACGTTCTGGCCGGTAATGCTGCTGGTGAAGATTAATGGTGCCCATGGTACGAATTGGTAGTTATCAGCGATTTGCGGCGCAATTTCGTCACGGGTAAAGGCGTTTTTCTCGGCGGCGTCCCATTTGCTGACAACTAGCACCAGGCCCTTGCCCGCCTCTTTGATCATGCCGGCAATTTTTTGGTCGAGTTGGACATTCAGCTCGTTGGCGTCCATCAGCAAGAAACAGACGTCAGCCTGCTCAATGGCAGCTAGTGAGCGTATGACGCTGAATTTTTCGATGCCAACCTCTATTTTGCCGCTGCGGCGGATGCCGGCAGTGTCCATCAGTTCGATCTCGCGACCGTTGTATTTAACGACGGTGCGGTTAACATCGCGGGTGGTGCCTGCCCGGTCGGCTACAATGGCCTGCTGCTTTTGTGCCAAGGTGTTAAACAGGTATGATTTACCAACATTTGGGCGTCCGAGCAAGGCGACACGCAAACGGTCGTCATCCTCTTCGAGAGTGGCTTGAGGAATGGCCTGGACTAGCCTTTCGAGCAGCTCATCGATGCCATGTCGTTGTGGCACACTGGTGCCGATAACCGGCTTAATGCCAAGACGCTGAAAGTCTTCCCAGGGGTCATGACCCCTGGCTTTATCCATCTTGTTGACGACCAGAAAGACCGGTTTGCCGCTCTTTAGAGCCATTTTGGCGACGCGGCGGTCTTCTTCGGTGATCGGCACGTCGGCCTCGACGACTACCCAGATAATGTCAGCACTATCGGCCGCTTGCAGGATTTGTTCCTGGATGGTGAATTCGAATTCGTCTTCGGCATCTTTGATGCCGGCGGTATCGACTAGCCAGAAATCGTAACGGTTGTCGGGTTCTTCGGTTGCCTCGGTGTTAGCTACTCGACGGTGTGGCGTCCTTTTCTTGCCTTCGGGATAGAAACTGGCCTTAGCCATGATGCTGTCACGGGTGGTGCCGGGCTCGTCGGCAACGATGGCCTCGCGGCGCTCCAAAATAGCGTTAAACAAACTGGACTTGCCCACGTTGGCACGCCCGACGATAGCTACGATGGGAAGTTTTTTGCTCATTTGAATAAATTATCTGCTTTCTGCGAAACCAGATAATTTCTGGTACTCGCAATATACAAGCAGGCTTGTATATTCCTGCGTTCCTCAATTATAACAGATGTCGCGCCATTGACAAAGCACCTGGTCGATTATAGAATTTTTTCTAGCTGTTCCTATTTTGCGATAGGGTATCGACGCGACGGTCGTGGAGGTATATGTGACAGCACAGGAGGGTCAGAAATGGCTCAGGTATCTTGCAGTCCGCAGACGCTCAAGATGTTGATAACAGCTCTCGAGCAGGTCGGCGAGTCCGACGTCCAGCGTGCCTTGCAGGCCGTGATCGAGAGGCGCCCGCCTGGGCAGTCTTCGCTCGACGGCAAGATCGTGGCGCAGTATGACGGCGTGCGCTTCACGCAGGCGAACCTCGACGAGACGTTGTTCTACAACGGGCAGCGGCTTCGGCGCCACCCCTATGGCGGCGGCTGGGTGCCGGCCGACCAGAACCGTGACGACCCGGCGTCGCCATACGTGGCGGACACGGTCTACGTGGGACCGTTCGCTATGGTCCTCGACGATGCCCGGCTGGAGGACCACGTCCGCGTTACGGATCTTGCCCGTGTTATCGGCGCGGCGAGGTTGTTTGGTAATGCCCACATCCTTCAGCATGCGCTGGTTAGCGACAAGGTGCTTGTCGCTGGCCGAGCGAAAGTCGGTGGTACCGCCCGCCTCTTTGGTCAGGCTGCAGTCTATGACCTGAGCCTTGTCGAAGGGTACGCCCGTGTCGGCGATACCGCTCGGCTCAGTGGCCACGCTTGGGTGCACGGCACCGCGGAAGTCGGCGGCACCGCTCGGCTCAGTGGCATCTTCGACGTCTCGTCGGGCTCGCTTATGAGTGGTGATCACATCAAGTAGCGCAACCGCCCCCAACGCTTTAAACCTCAGTATGGGTTAACATACGAATCGAACGGACCGTCCGTTCGTCCCCCGCTTCTTGACGCCGTCAGGTGTCAAAACAAGCGGGGGTTCTTCAGTTTAGACAGCCTTATACCTGACGGACTTGACCGCTTGGCAGGTCACCCAAAGTGTACGAACCAAAGTGGGTTCGGTGCAGCTTGACGACATCATAGCCAAGGCTGCCGAAGGTACGGCGAATCTGGCGGTTGCGGCCTTCGTGCATGGTGACGGTCCAATCTTTGTCGTTGCCGTCAGCGCGGCGTTCGAGGCTTAGGCGGCTGTTGCCGTCTTCGAGCTCAATGCCGTGGTCGGATATCATCTGCCGGTGCAAGGGCTGCAGTGGCAAATTGAGTGATATATCGTAAATTTTGGTCTTTTTATAACTAGGGTGGGTTAACTTGTTGGCAAGATCACCGTCGTTAGTCAGCAGCAATAACCCCGACGAATTTTTGTCGAGGCGGCCAACCGGCTTTAACAACCGGTACTCTATGGGCAAAATATTATAAATTGTGTCGCTACCCTGCCCGTTGCGACTAACAACATAACCGACCGGTTTGTTGAGCATGATGGTCATGGTATTGACAGCGGGTGTAATAGGACGGTCGTCAAGGGTGACGGTATCCTTCTCTGAGACGTCATCCCCTGGACCAGGCCGTTGGCCATTCAAACGTACCCTGCCCTCGCTAATGGCGGCATCGGCGGCGCGACGGCTGAGGCCGGTAGCGAGGGCGACGTATTTGTTTATGCGCATATAGCTAGTAGTGTATCACTTGAGCGAGTAATCTTGGGTCGTGCCCAATGAGAACTACAAAGAGATGCTGTTGGGGTCGAAACCATCTTTTTTTGGTTCGGCTGGAGCGGCTGGTTCGGTGTTGGAGCTGGCAACTGACTCTTCGGGCGAAGTAGTTGGCGAAAAAGTGTTACCCGGTTGAGGTGTGACAATGGCTGGGCCTTCCTCCGGGATAGCCGGATTAGTTGTCGTAGCCAGGGCTGGACCGTCCGATAGGCTTGGCGTTGAACTAGCGACGATATTCTTGGCTTCTTCCTGAGCCAACAACTCGTTTAAATCGGGTTTGGCTGTCGGGTCGTTAATGGGAGTGATCACCTTTTTGTGAGCAATGGCAACAGCGTCTGTGTCGGCGGCTGAATCATCGGCTTTTATGTAGGGCTTCTTGGGCAGAGTTGGGCCGGACGGTACGGTTTCGGCGACTGATGGTGGCACCTCGACGGCTGTAACATCGGTCGATAGTTTAGGCTCGTTACTGGCGGCTGCTGTCGATGGAGTGTCTGGCATAACGACGGCTGGAGCGGCTGGCGCTGAGTCGGGGGCGGCCTCGCCCTGATCACCTACCGAGGCGACCATATCGGCCACGGCAGCGTTCATGGTTTCGGTGTTGGCTTCATCACTGCTTGGTGCGGCGGCTTCGGGCGTGCTAGTCTGACTCTCGATAAAACTCTCAATTTGCGAAGCAACTTCCTTTTGTTCTTCGACGCTTGAACTGCTTTCGACTTTGGCATCGGCGGAAGCTTCAAGTCCGGCCGGTGTTAGTTCGGTGGCTGGTGCGGCCGTTGGAGCTGGCGCGGCTGGCTCGGGCGTAGGTGTGCTGACGGCAGCCGGCTCAGAGGCTGGTTCAGGTGTGACTGGTGTGGCTGGGCTAGGAGTTGCTGCTGGTGTAGCAGCTGGTTCTGGCGTGACCGGAGTGGCTGGAGTAGCCACAGTCGGCTCTGTCGTAGGTGCAGCTGGCGCTGGCGCAACAGCCGGTTCGGCAGCAGGCTCAGAGGCGACAGCGATATCCGGCACGACTGTTGGCGGTGTGGCAACATCAATCTGTGGAGCTGGAGCGGCTGGAGCTGGGGCTGGTTGGTTGAGTTCGGCGGCGGCAGCGGCGGTTGAAGGCGTGGTTGGTGCGGCTGGTTCGAGCAACTCGTGGGCGGCCTTAACAATATCTTCGAGGGTAACCTGAGACTTAACCAAGTAGCGGTCGGCACCGAGGCTGTCGGCGCGGGTCCGGTCGTCGGCTTGGCCAAGAGCAGTCAGCATGATTACTTTGGTGTCGCGTAAGCCTTCGGTGTTGCGCAAAATGTCGAGCATTTCAAAGCCGCTAATTTTGGGCATCATGACGTCGGAAACAATGAGGTCGGGTTTTTCGGCTTTGGCGACGACGAGCGCTTCCTCGCCGTCCTTGGCAGAGGTGATGCTATAACCTTCGGCTTGTAAGCGTGCTTCGTAAATCTCACGCAGGTTATTGTCATCTTCGACGAGCATTACCTTGGCCATATAATTCGTACCCCTGTTTGTTGCTTATAAGTTGCTTATGTTTTCTTCATTGTATCATGAAGACGACAGCGATGTAATCGGCGTTAAGGTCGAGCTCTTGGCCTCCGAGGCCTGCATCTGTTCAGCCTTCTGGGTATCGAGCCGCGGTAAGTTGATGAAAAAGGTGCTGCCCTTTCCGACTTCGCTCTCAACCCAGATGCGTCCGCCGTATAATTCGATGATTTTCCGGCAAATGAATAGGCCTAGTCCGGTGCCGCCGATGGTGCGAGTGGCCGAGTTGTCAACGCGGTAAAACTTTTGGAACAAGTGCCCGATGTCTTCACGGGGGATGCCGGGGCCGGTATCGCGAATGTAAATCTGCACGACCTGGTTGTTGCCAGTTAAGCCAACCGACACCTTGCCTGTCTCAGTGTATTTAACGGCGTTATCGAAGACGTTGGTAACGACTTCGCGCAGTCGATCGGGGTCGGCATGGGTGTAGTAAAGCGGTCGCAAGGTCTTGCCTGTTATGCCGGTGACTTCGTCGGTTTGGCGGGCGTCGATGGATGTGCCGTTACCGCCGACCGTAAATTCCATAAACAAGCCCTTCTTTTCGGCCGAGAATTTCAGGTCGCTCACCACTTGTTCTAGCCAGGCACCGACCTCAAGGACAGACGGGTGGCTCGTTAAGCGGCCATCTTCGGCCTTGGCGCTAGTTAACAAGTCTTGGAATAGCTTGCCAAGGTGTTGGGTGCTGGCGTGGGCTTTTTCAAGGTAATCGTGGGCTCGGCTGTCGATGGTGCTGACTTTGTCGTTAAGCGCTAGCGCCAAATAACCCTCGATGGCGGCGACCGGGGTACGCATTTCGTGGCTAGCCGTGCTAATGAATTCGGCTCGCTGTTGCTCGGCTTGCCGTTCTTCGCTAACATCTCGAAAAATGCCGACTACACCATTGACATTCTTTTGATCGTCTAACAAGGGTGAAAAAACAAAGCTCAGCGCAATTATTTTGCCCGATTTAGTTAGGATGTTGGCGTCGTTGTTGCGAATAGTCTCGCCTTCTTTGAATAACTTGGTCAGAGGGCTGACCGTTTCGTCGATGGCTTCACCCTTTTTGTCGACAAATTTTAGGACCGACTGCCAGGCCAGGCCGCGAGCCTCTTCGACCTTCCAGCCGGTAATTTTGGCCGCGCCGGGGTTAAACAGCTGGATGACTTGCTGTTCGTCAACCAAAATAACACCATCTTCGATGGCGTTTAAGATGATGCTAGACTTTAGTTTTTCGTCGCGCAAACTGCTAGCCAGAACGCTAGCCTTTTTCGCCCCTGACCCGTTGGCTCTTTTGTGGAGATACTGGAAGATGGCCGACGAAACGATTCCTGCCACAGCCAGCCCCACCCCAATTATTAGTAAAGTATGCGTATCCATAAGTAGCGTGAACTCACCTCTATTATCCGGGTTATGGTTATATTATGCAACCAATTTGGCGGCATCTGGACGGAGCCTAACAGATATGGTAAGATGACTCAGTTACATTTTTGGTAATGCCAGAGATGGCCTCATCGTCTAACGGTTAGGACACCAGGTTCTCATCCTGACAATCGGGGTTCGATTCCCCGTGAGGTCACCAGTAAAAAAGGATCACCAACGGTGATCCTTTTTTACTGGACGCTCCCATGGAGTGTCGAACCCCGATTATGAAGCCGCGATAGCGGCGACAAGCAGACGTTCGATAGCAAGGAGCACGCGCAGTAATGTATTCCGAGCATGCGACGCAGATATCCCAAAGGAGCGAAGCGACGACGGATTCCCCGTGAGGTCACCAAAACAAGTGCCCGACTTAGGTCGGGCTTTTGTTTTGGTCAGCTTGCGAAGCAAGCACGAACACCGACGGGGTGCGATAGCAAGGAGCTCACACCGATGCTTGCATCGAGTAAGCGACGCGGATATATCCTAAGTACCGCCTAACTCCTTCGTATGTTCAGGTAATCTCGAGCGGCTTATGGACTATCGTCCTTCAGTAGGATATGCCTGAAACCTGACGTCTAGGAATTGTTTACGATGTACGAAAGTATGGCTGCGGGTACATCGTAGTCTTCAAGTTGAATGATATAGGGTTTTTCACGGCCCTCTTTGGCTATTATTAAACCGTATGGTGAGACTTCAAAGTAGGCAACCTTATTAATTGGTATGGCGAAGTTTTTGCGTAGTCCCCTAAAGCCAATGCGTTGGTTGGTTATCCAAAAAGCTCCTGTATCCTCGGTTGCTAAAACTTCTTGAGATACCGACTGTACTCTTACTGAGCCAGCCCTGTAATGAACGCCCTTCATAATCCTTACAGAAGTAGTTATGCCGCCATAATTTACCCTTTGAGTTACTCGCCTAAGCTTCTTGAGTGCCGAAGCCGCGCCCCAATGCAAGGCCTCATCATTCTTGAAGATTATATCGATGTCATGATTCTGAATATTGGGCAAAACACCATTGTCGACTTGGGCAAGAATATAAAACTTATTGAATGTCTTTTGGTTAAAGTTAAAATCTTTGAGTTCGAGACCAAAGTGTTTAATCATATCTTCCAGCGCATTTTTCTCATCCTCGGTAATTCGGCTGTCACTGCCGATGCTCTTAAAGGTCATGGAAGCGGCCTTCTTATGCGCATATTTTAGGTCTGCGTCCGTGAGACCGAGTTCTTGGGCAAGCGTCGCCAACTCTTGTTTTTCGTTCTCGTCCAAGCTGTCATCGCTAATGTATTGCTGTAATCGTTGCCAGTACTCAGACTTTGCATTGTGCTTGTCTAACATTTTCTGTACGAGACTGAACATCTGACTATCTCCTTCTTTGATTATTGGCAATTGTACATTAGTTTCAAACGTGGCATAAGAGTCTCATATGTAACCTCTTGATAGGTCCATAACTTCGCAGTGCCGATGCTATGAAGCAAACCGACCAGATTCCTGGCAGCTAGGTTCAATGCCCCCTATTAACCCCACCAGAACAAGAGCCCGACTTTTAGTCGGGTTTTTGTTTCGGTGGTCTCTAGTCGGAGAAACTACGGGGTTAGTGACAAAACTTTTTGCTATAGTCTTAGTATGAATGTTCTAATTAACATCTTTGGGCCGTCAACGGCCGGTAAGTCAACGGTGGCAGGTTTATTGCAAGAGCGAATCGAGGGGCTGCAATTGGTCGATTTCGATGTTATCAAGCGGCAAATTCCTGACTACGATTGGCAAAAGCATGCTCAAATTGGTCGTGACATGACGATTGATGCCTTAGCCGGTGCACTTGAAGGGAATACGCCGATCTTACTTCTCTACCCGCCGGCCAAAGACGAGGCGGAATTCAAACGCCTCAATTCACTGACCGAAGCGCATGGCTATAAGATGTTGAACATCGAAATTACGGCGCCAAAGGAGGTGTTAATTGCCCGTTATGAGCATCGTCTGGCCAATGTCGACCCAACCAAAAAAGGCTGGAAGTTCAAGACGCTCGACGAGTTCAAGACAAAACTCGAGGAGCTATACTACAAACCTCAAGATACGGCTAGCTTCGATACTTCACAGAAAAATCCTGACGAAATCGTAAACGCCGTTATGGAGTTGTTGACTTCATAGAAAAGAGCCGCGTGGGTTGCGGCTCTTTTGGTAGTTAAGCGTTGGTCCTAAGAGTTGTTATTGTGCCGGCTCTCAGCGCCCTTTTTGCCAGCCTCACTGGCCTTTTGCCTGTCTGCAGCAAAGTTGCCCGAGTTCTTGGTACCCTGTGATTGGTTCCCCTTATTCGATGTGTTGTCACGCTTTTGACCGCCAGATGTATTGCCTGCCATATGCCCTCCTCTTTTAAGTTTGCGTGTTTTAGTATGACCGTTGTCACACAACAGCACTATAAAATATCACACATCCGTTATATGAGCCGGAAGGCTAGATTGCCGAGAAGCAATATCGTGCCGACGCCGAAGGCACCGACAATGGCGCCGAGGATAGCAAAGATTATATCTTCGAAAATTAAGGCTAAGGCAATCAACACTACCCCCATAGATGGCAAAGTGTCGAGGCCGGAAAATGGCGGCGCCAAAAATGCAAAAAGCGCCAAGATGAAAATGAGGCCGCCCATTAACCGAATAAATAAGGGGTTGATGGTTAGCGGGCTGAGCCGCGGCCGGGCCTTACCCTCTACCTTTTTAATGAATTTTGCCAGCGCCGGTATGGTGGCCGACCGAAATTTGTCAGGCAAGCTTCGTTTCATCAAACTCTGTGGCAACCAAATGCTCTGGCGGCCGATTATCATCTGGAAGGCGATTAGCAATGTAATTAGCTCAAACAGATGGGATATACCGCCGGTTGGTAGTGGCAGAGCCGGAATCGCCATCAATACTAGGCACAAAATAGCAAAACTTTTGTCGGCGAAACTGTCAATCAAACCCTCAACCGTTCTGGACGAAGATTTACGCGTTAGCTGCCCTAGTTTACTGCTCAATGTTTTGGCCATACCTAAGACTATACAGGTTTCTTTTGATAAGTGACTGAAGTCATTGCAGAGTAGGTGTAGCGGGGATACGATTAAAGTATGAAAGAGTCGGGGAGCATCTGGGCCAAACTCGCGATTACATTAATCGCCCTGCTGCTCGTGGCGGCAGCCTGTTTTGGTATTTACACTTGGCAACACAACCAAGTTAAAGATGCCAACAGCAAAGTCACCAATTTGAATGCCAAGCTGACCAGCTTGAACAACCAAGTAACAGCGTTGACTGCTCAATTGAACAAGGCTTGCCCGGCGACCGGTCAACCGACGCCAAACCCGGCTTGTGTTGGTTACACCTACACATCGACTAAGGGCGTAACGGTCCGTGTTTTTACGCCCGCTAAGAATACCACCATCGCTAGCCCCGTCGCCGTTGTCGGCGAGGTACCGGGCAACTGGTCATTCGAGGCCCAATTCCCTGTTCAGCTAAAGAATAGTACTGGTGCTGTCGTGGTTCAGTCAGGTGCTCACCTACTCGGTAACTGGCAAACGACTAATCTGGTACCTTTCTCGGTTCAGCTGACCTACACGACAGCTCAATCTGGTAGCGGCACTATCGTCCTCAAAAAAGATAACCCGTCTGGTTTACCCCAGAATGATGACTCGGTAACTATACCCATAAAGTTTTAAACCAAATTATTTGTGATAAGGCTGGCCGTTGTTGATTGAGTCGGCGCGGTAGATTGCTTCGAGCAGTACGATCATGGCCAGATCGTGCGGAAATGTTAGGCGCGAAAAACTCCAAGCTAGGTCGGCCTGGCGGATAAAATCGGCTGGTAAACCCTCTGGCCCGCCGATGGTAAAAGATATTTCCTGGCCGGCAAGTTCACGCTCACGCAAAAAGGCGGCCAGCTCTTCGCTGCTGAAGCCCCTGCCTTTAATCTCTAGGACGACACGGAAGCTTCCCTCGGTGGTGTCGAGGAGTTTTTTGGCATCGTCGGCAAAGCGGTCAGCCAAGTGTGTTACGCGCACGCTGTGCCGTCGCTCGAGCCGCGGCAAGTATTCGTTCCAGCCGGCTTTAGCGTAGTCGAACTTGGGCTTGCCGACGGTAACAATATGTATTTTCATCGCTGCAAAATCCCTAGGTTATGAACGGTTTTGATGCGGCTGCTATATTCTTTTGGCAAAAATGCCTGTACGGCTCGAGCGGCGCCCGGCAAAGCCTCGCGGGCATAATCGTCGATAATAAGGCAGCCGTCTGGCTGCAGTCGCGGCCAGACTAGTTTGAGTGAATCCATGATGGAGCCGTAAAAGTCGCCATCTAAGAAGGCAAAGGCAATTTTGGCGGGTACATCCCTGTCGGACAACTCGTTGAACCAGGCCTTGTGAATGACCGGCGCGGCCAGGCCGGCTTTTTTAAACTCGCGCAGTAACTGTTTTTTGCTGACGCTCAGCTCCCCGGCCTTGAACTGATCGCCGGCAATGCTGGCGTCTTCGATGGTTTTCGGCGGCAACCCGGCGAAAGAGTCATAAACGTGAAAACTTCGATTTTCACGGCGCGTGTCGAGCAGACGGCGAATGAACAGACTGGTGGTACCGATGTAACAGCCGAATTCGACGATGTCGCCGTCAGGGCCATGGGCCAGGACGTGATCGAGCTCGCGCAAGATGGTGCTCACCTGCTCGGTCGAAACTTGGTCCGAAATGAGCGGATGAGCACGGACGATGGCGTCGATGTTTATAACGTCTGCCATAACCGGTCGAAAAGTTCCTTTTGCAGGCTGGTGATGCCGGCATTATCGATAACAGTGCCCGATAGTACATTCTGCTCGTTCATGGTAATTAGGGCTGTTTTGTCACCGTACAAGATGGTGTAACAGTTTGGTTCCTCGCCGCGTGTCACCGGCAACCATTTGCGTTCTGAGCGCGGGTCTTGCTCGCCGCCCTGACCGACCGCTATAACCCGGACTTCGATGCCCTCGGCGATACGACGCTGAGTAAAGTTAGGAAAATTCTGATAGAGATATTGGCGGAAACGCCGGGTTGATATGGCCCGGTATGGTCGGCCATCCAGATTACTGCAGGTGGCAATCACGTCTCGTAAAATGGCGGCGATGCCTTCGTTGTCTTCATAAAATGTGGCAAACGGTGCCACTTCTGTCGATACGGCTTGTTTTTGCAGGCTGGTGGCATAGGCTTGGGCTAGCTGCTCGGCAGCTAAAGCTCTTTGTTGCCGCTCTTTTAATAACTCGATGATGCTTAAGGGGTCGCTGGCGATGTAGCGGCGCTGTTTTCCGACTTCGATCGAGCCAACCAAGCCATGTTCAACCAGACTTTTGATCGACTCGTAGACGCTACCCCTGTTAATGCCGGTATCGTTGGCCAGCTGGCGCAACGAACTTTGCGGCTTAGACAGCAGGGCTTCGTAAACGCGCTTGTCACGGTTTTCTAGACCAATTTCGGTAAAATCAAAGCTATTCATTGACAACAACAGATTATAACATATTACATATACTTCTTATGGTGTCAAAAATTTGTTGCCATTCTTACTGTCTTTTAGGTTCTAACGGGTGTAGTATCGTGACTACGTGTAAATTATGGAGCTTTTATGGCAGATTGTCGGGTACGTATTTACAGAGCAGAAAATTTTGCAGCCGAATCAATTGATGTCATCGGTGCTAGCCGCAGCGCGACAGATATGTTCCGTCAACCTGAATTTTGGGAGTTTATGGCGGAGCATAACAAAGATGTCGAAAGACTGCCCAAGGGTCTAATGCCGGCTGGTGGTGTTTCGTCGGAGTACTGGACGGTGCGGCCGCCGCTCGACGACGAGCAGTTAAAGCAATTTGGCCGGTTGTGCGTGGAGCGGATTGTTGATGCCGGTTCGAACGATACGTATGTGATTGATCAGCGCGAGGTGGAGGCGGTGCCTACGCTGGCTGGTGGCAAGATAATCGCAGTCGGTTAGTGGCTTTTGAGGAATATAGGAGGAGATTTATGGGACAATTTGAACAAAATTCAGGGGAGGCGCAACCAGAAGCTGTTCGGCGGACGCCTAGTGTTGACGAAATACACTTTTTGGGGGCTGCCGCCGGTGTTGAGGAGCAATCCGAGCCATTAGAGCAAGCTCCTGCTTACCCCGCAATCCCGGGCGAGTGGACCCGCGAAATTGATACTTCACGTGGTTGGTTCTAGTCTAAACTAACTTCCGGCAAGCTTTGCCAATCGCTGGTGTAGCGAGGGCTGATTAAGTGTTTTTTGGGCTGCCACGAGCGGCTGAGATCCTCGGCAGCGTAGCGGACGGTTTGTTTGCCGTAGCGGTCATTCAGGTTGTCTATGGCCTCCATACGGCGCTGGCTGGCCGTAAATTGTTTCGGGTCGGTATCGTCCAGCAAGCTGGTTTGGACGGCTGTATTTGGTATGAGTTCGGGCAGTAAAATGGCGGCTCGGTAATATTTGAGGTTGGGCTGATAAACGGTTTTGAGAGCCTGAACCAGTGCGGCCGCCAATTGTCCGCTGTCGGCCGTAGCGACAGCGAAGTGTACGGTCGCTTCCAGCCGACGATAGCCCGGTTTGTGGCGGCTGGTGGCGACGAATAGCCCGGCAGTTGTGACCAGGCTGTTGTTTTGGCGCAACCGGACGGCGGCTGCGGCCGTTAGGCTGGTAATGGCGGCCTCGAGAACGGCGAAGCTACCGGTTTCTTCACCGAAAGTGCGCCCGCGCATAATACTTTTATGAGCTTGGTGTTCAGGGGTAAATGGTAAGCAGGCCGTACCATTTAGCTCGAGTACCATTTGTCGCCCGTGCACGCCCATTAGTTGCCCGGCCCGTGGCAGCGGCAAATGTTTCAGATCAAGTGCAGTGGCAATATTGTTGGCGCGCAAACGTGGCGCTAGTCGTCGGCCGACTCCCCAGACGTCTTCGATGGCGGTGCGGCTAAGATATAAGTCGCTCTGCCCTGCCGCTAAGCCGGCGATCTCTAAAACACCTTCCAGCTCGGCCTCTTTTTTACTGCGGGCGGCAGCTAATTTGGCGAGTGTTTTGCTGGGCGCAATGCCAACCGACACGGGGATGCCAGCTTTTTGCCTTATATCCGACCGAACTCGCCTGCCCCAGGCTTGATAATCGGTTATGTCGAGCGCCGATAAATCCAGGAAAGATTCGTCGACCGAATAAACCTCGGTCCGCGGGGTGATGGCGGTGAGCAAGCTGATGATGCGGCTGCTGATGTCGCCGTACAGTTCGAAATTGGCCGAAAATTGCACGACGCCTTCTCGTCGGAACAAGTCGCGGTACTTGAAGCCGGGCGCTCCCATGGGTATGCCGAGCGCCTTGGCTTCATTGCTGCGGGCGACGACACAGCCGTCGTTGCTGCTGAGGACTACGACTGGGCGGTTTTCGAGATCTGGCCGGAAGAGACGTTCGCAACTAACGAAAAAATTGTTGCAATCGACAAGTGCAAACAGTGGTTGTGGCATGGCTAGTTCCCTATTTGGCGTTATCTTGGCGGTATTGGTGGATGATGCTGGTGATGACGCCGAAGTTGGTGGTGTGCAGCGGTGCGCTTTTGTAGCGGCTGAGCGTAAAACCCTGCTCTTGCCAGATAACAACTAGGTCGTCCGGTCGGGGTGCGGCCGCTCGATCGATGACAGCGATATCACCATCAAAAATCCCTTCCTCATGCCAGCTACGGCCGCGCAAACGGAAGAAAAAGGTGCTGCTGGGGTGACGGACGAGTAGCTGATTGAGGCTGAGCGTCATCGTGCCCGGACCGCGCTCGGCGGCCGGATTGGGAAAGCCGGCGTGTATGCTGACACCCGTACGATCATCGCCGGGCGACGCATCTTGGTAGATGTAGGTTTCGTTGTCCATGGTCTAGCTACCCGCCTTCATGCCGACTAAAGTCCAGCGGTTGTCGGCCTGCCGTAGGCGATAGGTATTGCTGCCGTCGCTCAGGTCGAATAGTTTGACGAGAGCATCGCCGGTCTGCACCAAGTAGTGCATGCCCAGGTCGACGAAGTTGACCTCGCGGTCGTTCCAGACCATCCGGCGCGGGTAGCCTTGGGTACCGCGCCCCCCTGGTCGGCGCTGAAAAGCCAGCGCTGTTATCTCGACTTCGCGGTTGATGGTGCGGTTTTTGTTTTGAAAAGAAATTCGAGTGTTTTCCATATTCGTTGTCTCCTAAAAAAGTTCATAAAAAGAGGGCTGCACCAGTACTAACTGTCAGCGAACGGAGTGAGGAGAACCTATCGAGGTAAAGCGGGGCTGCCGTTCTCAGCGCTGCTAGTGACCCAATAGAGTTGAATATGGTGGCGCACAGTGACCGAAGTGTGATTGCCAAAGTGTTTAAAAGTCTGAGAGGAGGAATCCATTTCTAAAAAGGAAGCCCGCCCATGGCTTAAGTCTTATTATATTGGTTGCCCGTCGGCTCGGCTAGTGATTTTCCTTACATTCACCGTTGTAGTTTTTGGGCCGATTTAGCCCTTTGCTCGGAACTAGTGACATGAAAAAACCACCCCTGTTCCCTATTCGTTTATAGGTTTGTCCTATAAATTCGGGAGATATGGTGGTGCGGTGGCTAAAAATGAAAAAGCATCAGGCAATATGACGGAGAGAGTGTGGCGGGGGTGAGGCGGGACCTCATAGTGCGAGGTCCCGCCGCCGTTGGGTCAGTGCTGCAGCACTGACCATTGCCCCGAAGCGTCCGGGCAGATCTTGACGTCTACCTCGGCGGTGCCGCTGACCTTGACTGCTAGACAGTCGTTCTTGAGCGGGGTGACGCTGAGTCGTGACCCGTCAACGTTCCGGAGGATCTGCTGAAGACAGATCATAGACGTTGCCGAGTCGTTGGACTTCATGGCCGGCGGGCTGCACATCGAGTTGTTGACGTAAGGCATGATGGCCTTGTTACCCGGGTGCGGATCCACCGTCACGAAGTCCTTCGGGTTGACGCAGATGCCGGCAACGGCGTGAGCGAGTTCTCGTGGGTCACAGGAGAACGGCTTGGCGCGCTTGGTTGTTGGCCGAGCGGTTGCCGTTGTTTTGGGTCGGGACCTGTCCTGTGTTGCCGAGGACGAGGTACTGGCCTGAGTCGGCTGCGTGGTTGCCCCGGCGGTACTGCGGACGTTCTCGTCAGCCAGGTTTAACTTCTGTCCAACGTTACCCGTGGCGGGCGCGCCAGCCGAACAGGCTGTCGTGCCGAGACCAACCATGACGGCTACGGTCACCAAGGCGATGCGTCCCTTGAAGCGCATGATGCTCACATCCCTCTGTGTTTGTATTGCCTGATGCGTTAAGCCGAAGTGAGTTACTCCAACTTGCCAAAACATTATCATGTAATTGCACGATAAGCAAACAGTAAGGTTGATATGTAATCAGCAACACTTCTGTAGTAAATTTGCAAAATATTTATCACATGAGTACTCTTAAGGCATATGGAAGGACGACTATTTCCACCCCAGGAGTACGTCGAAAGGCCTCTCTGTGCTACGGATGTAATCATAGAAGAGTTGCGGGCGTATCCAGACACTGAAGCAATGCGCACTAACATGCTTGGTTTAGAGCGGCGTTATCGCGGCTCCAAGGTTGTCCAAAAGGATGAATCGGGTGATGTACTGAGCCGTATGGAGAAGTCCTCTGCCCTGATAAATTATTATCGGCAGATGTCACGACAATTTACGGCTGTTCGTCAATATACCGATGAGACCGCCCCAATTGATAATCATTTCGCCTTTTATGCCGGTGAGTTGATGTTGACCCACGCTTATTATCGGTTTTTACCACCGATTATGCGTCGGCGAATGTTGACTCAGATAGAGATGGAAGAAGACGATGACATCGAAGAGTCATTGCGGGAAACACAGGAACGACTAAATTTGTATGGTAATGTTACCAAAGAATTGTGCGAGGACGAGGACACAAAGGACCTTTACGCCGGCTTAACACTTGTGGCGGAATTGTTATACGACCGTGAGGCCGACCGCGATTCATATGTTCAGTATTTCCTAGAGGGTGCAGCGCACGCCACAAACATAATCGACCGTATGCTTGATTTGTACAACCAAGCATCGTCTATGCGGCGCGGTTAGCGACTTTTAAGCGTCGTAGTCGATGTTGTTGAGGATGCTGGCTAGCTCGTTAGGCGTTATCTCGGCTTTAACGAGATAACCGTCGGCTTGTTTTTCAATGTCGGCACGAACGTCGTCGCGTTGCTCGAGATTGGTCGTGATGATGATCTTGGCGGTTAGTTCTGGCGTTTGAGCTGGGTCGCGCAAGGCGTGCAAGATCTCGATGCCGGTCACATTCGGCACCATTAAGTCGAGCAAAATAACGTCGTAATTGTTAGATTGGGCTTTTTTGAGACCTTCACCGCCGTCAAGTTCAACATCGACTTTGTAGCCGGCTTTGGTTAAGGCTCGGACGTATAGTTCGCTAATAAAGTGTTCGTCTTCTATACATAAGACGCGTTTACCGTTAGATGGTTGCATGAGCTTATTCTAGCAAGAAGTTGTCATATGGCATAACCTTGGTATTGGCCAGGTGATTTTATTGGCGGTAGAGCGAGTGGTTTTTAATCCAACCGTGAGCACCGCGGACGAGTTCACGGTTGTCGCTATTCTTGAGCTCGGAGGTCAGTTGAGCGTAGGGCTGCAGCGTAAAGCCAAAGGTACTGCCCTCACCTTCCTTTGAAGTCACCCAGACGTTACACCATGAGCGGTGACGATTGATTTGCTGAGGTATAAGCCCAGGCCGGTGCCGCCAATTTGGTTGCGGTTGCGGTGATCACGGTAGAACTTCGTAAACAGATTGCCCATCAGATTGGCCGGAATGCCGACGCCCCAGTCTTGGACGGTGGTTTCGACCAGTCCGTCGGAGTTCAGGCGGGCGCTCACCAATATTCGATTGCTTTTACCGCTGTATTTGATGGCGTTATCGATTAAGTTGTTGAGGACTTCGTGAATACTGAGGCGGTCAACTCCGACGGTCGGTAGATTCGGCGCGATGCTGTACTCGATGGTAATATTGCGGACTTTGGCGCGTAAGGCCATCGTATCGGCGGCGTTACGGACGATGTTGCTCCAGTTCTCCTCGTGTAATTCGAGTACTAGCTGGTCGCCGTCGACGCGGGCCACGTTTAGGATGTTATTAACAAAAGCCGTGAGCTGTTGGGCTGTGGCGTTCATCTTGAACATGAAATCTCTAAATTCCGGCGTAAGCTGGTCGTGCAGCTCGTCTTCGAAAGCTTCAATATAGCCGCGCAGCAAGGTTAGCGGCGTGCGCAGTTCGTGAACGCTAAGGGCGATAAAGCTAACCGCTTGCTCGTCCTGAGAATATTGCATAGTGTGGTCAAATAACACCAGCATGGTCTCGTTGTGGTGCGGGTTGCCCTTGTTGTAGTAGCACGCCAGGTCGAATAAGCGG
>DAIESS010000060.1 GCA_027346135.1 Candidatus Saccharimonadota bacterium
ATGAGCCAGGGGCGCCCCAAGCTTCTTAAAAAACTCCGCTTCGTACCGAGTGAGACCCGCTTGGTGGCGCAGTTATGGGGTCTGAAACCGGAGAACTTCAAAGCGGTTGCTGCGCAGATAGCTGACGGTTCGCTGGCCCGCGAAATGGGTCTGCCGGAAGGCTGTAATTTTGTTGGGGTCGACCTTAACATGGGTTGTCCGGCCAAGAGCGAGGTCCAAAACGGTGCCTGCAGTGCGCTTATCAAACTCGAAAACAGGGACTTGGCCGATGAGATCATTGAGGCGACCCGCGAAGGTTTAGCTGGGCGTCTGCCGCTCAGCGTTAAGACGCGCCTAGGCTTTTCGGCGGTCGACATGACCTGGTTCGACTTCTTGTTAGGCAAAAAACTTAACATGTTAACTATTCATGGACGAACCCGCAAAGAAATGAGTAAGGTGCCGGCGCACTGGGATCTCATTGGTCAGGTTGCTCAAAAAGCCGCCGAGCTTTCCCCTGATACGCTGATGGTTGGTAACGGCGATGTCGAAAGCTACGTGCATGGCCAGGCGCTTGCCGCTCAATATCACTTAGACGGCATCATGATCGGCCGGGGCGTTTTTCATAACCCCTTCGTCTTTTTAGAGGACGGACCTATAAAGTGGGAAGAGACGACTAAAGACGAGCGAATCAATCTGTATAAGCGGCAAGTTGAATTGTTTGCATCTACCTGGCGGCCGGGTGAGCGCAACATAAAGACACTCAACAAATTCTGCAAGATATACATCAATGGCTTTGATGGCGCCAAGGAGTTACGCGAACAACTGATGGCGGCCGATACGACCGAAGAGCTGTTGGCGATCTTGCAGCCGGTCGCTGCCCTATAATTCACCTCGAATGCTTAATTAACCTCTGTAAGTTTTCCTACTTACATCTACTTGTAGGGCTGTTACGCTTATGATGTAGCTAAATAGGAGGGCGATATATGGCAGAAGTATATCGAGAAGTACACGAAGAACCCGTTCGAACCACCGAGACGACGACCGATGTACCGGTGAGTCCAGCGTCCGAATATCGCATGTCGGTTGCCGAACGCGTTATCTATCTTTTGGGTGGCATTTTACTAGGTTTGCTGGCGATTCGTTTCTTGTTGTCGCTTTTGGGTGCCAACCGTAACAATGGTTTTGCCGATTTCATTTACGGCGTTACTCACCCGTTTGTCTCGCCGTTTTTCGGCTTGTTTAATTACCGCGAACAGTTTGGCGTTAGCCGGTTTGAATTTGAGACGCTCATTGCCATGGTGGTTTATGCCTTGGTTATCTGGGCAATCGCCCGGTTAGCAACCGTTGGCAGCCGTCAGCCGCGAGCATAATGAGGTAAGAAGGCGGACCCCCGTCCTTTATCCGCTCAGCTAGGGGCAATTTTTGGGTAAGGGCGTAGGAATACTCTGTATATCTGCGTCACATGCTCGAAGCTAGCTTCTGCGCGTGCTCCTTGCTATCGAACCTTCGCTCGCGCTGCTCGCTTGACGGCTCGACTCCTACGACCATTCTAAAAGCCCCACTTTCGTGGGGCCTTCAGAATGGTGGGGGTGGTAGGAATCGAACCTACTACCAAGTGGTTATGAGCCGCCTGCTCTAACCGATGAGCTACACCCCCAATCCGGATGTTGCCCTATTTTCTTTTCCCTAAGGGATGCAACAGGGTAAAGTATACCAGATTCGCATGGCACGATATACTGGTAACATACTATTATGATAAGCCAAGCAAAAATAAAAATGTATGCCCGCTATGTCTACAGTTTTCTGTTGCGTTTGCAGGACGTTCGCTTTGCCGGGCAGGTTTTGTTCGTGATCATCGTGCTACTCATTAGCTGGAGCGGCGTTAAGGCCATCGAAAGCAACTATCAGCTGCAGCGCCAAATCTCGGCTTTACGGCAGCAAACTGCCATCCAAAACCTCAAGAATGAGAACTTAAAATTGCAAAACCAGTACTACAACAC
>DAIESS010000061.1 GCA_027346135.1 Candidatus Saccharimonadota bacterium
TTGCCAGTTCCGCCCTATGGATACGACCAGGGTGCAGGCAGAGATAGGCGAGGAGCCGTCGTGCCGTACGGTGCGGTAACGGTAGGGAACGCGCCTGCCAACGTAGCTCCATGTCTCCCAAAAGGCGAATTGTTAGCACCGCTTCGTTCGCAGGCATCCACACGGCTCTCAATGTGTCATGTAATATTATGTATGGTAAATGATTTTTGCGTAACGGTCAAAAAACGCAACAAGCGTATCTAAATTTGTTACAGTTTGCGCAAATTCATAAGCAATCACTATTGCTGCAAGCTGTCGCTCAGGAGAAAAAGAAGCATGAACGCAACCTACCGTTTAATTTTTAACCGTGCCCTCGGCTGCCTGCAGGTCGCCTCGGAGTTGGCCAAGACCGGCGGGGGCGCTGCCGGAGGGGTGGTCGGTGCGGGGGTGCGAGGTGCTCCGGCGGTGGATAAGAATCAGGTGCCGGCCCTGGGCCTGCTCCTGCGACAGATTCTGGCCGTATTGCAGCCGGCGGTACCCCTTTTGATGGTGGGGGCGGGCGTGTTAGCTCCCGGTCTTACCGACGCGGCGACCGCAAAATACATCAGCAGCAGTATCAGCAACCTCACCATTACCGGCAGTGGCACGAGTCAGGTCAGATTGATACCCGGCGGCACCATCTCCGGAACGCTGGCCAACCAGGGCACCATTAGTGGGGCTTCGGCAGCCGTCAGCCAAGTTTCTGCTACCGGTGGCATTGGCACCCTGAGCAACACTGGGACCATATCTGGCACTAAGCAAGGCGTGTTGAATGGTGGCAGTATTGGTTTTCTACAGAATAGCGGTGGCCTCATTCAGGG
>DAIESS010000062.1 GCA_027346135.1 Candidatus Saccharimonadota bacterium
GGCACAAATTAAATCGACCTCTTCCCCGAACTCTGTAATTTGACACGCCCGGCAGGATTTGAAAACTGCTGCAACAAAGTTGCAGTCGTAGGTTCATCTCGGTAGGTTTGACCATGAAAACACCCCAACGTATGTTGAGGCATTTTCATGGTACGCCCGGCAGGATTTGAAAACTGCTGGCGAGTGCGCCAGGTCGTTGGTTCAAATCTCTCAATACACACCATACAAAAAAGGCCAGACTAGCTGACCTCTTTTGTATGGTACGCCCGGCAGGATTTGAACCTACGACCCCTTGGTTCGAAGCCAAGTACTCTATCCACTGAGCTACGGGCGCGCAAAGCGTCATTATAACAGATTGAGAATGATTACGCGAGGGGTAGGGTAAGGGTGAAGGCAGCGCCTTTATCGGCATTGTTTGCGGCGGTTATACTGCCGCTATGTGCCTGCAGAATGCGTTGTGCTATTGAGAGTCCCAGACCATGTCCGGCAACGTTTTGGCTACTGCGTGATGTATCGGCCCGGTAAAATCTGTCAAAGATATGTGGGAGATCTTTAGCTGCAATGCCGGGGCCTGTATCTGACACGGTGATTTCTGCAAGGTGGCCCCTGCGGTGTGCCTGAAGCTTTATGGTACTCTTTTCGGGGCTATATTTGATGGCATTATCAAGCAGAATAAATAGGACATC
>DAIESS010000063.1 GCA_027346135.1 Candidatus Saccharimonadota bacterium
CAAAAGCAGTTGGATCTCTATCTATCAAAAAACTCGATTGATAGTTGGTAGTGATTTGCATCACCATTGATGCGTGACCACCGTATCCAGCCGTTAAATCTAAATAACTCTCGTCTTTTTGAGGGTTAACTAAATCTAAAATTTCTTTTTTTAAAACAGCGACGTGATATTGTTCCATGATGGGTATATTTTGCTTGTTTATTTTTGTTTTTGCAAGGTCACCTAATCAGCAGCCAACTTTTTGTTTTAAATTTTTGTTTTTATAGTTAAGTTCAAATCGTATGTACAGAAGATAAAAAAAAGATTTTAAAAATCTTATAACTTCTAACTTTAAGAACCTAAAAAGAGACTTGTGAGGTGGAGTTTTGGGAGGTGTTTTAAACAATGAACCAGAGTAATTTTAAGTGTAACTCTTAGACACTTGTTGACTGCCGATTAGCTAACCTCGATCCGTGAGTTTTAGTTAATCAAATGTTAAAGTTCTTATGACGTTTTTGGCATTAAACGCCAGTATAAACCTGCTCTCACAGCTATAATATCTTTGTTTAAATTAGCGTAA
>DAIESS010000064.1 GCA_027346135.1 Candidatus Saccharimonadota bacterium
CCGTCACATCCGTGGTCCGAAAGTAAAACTGCGGGCGGTACCCATTGAAAAACGGCGTGTGACGGCCACCCTCCTCCTTCGACAACACGTACACTTCCGCTTCAAATCGCGTGTGCGGCTTGATGCTCCCCGGCTTGGCCAAAACCTGACCACGAGAAACGTCATCCTTGGCAATACCACGGAGGAGGAGACCGGCGTTATCGCCAGCAATACCTTCCTTGAGCTGCTTGTTGAACATTTCGATACCGGTCACAACAGTCTTTGAAGTTGGTTTCAAGCCGACGATTTCAACTTCGTCGTTGATCTTAACGATACCAGCTTCAATACGACCAGTGGCAACCGTACCACGACCCTTGATCGAGAAGACGTCTTCGATAGGCATCAAGAATGGCTTGTCGAGGTCGCGCTTTGGTTCTGGAATGAAGTCGTCCATTGCACGAACGAGTTCCATAACAGCATCTTCGTTAGCAGCATCGCCATCGAGAGCCTTGGTAGCTGAACCACGGATGATCGGGCAGTCCTTGTCGAAACCGTTCTTTTCGAGCAGTT
>DAIESS010000065.1 GCA_027346135.1 Candidatus Saccharimonadota bacterium
TATGGGGAAAGAGAGCATTCTTTGAAGCGTAGTTTGAACATTGGGGTCAATGGGGTAACTTTGTATTTGCGTCTGCGACCCTCCGCTGCTGCCGCATCCTGACAGCGAACCTAATCCTAAGGAAGCTAAAGAAATGTATCCTATCGTCCCCGCGGTATATTTAAGAAAATCCCTGCGCGTAAATTTTCCTTTCAATATCGAGCATGCTTGTTTCTTGTCCTCTTTTCTTTTCATTATAGTTCACCTAAATTATAATGTTTAAGTTAAGTTAAGTTAAGTTAAGTTAAGTTAAGTTAAGTTAAGTTAAAAAGAGCTGTTACTCAGCGCCCGGCCATTGCGGCCCCGAATATGGGAAATACTGCGGCCCTTTAGCGGCTCCGACATACTCCTGAACGTTGCTGTCGGCCGCGCCCGTTCCGGAGGCTCCATTCCCGTAATTCGTAACCCATACGTTTCCCGCCGAGTCTATGGCTATGCTGTAAGGTTGATATCCGGTAGCGAAAGTGTTTATAACGGCGCCGGATGGATTCAACTCCGTAAC
>DAIESS010000006.1 GCA_027346135.1 Candidatus Saccharimonadota bacterium
CGTTCATGTTTTCCTCGATGCTCATACATCACTCCTAAAGTAGGGCTTTATGCCCGGTTATAAAATTGAATTTATGATACGCCTGGTTTTTTGTTATTGCAAGTATATGTCAAAGTAATCTAAAGACCGAATGTGTTGAATGCGCTTACCCTCTGAAATTAAAAAATCAGCCTCGACTCACTTTCTGTAGAAAGTAGGCTGAGGCTGGTGCGGGTGCGGGGAGTCGAACCCCGATCACCAGTTTGGAAAACTGGGATAATAACCGCTATACGACACCCGCGTGTCGCTCCGTGCTTTCATATAGCTAGGAGTGGCTGGGGCTATTATAACAGATTGAAAGACTGTTTAGATTTCGTGAATAACTTCGATGTCGGCGCCAAGGCTGTTAAGGCGCTCGGCCAAGTCTTCGTAACCACGGTTGATGGTGTAAACGTTCCGCAAAGTCGAGACACCCGGGGCGGCCATCATGCCGATTAACAACATAACTGCCGGGCGGATGCCACTGGGCGCGACCAGGTCGGCCGGTTTGAAGCGGGTCGGACCATTAACGAATACTCGGTGTGGGTCGGCTAATTCCAGGTCGACATTGAGCTTTTTCATTTCGGTGTACATTAGGGCACGATCTTCGTAAACCCAGTCATGGATAAGTGTTCTGCCCTTGGCGACGGCGGCAATCGGCACGAAATAGGGCAAATGGTCCATGTTGAGACCAGGGAAGACGTTGGGGTGAATTTTTTCGGCGGGTGCTTTTAGGCCACCGTTATGTTTTTCGATAGTTAGATCGACAAGATCGGTGTGGCCATTGGCGGCTTTTTGCGGATTCGTCAATGTGTAATGCAAGCCCATTTTTTCAAGTTTAAGCAGTTCGAGTTCCATGAATTCAATTGGTACTCGCTCGATGGTAATCGATGAGTTGGTTGTAACGGCAGCCGCCAAGAAAGTCATAGCTTCGACGGGGTCTTCACTTGGCTCATACGAGACATTCTTTTTGATTTCGGCTAGACCCTGGACGCGCAAAGTACTGCTACCAATACCGTCGATACGAACGCCTAGCTTCTGCAAGAAGTAGCAAAGCTCTTGCACCATGTAGTTGGCGCTGGCCATTTTAATGACCGTCTCACCCGGTGTAACGGCAGCGGCCATCAAGATGTTTTCAGTAGTAGTGTCGCCGGATTCATAAAGCACAACTGGTCGAGTGGGCAGGTGGTGGTTGACGGTTACGTCGTAATGACCAGCTACGGTATCGACCGACACGCCAAACTCCTCTAGGCCGTACAAATGGGGCATAACGGTACGGCGACCGAGCTCACAGCCACCGGCGTAAGGGATCTGGAACGATTTGTAACGGCCAATTAGCGGTCCGATGAACATCAAGACAGAACGGGTGCGGCGAGCGGCCTCGTCGTCCATTTCTTTAAGCTTTAGCCGAGCGGGCGGTTTAATTTCGAGGTCATTGGTGCCGACCCATTTTACGGATACGCCCATGCTTAGAAGTACTTCGATGAGCCGGTTGACCTCTTCGATGCGGGCAATGTTCTTAAGGCGGGTAGTGCCTTGGTTAAGTAGACTTGCGGCCAGTAGGGCTACGGCAGCGTTTTTACTGGTTTTTAACTTGATGGAGCCACTTAACTCCTTGCCGCCGGAGATGCGAAGATTAATCGAGCCAGGGTTTAGGCTTATGATCGGCTTCTGCAAGGCATCGCTAATGCGGCCGAGTGTGTCCAGACTGAGGTTCTGGTTACCTTTTTCCATGCGGTTAACAGCCGATTGGCTGGTGCCAAGTTTGCGGGCAAATTCTGCCTGAGTAAGGCCACGATCTTGTCTTACTTGAGCAATTAGTTGTCCTATTTTCTCGTTTGTATGACTCATTGTTAAAGAAGTATACTCTATTTGATATAAAACGTCAAGATGTTTGTTTTGAAGGCTGCACTTATAATACTGCTAAAGCGTGCTAGTATAAAGTATGATTTAGCTACTTCTCCGACTGTATTTTATACTTTGTATTAACCATAGGTATGAGGGAGTGATGTTATGGACGACACAATTGTCGAAGATTTGATAAAAGGCGAAGTACAGCGCCAACGCGAGGGGTTGGAGCTTATCCCCAGCGAGAATTATGTATCGAGCGATGTACTAACGGCCATGGGCAGCGTCTTTACGAATAAATACAGTGAAGGTTACCCGGGACGTCGTTACTACGGCGGCCAACAATTTACCGATCAAGTCGAGCAGCTGGCGATCGATCGGTCTAAACAACTGTTTGGAGCTGACCATGCCAATGTTCAGCCTCACTCGGGCGCACCGGCCAACGAAGCGGTTTACACGGCCTGGCTCGAACCGGGCGATACGGTGCTCGCAATGGATCTTGGCCACGGTGGCCACCTGACGCATGGCGCGCCGGTGACGCGAAGTGCCAAACTTTACAACTTCATTCGCTACAAGATGAAAGATCCGGCCACCGGTGAGATTGATTACGATGAGCTGCGTGAGCTAGCCCGCAAACACCAGCCAAAAATTATTTTGGCTGGTTTCAGCGCTTACCCACGCGAACTCGACTATGCTAAGTTTGCCGAAATAGGTAATGAAGTCGGAGCGTTGCTGATGGCTGACATGGCGCACATTGCCGGACTTATTGCTGGAGGTGTGGCGAAAAACCCGTTCGATTATGGCTTTCATGTTATTACAACGACAACTCACAAGACTTTACGTGGCCCGCGCGGCGGTTTAATTTTGTCGAAGGGTGTCGTTGGCAACCCCTTGAAGGCTCCAGAAAAAACCCTCGAAAATATCCCAACCCTTATCGATCGGGCAATCTTCCCCGGCATGCAAGGTGGACCACACGAACACATCATTGCCGCCAAGGCGGTTGCATTTGGCGAAGCACTGAAGCCGGAGTTTAAAGATTACGCTAAACAAATTGTATTGAACGCCAATGCCCTAGCAAACGAAATGCAGAAGCGTGGTTTTAACTTGGTTACGGGCGGCACAAGCAACCACCTGATTTTGGCGGATGTTTATAAAAGTTTCGAGATTGACGGTGGTGTTGCCGAATTAGCCCTCGATAAAATTGGCCTAACGCTTAACAAAAATGCCGTACCGGACGATCCGCTGCCGCCATTCCGCCCAAGTGGCATCCGACTTGGTACACCGGCTATTACAACCCGCGGCCTAAAAGAAGCCGACATGGTAACTGTCGCCGAATGGATGAAGCAAGCCATCGACAACCGTGACGACGCCGCTAAGTTAGACAAGCTACACGCCGAGGTAAAGGCTTTTGCTCTCAAGTTCCCACTACCAAGCGATAAGTAGTGTAGGCCAAATCGATTGGCTTTAGGGTAGAATTTCTGGTTCTTGTACGAGCGTAATGCCGAACTTTTGCTGGACGGTATCGACAATTTTTTGCTTAAAAGCTAATAGTTGAGCGGTTGAAGTGGCGTGCTCATTTACTAGCACCAACGGCTGAGCCGGCCAGGTGCCCATGCCGGTTTCGGCGTCGTGTACATTTTTAAAACCGGCTTGTTCGAGCAGCCAGGCGGCTGGGATTTTGACGCGTCCATCGCGGGTGGGCCAGTGCGGCACTTCGCCAAAGTCGGCATTAATCTGTGCTAAAACACCCTCGTCAACGATAGGGTTAGCAAAGAACGAACCATTGTTGGCGACTTGAGCCGGGTCCGGTAATTTACTTGAGCGTATAGCAATGACTGCGTCGCGGACAACTTGCGGTGTGAAGGTGGCAATACCATGCTCGTCCAAATAGGCCTGTAGGCTGCCGTAAAAAGGCGGTGTCGGATTTTGTTTCATTAGGTGCAGAGTCAGACCGGTTATAAAATAGCGACCGCGGTCAGTAGTTTTAAAACGGCTTGTTCGATAGCCAAAGGCGCAGTCCTGCGCTGGTATGTTTAGAAACGTTTTAGTCTGGCTATCGTAGGCCTCGACGCTGACAAGAGTGTCGGCAATTTCTTGTCCGTATGCGCCAACGTTTTGAATCGGCGTCGCGCCGGCCGTACCGGGAATTAGGCTTAGGGCCTCAATCCCGTTTAGGCCGGCTTGAACCGATCGTTCAACTACGGTATCCCACGGCTCACCGGCTCCGATAGTTAAATAATAATTGGTTTCATCTTCGGCAAATTGCTCGTACCGCCTGATGTCGTTTACGATTAACAGACCGTTAAATCCTTCATCTTTCCAAACGATGTTGCTGCCGCCGCCAATCATCATAACTGGCAAGTTGCGCTCCTCGGCCCATTGCAGCGCCTCGGTTAGTTCGGGCCGATCGTGAACAGTGCAAGCGTAGGCGGCAGGGCCACCGAGTTGCATGGTCGAATAATTGGCCAAGCTGACATTCTGAAGGAAATCCATATCGTCATTATATAGCATTTAACGGTGCGCTCATGCTTGCAAGCAAATTACTGGTCGGGTTACTATTAAGAGGTGAAAGACTCGACTTCCAACACACCGTATAGAACACTCGGTAACCAGCTGCGCTATTGGCGAGAGCAAATTCGTGAGAGTCTGGCCGAAGCGGCTGGAGCAGTTGAGATTGATATCGAATCGTTGGAGCGGATTGAGCAGGGCATTGAACGACCTAGTGAGGACATTCTGATGTTGCTGATTAATCACTTTGATATGCAGGATGCTGAGGCAGTAAGATTGTGGGAACTAGCCGGTTACGAAGATAGCCGCAATGATCGTGCACGCCTGGCGGGCGATTTAGCCAACAAGCCGACCATGGTGCTTTTGGCTATTGACATGCGAACGCAATACACCGATGGCGTTCAAATAGAAACTTCGCCGGGCGGTTTGACGATTCAGTTTACGCAGGGTAATGGACAACCTGTCGCAAAGGTAGGCATGAGTTACGAGCAGGCTCAGGTTGTTTTACAAACTTTGCAGACGGCCTTACTAAAAAAGACCTACCTTGGCGATCGTCCCTTATTGCCGCCAGGTAATGATTAACAGTCCCAATCTTACGAAAATCTAACAGACTCTAGCTAGGGTCTGATTCTATAATCTAGCTTGTAAGCTGGAGGAATTGGAATATGTCGAGATTGAAAGATTTTTTTGAACAGCGGCGCGAGAATAAGCGCGTTCGTGACATTCTAAATGAAGAAGATCATTATTTGTTTTAGTGAGCAGTGTCATACTTAAGTAGCGAAAATTTTTACAGACACTTGAAGTGCTTATTTTTATAGTTGGTTTTGTTCATTAAAGAGGAAAACTAGAAGTACGACAATAAAAACGTAAAAAGGTAACCATTCTATGACTATGGAAGAATTGCTGGAAAAAATGCGTCGGCGTGAACAATCGATTCGAAAGTCAAATGCCGACAAAAAATCCACAGCACAAAAATAATAAAACCGCACTAACTATTAGTTATCGCTAAGCGTCATGCCCGAGATCAGATTCGATAGCGGCTACATTGTGAATAGTGAGACTATTTTTGTCGAGACTGACCAGGCCGGCATCTTTTATTTTGCGCATTTCACGGCTAACTGTTTCACGCGACAAACCGGCACGCATGGCAATGGCTTGTTCGGTTATCGTTAAGACACAGCTGCCATCGGATTTTATATCACCAAACCGGCGGCACTCGATGAGTAGTTCGTATAAAAGCCGGCTTTTGGCGGTACCTGACATTAGGTGCACTAGACGTCCGAGTATGCCGTCCATCCCCCGGTAAACTCGTCCAAGCAAGTCGAGCGTAACGTCTGGATTGGCTTTTAGAAAGTTTAGAGTTTCTTCGATGGGGGCTATGCGCAGCGTCGTGGCGGCATCTGTTTTATAAAAATACCGGTTTGGGGTGCGGTTTATGGCCCAAGCCATTGGGAAAAAAGCGGGTTGTTTGAAAATGTTGGTTATGACCTCATCGCCTCGATACGATATATCGTAAGCGATTACTTTGCCGCTAGTTATATAAAAGATATACTCCGGGTTCTCGTCGGCAAAAATTAAAATTTGTCCCTTTGGGTAAGTTCGTTCGGGAAATCGTGAAAAAAACTCATCAATTTTGTCGGCCATCTCTGTCATTTCATGCTCTCCAACACAATTTATACTATACGCCAAATATATCCTTCGGTCACCACATATCGCCCCGAACTTGACAAGAATCACACAACTAAAAATAACGCTTATGCTACAGTGTATTGTGTAACATTAGAAAGGTAAAAAATTGAAACGGGAAACTCTAGATAAACTTATTTCATCAACCGGTCTAGTAATAGCCGTGCTTCTGGTGGTTCTATCGGGTGCATTGTTCTGGGCGCATAACTTTATTCATACGCAGGTTCACGACCAATTGGCAGAGCAAAGGATTAATTTTCCGCCTTCAGGCAGTGCGGCTTTGGCGGCATTGCCGGAAGCAGACCGCACGGCAGTTAGCCAATACGCTGGCCAGCAGCTGCTGACTGGTGCACAGGCTGAAGTATTTGCCGACCACTACATTGGCGCACACTTGAAGAAGGCAACCGGTGGCAAAACTTATGCTGAGCTTAGCTCGGCTTCTTTAGCTAACCCATCAGATGCAAAATTGGCCGCTCAGGTGCAGACGGCTTTCCGCGGCGAAACACTTCGCGGTTTGCTCTTGAACGCCTACGCTTTTGACACAATGGCGCTTGTCGCTAGTTACATCGGCATAGGTTCACTATTAGCTGCAACAATTTTGGCAGTTTTAGCCGTACTTGGTTTTGGCCACTCAAAGGTAGCTTCAAAACGACGCAAATAAGCCTCGTTGTTAATATAAAATACCCGGTTCAAACAACCGGGTATTTTAGTTAGCGGCTCATGCGCTTGTTAGGCTAGCGGTTCCTGAGTGATTACCACTATTTTTTGTCGAAACCATTTATCAAAAGCTTCGCCGTGTATCCAGAACCGAGTCATCACGTCATGAACTGGTAAAAGTTTCTCTGGAGTCGCATCATTTTTTATGTCCGGCATGCGACTAAAAGCTTCGTCGATCCATTCTTCTTCACTTACTTGACCGCCGTATTGTCGCTTGAGGGTGCTGCTAAGATGAGTCCAGCGCTCAGCCAGTTCTACGGTTTCGGGCAGAGTTGGGTCGTCACTATGCTCTTGGCAGTAGCGCGTAAATTCAGTCAGATTATTTATTTCCATTTGTAAATATTATCATAAATTACGAAAAATACAAGGTCACGGACCGACGTTTATGGTGGACGTGAGGCTTGGAGTCTAATAATTAACTTCTAAGTATTCTATCTATCAGCGCCATACGGATGTATAGGCCATTGCCAGCTTGTTGAAAATATTGAGCCCGGGGGTCAGTGTCGATGGCCGGATCAATTTCGCCGACTCGCGGTAGGGGATGCATAATGGTAGCAGTCGAAGGAAGCACTTCTAGTGCGGCAGCGTCAATCACAAAGCTGGACTGGGTCTTAAATTTAGACAGTTTGAGATTATCGTCCAGCCGTTCCTTTTGTAACCTTGTCCAGTAAACAACATCGGCATTGCCAAGTGCCTCATACATATCTATCGTTTCGCTATGACTTGTTCCGGTTTGATCGAGATAGACTTTAATGTCATCCGAAATTTGCAGTTCTGGTAGGGATACAAAAGATATATGGTTCCCCGGATATCTCGACAATAACTTGGCTAACGAACGAGCCGTTCGGCCGTGTTTTAGGTCGCCGCCCATAACGATGTTCAGGTTATCAAGCCTGCCTTGGCTGTGCTGTATAGTGTAGGCGTCGAGCAAGGCTTGGGTGGGGTGCTCGCCCTGACCGTCGCCGGCGTTTATAATCGTCGCGCGGCTTACTTCGGCGGCTTTGGCGGCGGCACCAGTCTCTTGGTGTCGCAAAACGATAATATCCACGCCGTACTCGTTAATAACTTGGATTGTGTCTTCTAAGGTCTCACCTTTGGCGGCGGAAGAGAACTCCCTGGCATTTTCGGTCCCTTGCACACGGACGCCCAGATTGTCGGCAGCAAAGCCGAAACTTAAACGGGTACGAGTCGATGGTTCGTAAAATAGAGTACACAGCTTGCTGCCTAAGTGTCGTGTGGCTAATTCACGTCGTAATGTGTTGTCGTTTAGCTGATCACGAAAATCATCGGCTTGTTCAAATAGAGTTCTAAGCTCGTCGTCCCCAAATTGCTCAGATGATAAAACGTGCATTTGTCACATAGTAACATATACGCCAGGCGAAACGTTACCCACCCGAGCTTGTAACCTTGGGTGCTAGCTTGTTGCTCCGGGCCAAGCCCAGTTGCGGACTTCGGGTAAATCGACGCCGTTTTTATTGATATACTCGCGGTGCTCAACAAGTTTGCGTTTCATGGTTTCCTTTAAGTACACGCCCTTGCTGCCACCTTGGTCGGGTAGGCGGTCAATCGTGTCAATGACCAAGTTAAAGCGGTCGATTTTGTTGAGAACACACATGTCGAAGGCGGTTGTGATGGTGCCTTCTTCTTTGTAGCCGCGGACATGGATGTTGCGATTGGCGCGCCGGTAAGTCAAGCGGTGTATTAACCATGGGTAGCCATGAAAGGCAAAAATGATGTGTTTGTCGCGAGTGAAGATGGAGTCGTAGTCGACGTCGCTGAGCCCGTGCGGCCCTTCGGTGTCGGGCTCTAATTTCATCAGGTCGACAACATTGACAACGCGTATTTTTAGCTCGGGCAAATGCTCACGCAAGATTGACACGGCGGCTAGTGTCTCCATGGTTGGCACGTCACCGGCACAAGCCATTACAACATCGGGTTCGCTGTCTTGGTCGTTGCTGGCCCACTGCCATATACCAATTCCTTGTGTGCAATGCTCGATGGCATCCGGCATATTCAAAAATTGTGGTGCTTCTTCATGCTTGCCGCTGATGACGAGGTTTATGTAGTTTTCACTGCGCAAACAATGGTCCATGGTCGACAGTAATGTGTTAGCATCGGGCGGCAAGTAAATGCGTACGGTCTCACTTTTTTTGTTGATGAGGTGGTCGATGAAGCCAGGGTCTTGGTGAGTGAAGCCATTGTGATCCTGACGCCATACATGAGATGTTAATAAATAGTTGAGTGAGGCAATGCTCTCGCGCCACGGTAATTCTTCGGACATCTTGAGCCACTTGGCGTGCTGGTTGACCATTGAGTCAACGATGCGGATGAAAGCTTCATAGCTGTGCAGTAAGCCATGACGGCCGGTTAGCAAGTAACCCTCGAGCCAACCCTCGGCTTGATGTTCGCTGAGCATTGAATCGAACACGCGGCCCGAAGTATTTAAGAATTCATCACCTTCAAAAGTACGAGCGTTCCATTGGCGGTCAGTTACGTCAAAGATAGCATTGAGCTTGTTGGACATTGTTTCGTCGGGGCTAAAAATCCGGAAGTTGTTGGCTTCCATATTGTTCTTGATGACATCGCGCAAAAACGGACCGAGTGCCAACATACAACTGGCGTGTGTTTTTGTTGGCTCGGGCACGTCCAGGGCGTAATCGCGGAAATCCGGCATATTCAGCGCACGCAATAATTTGCCGCCATTAGCGTGCGGGTTGGCGCCCATCCGGCGCTCGCCTTGAGGGGCCAGCTCGGCCAGCTCTGGCAATAGCTTACCGCTTTCATCAAACAGCTCTTCGGGTTTGTAGCTGCGCAACCAGTCGTCGAGTTGTTGCATGTGCTCGGGGTGGTCCGGCGTCATGCTGAGCGGCACTTGGTGGGAGCGGAAATTACCCTCATTTGGCAACCCGTTGATTGTTTTTGGACCGGTCCAGCCCTTGGGCGAATTCAACACGATCATCGGCCAGCGCGGGCGCATGGGGTGGTCGACATTGGCGGCATCGGTTTTGATGCGTTTAATTTCGGCCGTGACTTTGTCGAGTGTGGCGGCCATTAGTTGATGCATGTGTTCGGGATTGTCCCCTTCCACAAAATAGGGCGTCCAGCCGTAGCCGCGGAACAATTGTTCAAGTTCGTCGCGTTCGATGCGGGCGAGAAGAGTAGGGTTCGAGATCTTGTAGCCGTTCAAATGCAAAATTGGCAGCACCACACCGTCAGTGCGCGGGTTGAGAAATTTGTTGGAGTGCCAAGCTGTCGCCAGCGGGCCAGTCTCGGCCTCGCCGTCACCAACAACGCAGGCTACGACTAGATCAGGGTTATCGAAAGCCGCGCCAAAGGCGTGACTGAGTGAGTAGCCGAGTTCGCCACCTTCATGGATTGAACCGGGCGTTTGCGGTGACACATGGCTGGAGATACCGCCAGGAAAAGAGAATTGCTGGAAGAGTTTCTTCATACCGGCTTCATCCTGAGTGACGTTCGGATAGACCTCGCTGTAGGTGCCCTCAAGGTAAACGTTGCCAACCAATGCCGGGCCACCATGACCAGGACCGGAGATGTATATCATGTTGAGGTCGTTGTTCTTGATAATGCGGTTGAGGTGGACGTAGATGAAGTTCTGTCCTGGCGTGGTACCCCAGTGCCCGAGCAGCAATTGTTTGATGTCGCTTCGCTCAAGTGGACGTCGTAACAGAGGGTTATCACCCAGATAAATCTGGCCAACCGATAAGTAATTCGCCGCTCGCCAATATGCATCCAACTTGCGCAGATCGTCTGGGCTTAGCGGTTTATCTTCGGTCATTATTGCTCTCCTCTTATGATGGTTTTTATGTCACGGGCCATTGTCAGTGCTTCGTTGGTGACAATTACATGTACACCGACACCACTGCCATCGACAGAGATTCGTTCGGCTGAAGCGGCGTTGCGCTCGGCATCCAGACTTATGCCCAAAAATTCCAGGCCTTCGCAGATGCGTGACCTAATCGGTGCCGAAACTTCGCCAATACCTCCACTGAACACCAGGCTGTTAATGCCGCCGAGAGCAGCAGCGTAAGCGCCAATGTATTTTTTGACGTCATAACAAAATATGTCGACAGCGTCTTTGGCACGCGGATCGGTCGTTTCTAGGTCCAATAATTTTTTCATGTCGGATGTGGTTTCGGAAATACCAAGCAAGCCCGACTCAAAACCAATTACGTGGCCAAGCCGGTCCGGCTTAATGTGCTCATGCGTGGTTAGGTATGTCATAACGCCCGGGTCGATATCGCCCGACCGCGTGCTCATTGGTATACCACCGGCGGGCGTTAAGCCCATGCTTGTATCAATCGGCTTACCGTCTCGTACGGCCGCTAAACTGGCACCGTTACCTAGATGAGCGAAAATGATCTTGCCTTTTGCTGCTTCATCACCAGCAATTCGGCCGAATTCGCTTAAAAGATAAGTATACGACAAGCCATGAAAGCCATAGCGCCGCAGCCCCATAGATTCATATTTGCGGGGGAGGGGAAGTAGCCGTGACGAGATCGGTAGATCATGGAAGAAGGCTGTATCGAAACAGGCTATTTGAAAAGCATGCGGAAAATATTTGCGAGTTTGCTCGGTAATGGCTATTTGATTCGGCAGATGTTCCGGATCAAGGGGGACTAATTTGTGTAAGTCGTGTATTACCTCGTCAGTTATGACACACGATTTACTATAATTTGGTCCGCCATGCACAACGCGGTGGCCCACGGCAGCTATGTCATCAACATTTATATTTTCCTGAGTCCAATCATAAATAAGCCGGATTGCAGCGCGGTGATCGTCGGCCTGTATTTCTTGCGAAAAACGCTCGCTAGTTATTGCGCTTTCGACGGTAAAATTGGTTTTATCGAAACCAATGCCGGCGATAGTGCCAACATAAGTTGGCTCTAGCGAAACTGCGTCGAACAAGCAAAATTTAATGCTAGAAGATCCAGCATTAATCGTCAAAAAATAGGTAGCCCCACCGTTCATATTTCTATTGCTCCACCCGGAAAGAATAACGACTATGACCCCTCGAAAACGCATCAAACATTAGGCCATATTCCATGGTCCTATGATAACAGATGACCATGGGAGCTGGTGTGATAATAGTCAACGGTACGTAACGTATTGCTATTTAAGGTCTTGTATGTCAACTACACCGCCATGGCGCTGACCATTAAAAATTAGGGTTGGGATTTTAACGGTCTTTACTTTGTGCTCGACGATTTTACGATTGTTCTCAATGACATTCGATACCCGATCAGAAAATGCCAGTGTTCTAATGGCGCTGGTATCATCGTCGGCGTAGCCCATCTCATGCATCCATTTTTGTAATAAAGTTTGGGTTTCATCCCCATTCAACACTATGTTTATTTTTTGTTGATAAGAAGTGCCGTCGCTATCAGCTTTGGTGAATATACGGTTGAGAATTTGCCAATCGGCCGGTGTCTTGGCCTTTATGAGGGGTTTAATCTTCATGGCTTCAAGGTATCGCGTGATAATCATCGAGTTTCTAAATTTATAGCCGTCGCCTGTTTTAGGATTTGCTATTGGGTAAGCGATATAGCTGACGTTATATTTACTAGCAAAGTTGGCCTGAAGCTGGTTGCGGTAAAGTTGCCGGCAATATTGGCAGCCAGGGTCGAAGATGTCTAGAGCTGTCGGTTTTGTATTGCTGTAAGTTTGTTCGTATGTAGCATTGGCAGGTAAATAATCTTCAGCTCTCCAATCCTGCATACGCGTTGGTACGGCTGCTATCGTTTCGCCAAGACCGCTAAATTCATTTGCTAACCAACTATGCAGCTTCAACTCTTTTATCGACGTAACGAAACTTGGCTTGGCGGTTTCAATTGAACAAGCTTCAGCGCCCAAGCTGCAGGAGGCGGCATTAGCCGGATTACAAGTTCCGTAAACATATAAATTAAGCCCGCTCTTAAAGACGACATACAAACTCCAGACAGTTAATGCGACAATAACAAACGAACCAACTTCTATGCCTATGCTGGCGGCCTTAACGAACTGCGGCTTTTTGAGGGCAACATGGGCTAGTAATCGGCTCTTAAGTTCATCCTTAAATTTTGTGTCGCAAGGTCGAAAGGTGAGGCGTCTGGCCACGCAACCCCAAGCTTTTTTGGCAAGCCGGCGGTAGCGAGCCGAGAAAATACTGATGATTACTAAAACGATAAATGCGGCTATACAAAACATAGAACTCTCAAGCGCTCCTCATTAATTTTTCGACGGTATTGATTGTAGTTGTAATGTCTTGATGCGTGTTGTTAAGCCCAATAGAAAAGCGGAGCAGTGGTGGTAGGTTTAGTTTTTCGCGCAGATAGTAGTGGCAGCAAAAATAACCGCTGCGCGCCATGATTCCGCCTGATGACAAAAATATAGCCAAACGATGAGCGTCCATTTTTGAGCTGTAGAGGCTGACAACTGATGTTGGGCCAGCATTAATGACATTTACGTCGGGCAAGCTTTTCAAGCCCTCGAATAATTCATTGCCGAGAGAATTTATATATTTACTTCGATCTTCGCCAAATGGTCGAATTTCGTCTAGCCATTTTAGGGCTTGACTAAAGGCGATAATTTCGCCGAAGGCCTGAAGGCCTGGCTCAAGTTGTGAGGCCGGATCTTCGGAGGCTAACTTAAAATTGTTTTCTGTAACGTTGCTGACCATGCCACCGCCAACAATTTGATAATCGAGTGAACGCAACAGACTTTTTCGGCAGACTATAACTCCAAGACTAGGGGCGTACATTTTATGAGCCGAAAAGCATATGGCATCGGCAGCGCAACCAATTAACATTTCATGATTGTGAGCCATCGTTTGAGCGGCATCGATAATAACAATGCCGCCACGTTCGTGCGCATCGCGGACAAGCTCTTTAATGCTTGATAGTTTTCGGCCATCAATATTTGAAGTCGAGTTGACCACAACGATGGCCTTCTCAAGTTGGTCGGATGAATAGGTCAGCTCACCCGTTGGCGTTCTGCTCAGTACGATTCTCTCAACGCCCAATCGTGTCGCCAGTGTCATGGTTGGCAAAAAGACCGAGTTATGTTCGATATCAGATGTAATTACTCGTTTGTAAAATCCCTGAGGTAGCTGCTGCAAAAGCAAGTTTATGCCGTAGGTAGTGTTCAGCGTAAAAGATGTAACATAGTCTTTGGATGACAAATGCAGTAGCCGCAAAACGGCTCCTCGAGCTTCGTCGATGGCCTCGTCGACTTTTTGACCCCAATCATATTTAACGCGGCCGCCACAAGCATTGTATTTGGTGTAGTATTCTTGCAGCGCAGCGCAAACACTCTTGGGCCGGAGGCTTTGGCAGGCCGAATCCAGATAAATCGATTTGGGGTTGAGGTAGTCAAAGTCCTCTAGCCGGGAAGTGGCTTCGGCTGTAGAATTATTTTTCTGCTTGCTCCCAAACATACAGCTTAATTGTAGCTGCAAGTAATCGCTATTCTACGTGACCTCGGTCACTCCAACTAGCTGCTAGTCGCACGATGCGGCTTAGTTAGGATGCTTAACGAGATTCCGTCAGCTGGCAAGGTAAGCTTCAAGCGCGATGATCGTATCGCGCAAATTTCTCTTGGCGGGATGACCGCCATCAATCTTGGAGATTAACTCGGCGGGGGTTAGCCATTCGGCGCTAGCAAAATCATCCGGATTATATTCTGGCGTTTTGTCGGTGCGCAGCAAATAAATGCAGCGAATATATTTTATTGAAAGTGATTTTAGTTTGGCGACGAATTCAATATCATTCGGCTTTATATCCAGGTTAATTTCCTCTCTGGTCTCGCGGACAATAGTTTCTAGGTAATCTTCGCCGGATTCGATATGTCCCGCCGCGCTGTAGTCGTAACCGTTGGGGGCGATTGTTTTATGAGCCGTTCGAACGGGTACCCATAGTTGGCCCTGACTATTGATAATGAATAACTCAGCGGCGCGTATGAAGCCCGAATCGTCTTGTAAGAACTGATTATAATCTTTGCGATTAACCGTTCCAATGACTTGGTCGTGTCCGTCAACAACGTCTAAAATTTCATCATCCATTTAATGTATCCTACTACAACTTCGGTTAATCTCAACACCTATGTAAGCAAAAGCATTTAGCATAACAAAATTTACAAAGTGACAAATGTTACTTACAAAAAATTATCTTGAGCCTAGGCTATAGGAATGAAAATATCCTATAACAGCGAACATGATTCCAATTACATTGAGGATGTAGCGCCGCCTAAAGATTGGGGTGCGGTCGATGTTCGCCAGTCCCGCGTTCAGCATCAGGCTATCGGTTATTTGGATGAGCAATATTTACGAAAGCATATAACTACAAGAGGTGGTGGCGGGCTAAAGACCGATAAAGACAGTATAGTCAGCGCTCCCGCTTACACCCGCTGGCCGCCACTGCCAACGTCGTCGTATGGCGAAATTCGCAAAGCAGGCTGGTATGTAACCTTAGCGTCTTTACTTGAAGACGCCATTGGTCATGCTAAGCAAATTGGCCATAAGATACACGCTAAAGGCTTGGCTATGGCGGCGGCACTCGCTAGTTTTATGTATGAGCAACGCCATGAGCAACGCCGAAGTATCCAGTGGCTACCTCATGCCTACAATATTAGCCGGGGGCGATACCTCGACTGGCACACTAAAACTTTGACTACCTTGAAGCGACTGTGGCCAGCTTTATTGCTATTGACGGTGGGTCTTTTGGTAATGCTATGGCTGCCAATTTCGAGGCCCAATTCGCCTAACCACCGGTCGCACGGTAGCACCAATGGACAGAAATATACTGGCAATAACGAGCGACCAAGTGCTGATCATTTTTCGAGCACAACTCCGTCCGGCGCTAATACTGGTGCACAAAGTTCGCAACCAACCACCAACAGCTCGTTGGTCAATAGTTCCGCAACTGGGTCGAGTGGCCAGCTGAGTGGAACGACATCCTCAAGTTCGCTTATAGGCGGAAAGGGCGGCGGTACGCCAACCACTACCACCACGAGCTTGCCAACTACCGGCACGACGAGCGCAACCACATCTACGCCTACTGTCACATCAACTTCTACGTCCTCGACCTTGCCGCTCTACATTGGTGTTCAGCCAATCAACACACAGCTTGACGGCAAGACTTTACTAGACACTACGGGTACTGGGATTACGGTTAATTAGTAGGGCACTCGCATTTCGGTTCATAGTGGTGACAAAATAATCATATGTGGTTGAGATTGTACGCGCGATGTTACTGTGGCGGTCAAAGCTGTTTTACAAGTTCCACAAAGGCTTTCTCGTCATCTTTTAAGTAGCCAGTCGGCTTAAATATGTGGTCAGCTTCGTTTTTGAGGGTGTTGTCTTCCGCACGGTTAAATCGCACTTCGTCATGGCCGGTTCGGCTCTTTGCTACTTCTGCGGGTGTGTCTATCCAAACTATCACCGGACTTGCTCCGTATAGCTGGCTCATGACTTTGGCGACTTCGGTATCGGGAGCAACAGAACAAATAACATTTTCTCCGGCGTCGAGTAGAGCCCTAACTTCATCGACATCCGCGCCATATTTATAGCCTTGATAATCTGTATGATCCCAGTTTGCTGACTTTGTTTTTAGGGCATCATATTCATCATCAGAAACAAATTTATATTCAAAGCTATCAGATTCATCAGGTCGCTGTGGTCGAGTGGTGACGGTTTTTAAGTAGTGAAGGCGGGTAATTTCATTAATTGCAGCTCTAATAAGCGTCGTTTTACCGGCGCCAGATAAGCCTGATACAAAAATAAGTTTTCCTGTCATCAACAACTTTACCGTTAAATAAAAATGGTACACCCGATAGGATTCGAACCTACGACCTTTGGTACCGGAAACCAACGCTCTATCCAGCTGAGCTACGGGTGCGCGTCTTTACACCGTATAGCGTAACAAACCAGACATGCATAACCAAATGTGTTGTCGACAACTATTTGGCGGCTTTTTTTGACCTCGTTGTTTTGGTCTTGCTGGCCTGCAGGTTTGTCTCTGTGATTATTCGTTTTACAATCCTGCCTTCCGTATCTTCCTTTTCTTGCTCGTCTTGCTTAACTTCAGTTCGAGATGCTTGCCAAGCGGACCAGTGCCCGGAAACCAATGCCCATAACGACAATGCCGACACAAACGTCACGCTTTGTAGCCAGCCCATCTCATAAGAGACAGGAATCATGATGACCCAAAAAATTGTTAACCAACCGTTGACCATCCGCATAAATTTCGGATCGCCCTGTACCATCGCCCAAAGTGATTTTGCCGGATTCATATTCCCCCCTTATGGTTACTCAATGAGCAAAGGGTAGCACCAAATTTAATGTCGGACAATGAAGGGGGCCTGGCGGTCGTATTCCATTGATTCGACCATGTCGGCTAGGCATCGTGCAACCGCATGGCGGTGAACCGTTTTCCATGGGGCTGGGGGGTTGGCCTGCAAGGCATAATCGCGACTGCCCGACTCGTTCATGACCGGGGATCGCAGTACCGTCCAATGTAACCTGCTCTCACGTAATAATTGTATGTGGTCTTCGGCGTCACGTAAGACCTTTGGCGTCGTTGCGTTCATCATAATATGTTGAGCACGATAAAAGAGGCTAGGTGTGTCACCTAGGTCGAAGGCGCCAGCTCCGGTCAGGGAGACCACGCGGGTAATGCCCGCTTGGCGCATGGCTGGTACCAGCCGTTGCATGGCGGCCGAGAGCACATCTTTGTCGGGCGCATGCCAGCTGCTAAGACAACTAACGACGGCTTTACTTCCGGCGACGGCTGCCGCAATGTCATCACTTTCGTGGACATCACCTTGTCGAATTTTTAGTCGTGCATGGTAGGGCAAAGAATTTGAGCTATGGACGAAAGCCACCACATTGTAACCGTCGTCAAGTAGGTATTGCACGACCAGTTGGCCGACTTTTCCGTTTGCGCCTAGTACGGTTACCTGCATATCTGCAGTATAGCAACCGGCGTCAAAGCAACAAATGAAGAGCAAAATAAAAGACTTCCTAAAAGAGAAGTCTGCTCAAAAAACAAATTAGTACAGCATAATTAACGAAGGTAGGACCGTATTACTTCACACATTGTCGTAATTGGCATTGTCTGGAGTGACCGTATCTTCAGAGTCTTGGGCTGCGAGCACCATCCGAACTGCTTCTTGCTGGCCTAAGAAATTTCCCACCGTCATATGCTTGTCGGGACGATCACTAAATACCTCGTAGATAAATTGAGTTAGTCTGTCTTTTGTACTCTGATCTATATCTGTATGTTCGCCAACTAATTGAGCAAGTACCTTGTGATCGGTTTCATCATTTTCGATAACTTCCATTACTCCAACAGGCTCAACAGTAACGGTTTCACCTTGGTCAATATCTCGGTTAGTTATGATAAAACAATCAAGATTATCCCCATCTCCCGAGGTAGTGCCAAGGAAGAAGCCATACGGAAATGGATAAGATGCCGCGACTTCAACCGAGCGTAGATACTCCAAAGTTTTTTCGTTATATAGATTTTTAGTGGAGCGACCTGCTGGATTGTCTATAAATACTTGAGCTTGAAATGGGGGTTCTGATTCATGCCCGGAAATAGTGTCATGAAAATGTGTCATAAGATAATAATAACAAAAGTAGACGCCGGCTCTGACATCTACTAATTGAATCTCGTGTGGTACGCCCGGCAGGATTTGAACCTACGACCCCTTGGTTCGAAGCCAAGTACTCTAATCCACTGAGCTACGGGCGCTTACTTTGTCTAACATTTTATTGGTTGCAAAATCTTTGAACCCTAGCATTGTAACATTTTAAGAGAGAGAATATAACCCGCCGCTTAATAATGAAAGTCTGCGAGAACGTGGTTAGTGGAAGCTTTCTAGAACATTAGAGATAAATGCCATTACCCCATAAGCGGGTAAAATAACCCACACTTCACCAGTGAAATAATTTATAGTAGTAAGTTTCTCGCTCCCTTATGCTTAGAGTAGTATCACGTAAGGTAAAGGAGGAAACGATGGGCCCACGGAACCACACCACGGAATGCCATGATGTGTCATCAAGTCGCATAGACTTGCTGCCGGAGTACGGACACTTCCTACGAAGGCAGATGGCGTGACCGCATAACACATATAGCAACATTTGGAATCACATTAAAACGAGGAGAAACATATATGAGTATTATCGTAGCAATTATTTTAGGTGGATTAGTCGGTTGGATTGCAGCAAAGATGATGGGACGCGATGAAGGTATCCTAGCTAGCATTGTCATCGGTATTATTGGTTCTTTCCTCGGTAGTTGGTTGTCCCGTTTATTTACCGGCGGCAACGAAGCATTCCTGGCCTTTACTTGGGTTGGCCTTTTCTGGTCCTTTATCGGCGCCGTTATACTTGTCGCCATCATGAACGCCTTCAGCCACCGCAGTCATACTGTCTAATCTGAGCGACCTTCGGCAATTTAATGCCCCACTCTTATGAGTGGGGCATTTTCAATGGTAACGATATTAATCTATATTTTATTCTCATCCGGTTCGTCTAAGTCTGAATCGTCTGGATTATAACCGGTGACCGTATCGCCCTTGTTGGGTTCCTCGATGCCAGCAGCACTATCGATACCCTCCTGGTAAAGCTGGGTCGTGTCAAGGTTACTGTCGGTTTCTGGATAAGTCGTATGCTCATCGTCGGCTTCGGGTGGCGGCCCGAAAGGGCGGGAGATGTCGTTTGGTAGTTTTTCTTGGCGCTCTTCGTCGTTTTCGTCTGGTGGCATTTAAATCCTCCTGTTTACGCCAGACATTTAACACCTAAATTTGTAGATACGCTGTAAGAAAAGCGGGCTAAGCTTGACCATCGATTGGTGGTTTAGTGACGGTGACGCTTTCGTGGGTCTTAACAAAACGTCTGTAGCCAAGATATACCACGACGATCAATCCTACGGTAATGACCACAAAAACATATTTGCTATTGTTGGAGGAGAAGCCTCGAATGAGGCTGTAAAACAGCGTAAACAGACCGCCGAGCATAACGCCATCGGCCACAAATTTTATCTTTTTTTCGAAAGCAATGCTGGCGGCAAGCAAAATTACGGCAGCGCCCAGGGCGATGAGTGAAACGTTTCGATTATAGGGTTTCACGGCTTTTTCATAGGCACTCATTTTCAGGTCCCATTCCTGTTGCGTTTTGGTTAGCTCAGGAGTGGGATTTTTGCCATAAGCATCAAGTATTGTTGGGTAAGTTGGCGGAGTTGGCCCGGGATAAAAAGTGTCAATGCCGACACCGACAAAGATGGCGAGCAATAGCCCTAAGAAGAAAGTGTATACTACCTTGAGAATCCGATTGTCTTCCATGAGGTACCTCCTTGAGGATAAATGTACTAGCTTTTCTTTTGTCATGCAGTGACTGCCGTCACCAAAGCCAGTCGAACTGCGCCATTAATATAATAATTAGAAGTATGGTTGGCCGAGTATAAATCTGTGAGCGTCAACGGCGACGCCGTTGAGCCAGACTTCGAAGTGCAAGTGCGTGCCGGTCGATACACCGGTCGACCCTTCGTAACCAACGACCGTCCCCAAGTCGACTTGTTGGCCTGTTGCAACAGAAATAGAAGCCAAGTGGCCATAGACCGATGTCATACCATTGCCATGATCGATCACGACGTGGTTGCCCAGACCGGTGTTGCCCCAGATTGTTGCTAAGACCCGTCCTGCCTTGAAAGGGTGAACCGGAGTTACACCGGGCCGATTACCGTCGCTAATGTCTATGCCCGTGTGAATGGCTTGGTAAGGGAGCTCTGGCACGCCAAAAGGTGTGGTGATGTTACCGTGGATTGGCCATTGTGTAGCCGAACTTGTCGTTGCAGCTGCTGCCTCCACCTTGGGCGTTGTTACGGCTGCTACTTTTGTGGTGTACAGGTCGATTGCGTAAGGGTCGATGACTGGCGCATGGGCCGAGTAGGCAGGCGTAACGAGTGCACTTACTGGCGAGGCTTGGGCAACGAAGCCAAAAATGTGGCTAGGGGCATAAAATATTGCCGCCAAGCCATTGCCGATTATCTGAGCGGTGAAAAGCAGACTAACGGCGGCGGCATGGCCAACGCCACGAACGCCTTCGTATAATCCATTGCCCAAAAATCTTCCAGCTGAAGCAATGGATGATCCGGTTGAACCTAAGCTGTCGTTGACGCCGGCAGCAAACGAGCTGGCAGCTTGTCCAGCGGCGGCCGCCATGTCGTTAAAACCGTTAGTGACAACATTAGCACTGCCGACATCGCCAAAAAGTGCATTGCTAGAATCGGCATTGTTGCTGGCGGCAGCGTGGACGGGGTGACGCTGAATCTCTGTAATCATCCAGGAAAGCAGCAGAATGTTAACTATCACGAGCACCGCGACAAATATGTATCGCGACCTGTGCTGGATTGTGTCGATAAGTTCTAACATGTTCTGCCTTGCCCACCTGCTTCTGAAGTCTACAATTATACGACTTATTTGCACAAAATGCATGCATAAGCATTAATAAGTCACTTCGTACTATTACAACTGAAATCAGGCAGGCTCAGGAGGGAACACCAACGCCGATTGTTGCTCGGCTTGAGGTGAATTATTAGAGCACAGATATTCCCAGACTTGTTCAGTCGTGATAGTCTCTGGTTCGGCCATGCATTGTACGTCTAGTCCGTCCTCGAACATTACGGCCACAATCTGATCCGTGCCGACCATCTGCCATTCATCCCGGTTATCTCCAATTGGCTTGAGGCCAACGCTATGAAGGCCGTCATTAACATCAAGTAGAATGGTTGCCTTATTTCGTAGCTCCTCGAGGTCTGTACGCAATTCCTCCAAACTCGAAAAGTAATAGGGTATGGCAGAAAACTCACTCTGGTGTTCGCTTTTGAAGACTAACGCCCCCAGCAATCGATAAAGATTATCAGTGTACTCACCGTCGCCGCCTAGTTCTTGCTTGGCGACAGCTTCCTCATTCGCCGTATAGACTTCCAGGGGAACGTCGCGCAAGTCGAAGCAGGCATCAATAGCGCCAGCCATGCAATAGCCAGGAAAATCACCATTTTCGCCAAGTCTGCCGCTTTTGGCAAAATTATACAGATTGAAAGCTGTCATAAAAGACTATAGTAAATAATAATGAACAAACAAGTCAAGCCAAGAATTGAAGACCGAAAATTTTTATGAGAATAAAGCCGCTGGTTAATTGAAAACTTTAGTCCAAACTAACACGAGAAAATAAATTATCAACAGACTAAAATGAGGCTTTCATTATTTAGGTAAAGGGACAATTAGTCGGCTACGACGTTTATAATCTTGGTAGTCTTTGTGTCCGCCCCAACGTTGGTCGGCTGATTTTTCCAATAAAGGGACCCCGCTCACAAAAAGTAGTACCGAAGTAATTAGGGCTGGGCTAGCTAGGCCAATAAACCTCTCGATGATACTCAGTGAGGCGAAACAAGCGACATATATGCCGCACCAAACCAGTATCTCGCCGAAGTAATTAGGGTGCCGTGCATATTTCCATAAACCGTCCTGTATCCATTTTCCTTCATTCTTCTCGTCAAATTTGAATTCAAATTTTTGCTTATCGGCAATGGCCTCGATCAATAATCCAACCAGCCATATTAAAACGCCTAAGATAAGTGACGAAGATACCTTACCTCCTCTGTGCAAAACTAGAGTTACAGGCAGCATGAGTACCCAGGCGGTGACGGCTTGCCCTAGCCAGAATTTACCAAACCTCACGAAGCTTGTTCGTATATTATCGAAACGGCGATCTTTGCCGACTTTAAGTACTCTCATTAAGAGGAAGCTGCCAATTCTTACCGCCCATACAGTAGGTAAAATAAAAATTATCCAGCTGAAGTGATCATATTTAGTGGCATATGAAAAACTAACAATAGCAATAGTTAAGAAGCTTAATGCGTACGATATGTCTGTGAGTTTGTCGGATTGCCGGTAATAAGCAATGACAAACATAACTAGATTGATAGTGAGTGAGCTTGCTAGGGATAGTGCAATTACTGTCCACACAATTATAAAACTCCTATGACGCCAAGGTTCCTGCAAAAATTTGCCAGGCAAGTAAGGATTTTGCCGTAAAACTTAGGATGATATAAGCCTTCTCGCCCCTGATATAGCTAGACCATTTACCCTTTGCTTTGTACTGTTTGTATTGCACTAAAGCAAAACTATTAAACAGAATAAATAAGGAGATGACGATACCATAGACAAAGCCTGGTGCTGTAGTCTGTGAATTACCCCCAGGTGTTAAAAGTTGGATTAATATGATCATCCAAGGCACCGCGCCAGCCATACAACCGAAAATGAAAGGTAACCATTGACCCGTACCGGGCTCAACAAATTTTTCCTGCAGCCAGCCAAAGAATATCATTGATACGTTTGTGCCAACGATAGCGGTTAAAGCGGCATAGTCATTAATGCCACAAAGTTGAGCAATCACATATATCATCAGCGATGAGCTAAGCGAATACTCTATCCATCGAAATATATTGCGATGGCGCCGCAGCTCCTCAATATACTTAGCAAAGTAAAACCTGGAAGAAACTAGGAAGTGGAAGAGCGCCGACAGGGCGAAGAATCCCGCAATGATGTAGCTAACGTTATTATTAAATAACGTTACTGGAGCTGCGTAAGTTGTGCCCGGTGGCCCCGACATATATGTAGCTGTTACTGGCAGAGAAAAGTTATTCGAAAGAAGCAAAATTGCAACTAGAGATGTGAAATGCAGTAAGCCGGCTGAAATATTCATTTTTCTAAGAATTAATGATTGCCGATTGTCTACGTTACTCATGTTAGTAGTATATCAATCAAATGTCTTAGAGTTTCTTAGCGCCAAAATAAAAACCGCACACATGGTACGGTTCTTATTTTGGAGGGCCAGGAGGGACTCGAACCCTCGACATTCTGCTTAAGAGGCAGACGCTCTAACCAGCTGAGCTACTGGCCCCCAGTAATGAGACAAACCTACGGTTTTTCTCATCGCGCCGGCAAAAAGGTGTGACTTTTTGACGGGCTGCTCTTTTCCCATCGGCTTTAGGCCGTTCGTGAGGGAAATGAACTCCTTACATTATCTATATTTCCCCA
>DAIESS010000007.1 GCA_027346135.1 Candidatus Saccharimonadota bacterium
AGCACGGTGCCAAATTATAAAAAAGGAGTCCCTATAGGACTCCTTTTTTCTTGGCCTCCGTGCTATTTTCCCTGAAGGAAAATAGTAGAAAATAGCCGCCACTTTAAGGTATTAAAGTGGCTTGGGGTGCCAAATTATAAAAAAGGAGTCCCTATAGGACTCCTTTTTTCTTTGGCGCCAGTTTGGTTTTATGAGATTTTTTACAGACTGGCTTAAGCATTTTTCGGTACCATAAGCTTTGTTCGGGAGTGACTATTTATTATTGACCGGACGAAACCGAAGGAGGCTAATATGGCTGGAACGACAAAAGGTGGCCGCGCTGCTGCCAAGAAGAACAAGACGTTATATGGTAAGGATTTCTATGCTAGGATTGGCGCAGAAGGCGGCAGGAGGGGCCATACGGGCGGTTTTGCCGCTAACCGTGAGCTGGCTCGTGTAGCTGGCGCTCGTGGCGGCCGCGTCTCTAGGCGTAACAAGTCCGATAGATAGTTTGCAAACAGCTCATGCTATTGACATTTAAACAGTAGCGTGATATCATAAGCATGATTTCGAAAGAGATCAGGAGGGTTCCGTATGAAAATACGGAGCCCTTTTGTATTTCTATCGGAGTGATATCACCTAACGGAGGTCATAAACATGGCTGGAACGAAAGCTGGCGGCAAAGCTGCTGCTGCAACCAACAAAGCAAAGTACGGTGCTGATTTTTACGCTAAAATCGGTGCTGCTGGCGGCAAAAAAGGCCGCACAGGCGGTTTTTACGCTAACCGTGAGCTAGCTCGTGTAGCTGGCGCTCGTGGCGGCCGCGTATCACGCCGTACCAAGAAAGCCTAAGTACTTCTTCCAAGTAGTATATTAGACTGAAAGACCGTCTGAGGCATAAAACACCGAGGACGGTTTTTTGGTGTGTTTGGTTGAGCGGTATGACCGGCAGAAACGCGAAGGTGTTACTTTCCAGATGGTGTGGCAATTGAAACAATGGTAATATTCGATCTTTTCCTGCTGGAGACATTTAGTACTACATTTGGGACAGATGCTGCGCCGGTATAACCAATCTCGATATGTGTCCAGGCAGTCCTGTATATGGTCCTCGTCGATGGAAATATGCAGTTCGGACGCAATTTCTTTGGCCTTTTCCCAGGCCGCTACCTCAAGCTTGATCAACTCTAAGTCAGTGTCGTAGTAGTTGTGCTCTAGAAGGGCGTGACCTGTCTCGTGCAAGAGTGACCAGGTTTGCGAAGGTGAGGGCTTGCGTAGATCGTAGAAGATCTCATAGGTTTCCGGCGACCATAAGAACGAGTGCCCCTCGTGGTAGGAAAACTGCGGGAATTTATTGCTAAGAGTTTCAATTATTTCCATAGGTTGCCTTCGCAAGATCGTAACAGCCATAAACGACGGCCTCTTCGGGGCGCTGCGCCTTAACAAACGGGGGTATTTTTACGAGCGGATTACTAAATGCCTGTAGCTCGGCCTCTAGGGGTGCTGCTAGCCGTTCGAAATATGTCCCGACGCCGCCACCGACGACGATTACGTCGGGTTCGGTAATGGCTATGAGTTCGTTGAAGCCGCGGCTCAAATCGTGAGCGATACGCCTCCAAACGGTAGGGTCGGTAATGTCAGCGGCCTTTTTACCGTAACGTTCATAGATCGCCCGGCCGGATGCAAAGGACTCCCACGGCACAAGTTTACCCTTATATTCGGTGAGTAATAAGGCGCCGCCACCGTCGCCGATGTTGGAGTCGATATGCTGGTTGACAGTTAGGCCGTAGCCGATGCCGGTACTGATAGTTACGTACAACACTTTGCTGTATTGCTTGAGGAGCATCGCCTCCGATAGACTGGCTAATTTGGCATCATTTTCCACAACAACAGGGCAATGGGCTATTTTTTCAATGTCTGCCTGGACGGGGACATTCTTCCAGGTTAAGTTGCCAAAGGAGATGCCAATCCCGTTAGCACGGTCTAAGTGGGTGGCTGGGATGCCAACACCAGCTGCTCTAAAGTCATGATTGCTAAAGCCGTCTAGAACTTTCGCTATTTCTTCTAAAAATGAGTCGTAGTTTTGGGGTGTAGCTATCTTGCTGGATTCAACGATAGTGCCATTATCGTCAAGGACCGCTGCAAGCGTCTTTGATCCTCCGACATCAACCCCCAAGTACATAGGGTTAGTGTAGCATACCGGCCGGTGACTAATCATCTTTTTGGACCCGCGCGAGGCGACAGAATAACGCCAATCATTGCCCGTCCTGCCAACTCTTTACCTCTTGAGGTAAAACAGTTATAATAAGAACAATCTTACAGATAGGCTCTGTTTAACTTTGGTTATATAGTCATGTCATCTGGAGAAATACACTACAAAGGAGGCATCGTAAGAACATGCCAAAGAACAATACAGTAACAATGGATGAGCTATTAGCTCAGAATGATGTCGGAAGCCTAGCTGCCGGCAGTGTCGTCGAAGGGGTAGTTACCTCTGTCAAGAAACATGAGCTCTGGGTCGATTTAGGTGCTCAGGGTGTCGGAATAGTTATGCGCCGCGAAATCGGCCATGGCCAGACCATAGAGGTTGGTCAAACGGTAACAGTTAGTGTTATCGATCCTGAAATGGAGGAAGGTTACGCCTTGCTCAGCATGCGGCGTGCCGTTAAGGACCGTGGCTGGGATGAACTACAGCGCGTCTTTGACGCCAACGAAACCATCGAGATTACGCCTTATGACGCCAACCGCGGTGGTCTGTTGGTTGAGCTTGAGGGCATTCGTGGCTTTTTGCCAGTGTCACAGTTGGCTGCCGGTCATTACCCGCGCGTTTCTGGGGCTGACAAGGATGAAATCCTACAGAAGCTCAATGCTTTGACCAACCAAGTTTTGCGTGTACGCATCTTGGATGTTAGCCGCAAAGACAACAAGCTAATCTTTTCCGAAAAAGAAGCTGTCAAAGATGACATGCAAGCTCGTTTTGCCGAACTTAAGGTTGGTGATGAAGTTGAAGGTGTTGTTACCGGTGTTATCGACTACGGTGCTTTCGTTAACGTAGACGGCATCGAAGGTCTGATTCACATCTCTGAGATCTCATGGGAGCGTGTTGAGAACCCGCGCGATTACGTAAAAGTTGGCGAAACCGTCAAGGCAAAGATCATTGCCATCGACAAGGACCGTCTATCACTCAGCCTCAAGCAAATGACCGAAGACCCATGGTTGAAAGAAGTAAAAGTATTTAAGAAGGGCGAAACCGTCGAAGGCAAGATTACGCGTATTACACCGTTTGGTGCTTTCGTTCAACTTAGCCCTAGTGTTGAAGCTTTAGTTCACGTTAGCGAAATGAGCGACGAAGACAATGTTGACCCGGAAAAAATCTTCCAACTGAACGAAAAGAAGCAGTTCAAAGTATTAGACATTGATACAGAAGCTCGTAAAATTGCATTGAGCCTCAAGAACGCCAAAAAATAACATTACCTATACCGATGTAATACATCAATTATCGGCTAAGCAAGGGAGCGACAGATGGCTACAAAAATAGAAATTGAAGACATGGTTACCGTCGGCGCCCTTGCCGATAAATTGATGATACCCGTGACAAGGTTGATTGCCGAGCTAATGAAGAACGGCGTCATGGCAACCGTAAATGAACGGGTTGATTTTGACACGGCCCAGATTATTGCCCAGGAGCTAGGTCTGGACGTCGAGCTCGTACGGCACAGTACGACTGAAAGTGCCTTGCCCAAACGCGAAAAGACTGCCACTTCCGAGAATGCGGTACCGCGTCCACCGGTCGTGGCTGTAATGGGTCATGTAGACCACGGTAAGACCAGCTTGCTCGATGCTATTCGGGCTGCTCACGTGGCTCGTGGTGAGGCCGGTGGCATTACTCAACACATCTCGGCTTATCAGGTGACTCATAAGGATCGACTGATTACATTTTTGGATACCCCGGGGCACGAGGCGTTCGCCGCTATTCGTGAGCACGGTGCTCATCTGACCGATATTGTCATTATTGTTGTGGCCGCTGATGACGGAGTTAAGCCTCAGACGATTGAAGCTATCCGCTTTGCCCGTAAGGCCGGCGTAAAAATCATCGTTGCCATCAATAAGATGGACAAAGAGGGAGCTAACCCTAACTTAGTTAAAGGTCAGCTGGCTGAAAATGGAGTTGTCTGGGATGACAAGGCCTGGAAGGGCGACGTTCCGATGGTCGAAGTTAGTGCTAAGACCGAGCTGGGTATACCCGAGTTGCTTGATATGGTCCTACTGGTAGCTGATGTTGAGGACTTCCGGGCTGACGAAAATGTACCAGCCGAAGGATTAATCATTGAAGCCCATGTGGAGCAGGGCCGCGGTTCGGTTGCTCATGGTCTAATCGAACGCGGAATCTTAAGGCCGGGCGACTACGTCGTATCAGGCAGTACTTACGCTAAAATCCGTAACCTCGAATCAACAACTGGTCAAAAGTTAAAACAAGCGGGTCCGTCTACGCCAGTCGTTATGACTGGCTTTAAGACGTTGCCAGAGTTTGGTGATCCATTTGTGGCTGTTAAAACAGAGAAGATTGCTCGCGCAGAAGCCAACCGCATAGCTATTGAAAAGAGTAGTGGCAATGGCCGTATTGGCGTAAACAGTACCGAACTTATCCGCATGATAAATCGTAGTAACGAATTGAGTGAGTGCAACATTATCTTAAAGGCCGATGTTCAGGGTTCGTTGACCTCTGTTATAGACAGCTTAAAATCGCTCGACACCGAAGAGGTTGCAGTTCGCGTCGTTGGCTCTGGTATCGGATCTGTTAATGAAAATGACATCCATCTTGCTCAATCATCTCATGCGATTGTATATGGTTTTAATGTTGCCATGCCGGCTAACATCAAGCAGATTGCCAGTCGTGATAAAGTACAAGTGCGGCTCTACAAGATTATTTATGAACTCATAGATGATGTAAAAGATGAACTTACGAAATTACTGGCCCCTGAAGTTGTTGAGACCGATTTGGGTAGACTTGTCGTACGTGGTGTATTCAAAACAACAAAGACGGAAGTTATTTGTGGCGGTGAAGTCACCAAGGGTAAGTTAACAGTACCGGCCCTGGCTCGGGTTAAGCGCGGCGACGAACTACTTGGTGAAGTTGAGATAACTGGCTTAAAGCGTGGTCCCCAGGATGCCAAAGAAATTTTCGAGGGTGAGATGTGCGGGCTAAGCTTTAAGACGACTAAACGCATTGATTTATTGGAAGGCGACCACATTGAACTGTTTACCCGTAGTACGGTCGCACGCACGCTTTAGATATACAAAGTGATACAATGAGGACGTATGGACAATAACGCTAAATCTCCACTAAAGATAGATGATAACCTGCTTGTTCAGCTAGGGCTTGGAGCTTTGCCTCAGCGCGAGAAGAGTGGCCTCTTAAAGCATATTTATGAAACGCTCGAGATGCGCGTTGGCATGCGTTTGGCCGATCAAATGAGTAATGAGCAGCTTGATGAGGTCGAGCAATACTTTAATGCCCAGGACGATGCTGGTGCTTTTAAGTGGCTGGAAACTAACTTCCCAAACTATAAAGATATCGTTGCCGAGGAGTTCGAGCGATTAAAGGCTGAGGTTGCTCAGTCGGCGCAGCAAATTTTAGCCGCCTCACAGGAAAACGAAGGTGCCAGTGGTCCGGCGCCTTCTCAGAATCATCCGTATTAATTTTTGCTAGAGTAGATTTTTATGTCCGGCCAAGAAGGCTTCGGCGCTCATTTCCGATTTGCCGGCTGGTTTTAGACTGTCGATAACAAGCGTACCGTCAATAGTGGCGACAGCGATTTTCTTGTCGCCCGTAGCGTAGGGTTTGCCTAAGAGAGCCGTGGCCGTCGAAGGTATCGCATGTGCTGCCGATATAGTAACGTCTTTTCCGGCGAGAGTCGTGCGACTCTTTGGCCAGTCCTTATAAGCGCGGATTTCTCGTTCGATTTGAGCAGCAGGTTTGCCCCAGTCGATATCGCCATCATTTTTACCTATAAGACTATCGTAGGTGGCTGCTGAGTCGTCCTGAGGCTTTGCGACCACGTCACCCGATAAGATGCCCGGTAAAAGTTCGTTGAGCATTGAAATGCCGATTTCAACCAGGTCGTTAGCCAGAGACTGCTTGGTTTCCGTGCCATCAAGCTTGATGGTCGACTGGGCGTATATAGGGCCTGCATCCATGGCTTTAGCCAGCTGCATAAGTGTTACGCCGGTTTCGGCGTCACCCTCTAATATGACGCTCTCTATGGGCGTAGGGCCGCGATGCTTTGGCAAGAGCGAAGGATGAATGTTGATAATGCCGCGAGGAAATATGTCTATGATGGATTGGGGGATGATCTTTCCATACGCTATTAAAACACCGGCGATAGCCCCAAAATCTTTGAGTTGATCATGAATGTTAGATAACTTTTCAGGTAATAGCAGTGGTATGCCATGTTCTTTGGCTACGGCCGCAACCTCAAGATCGCGAGCATTACGTGAGGTACTTTGTTCGTGACTGGCGACAACGGCCGCCACACTGTAACCGGCCTCAATTAGTGAGCGTAGCACTGGCGCATCGGTAGTGAGGCCGGTCGCAATCCGCTCGTTACCAAAGAATACGACTGTTTCGGACATCTTTTTCATAATCCAATTGTTCTAAATTGCCCTCGTCTGTAAGTCTAAAGAACGCTTCGGGGTTATCTTTGATGTGATCGATAAAAACCGTGCCATTAGTGTGGTCGATCTCGTGCCGAAAGATACGCGCCAAAAAGCCCTCGGCAGTAACGCGGAAATCTTTACCATGCTCATCGCGAGCCTTGACTCGTACCTTGGTATAACGGGGCACTTTTCCATAAATATCTTTGACGCTTAAGCAGCCCTCGAAATCTTCTTCCAGTTTACCTTCAAATTTAGTGATCTCAGGGTTTATAAATACCGTAAAAGTATGATCATCTTTGTTGTCATAATTATTACGAACTATCACTATTTTGTATAGCTGATCAATCTGTACAGCCGCCAGGGCAACACCAACCTCGTGCTCACGACTTTGATCCCAGCTGATGGTAGCGCTTTTCATCTTTTCAACTACCTCAAGAATACCGTCAGTAATAAGGCCGACACGTTGTGATTTTGTCCTTAGATGAGGATTTGGCAGAGTTATAATGTCGTCTTTTGTCATTAGGGGAAGTATAGCGTATTTTAAAGTCGGTGGCGAGTCTATAACAGATTGATGGGATCGATGTCGTATGTCCAGCCGGCTGACGGTATGTTGTGGATTATATCCAGCAAGTGTTGACGCTGTTTAGTCTTCACTACAAGTTGCCAGACGTATTTTTCGGCCACATGCTCGTGGAATGCCGGGGCTGGCCCCTCGATAATTATTCCTGAAAATTGGCTCTCCAGACGTTGCTTAAGGTCGGTTGCGGCCTTCTCGGCCGCGCGACTAGTAGACCGTCGACAGGCGAGCTTTAGCATAAAACAAAAGGGAGGGAACATAAATTTTTGTCTTTCGGACAATTCGTACGCATAAAAGCTATGCCAATCGTCCTTGATAGCCGATAGAATGGCGGGATTAGTCGTGTTGTATGCTTGAATGATTGCTACGCTATCACGGTGGCCACGCCCAACTCGGCCGAGTACCTGATTGAGCAACTGAAATGTTCGCTCGCCAGATGAGAAGTCTGGCATGGTTAGGCCACTATCGGCCATAATCACGCCTACGGTGCTTAGATTAGGTAAGTCGAGTCCTTTAGCTAACAGCTGAGTGCCAACTAATATGTCGACGTCACCGCGATGAATGGCATCGTAGTGTTGCTCAAATCGTTCGGCTTTCTGGTTATCCGTATCGAAACGCTGAATTCTGGCTTCTGGGAACAACCGGCTCACCTCGTCGACAATTAATTTTGTGCCAGCGCTTTTATAAACAACTGACGGATTGCCACATTCTGGACATGCAACCGGAGCACTACCCTTATAAGTGCATGAATGGCAATGGATGCTGTGCCGGTCAGCGTGGTAGGTTAGCGGCAAATCACAGTGTGGACATAGAGCTTGCCAGCCACATTTATCACACAAGATTACACGTGCCGTACCTCGTCGATTTAAATACAACATTGATTGCTCACCCCTGGAGAAACTGATTCGAACAGCCTCGAGCAGGGTATTTGAAAGGTAGGGTGAGCGGCTGAATAACGACTTATCTGTTAAATCTACAACAACTCTATTTTGGGTGTTTGTGTTTTTTCGGGCCACGCTAGTCATGGTTATGATTGGCCGCTGCTTTTGTTCAGCGAAGTAATAATCAACAACACTAGGCGTGGCCGTGCCAAGAACAAGCGTTGCCTTATACAGTTCACTGAGCATACTGGCCGCTCGTACGGCATGATAATATGGCGCTTGTTCTTGTTTGTAGGCTGGCTCATGCGCTTCGTCGATGACGATAAGTCCAACATTTTTAAGTGGGCTAAAGAGAGCTGACCGTGCGCCAATAACGATGCGAGGCTGGTCATTTGAAATGAGTTGATGCCAAGCTTGTCGTCGTTGGCTGGGAGTCAGCCCGGAATGCAAAACGATAACTTGTTCGCCGAAAATAGAGCGGAAACGTTGGGCTAGCTGTGAGGTTAAGCTTATCTCTGGCGTAAGGATTATGCATGACTGTTGTCGGCTCAAGGCCTGGATAGCTAGTTCAATGTAAACGCGTGTTTTGCCGACGCCAGTTTTACCATGCAGGAGATGCATGCCGGGGCCGTCAATGCGTTTAATGGCGGACTGCTGTTCTGGTGTTAGGGGCGGAAGTGACAATATTTCTGGTGGCTGAGCTGGGGTGGCCGGTAGGTCTTTTATTAAGGGGGCAGGATTGGCCGGAACGATTAGTTGTGTGACCGAGCCGATATTAGAAGCGTAAAAGGTCATAATTTGTTTGCCGAGTTCGATAAGGGGGGTGGGCAGAGGAAGTGTCGGACTGGCTGTGTTTATCGGCTTGGTTTTGAAAGTGGGTTTTGAACTGTGTCGTATCACGACTGCCCAAACAAGTTTTTTCTGCAACTCAACTTGGACAAAGCTGCCGACCTCTAATTTAATGTCGCTATGATAAGTTAGCGGCTCGGTGCCATGATATGCGGTGCTACGTACCCAAACCTCATAATAGTTCATCGTGTATACAGTATAGCTCGATTCATTCTTGCAGTAATGGCCGGAAACTATTATGATTGATGTTAGATATGGAGGCAGACCAAATTAAGTAGGTTGTGTTGTTCCAAAAACATTGAATCACCATGTTAGATATATTTATTACATCAAGAGTCCGACGCAAGATTATTGTAATTTATGCTAAGTACCCCGATTTTAAAACTCACGTACGTGGGCTGGCTAAGCTTATCAAAGAGGATGCTGGCAATATCCAACGCGAACTCAAACGTCTCGAAAAGGTCGGTTTTTTGATATCTGAGAAGCAGGGAAACACCAAAGTTTACTACACCAATAAACAGTTCCCGATCTTTAAAGAGTTGCAGAGCATCGTGCTTAAAAGCCAACGTACAAACCAGAAAAAACCAACTATCTCTTAAAAACCTTGCATAACAGCTTAGTTTTAAGTACAATAACCCCGGTATGATACAAGTAACTCGTAAAGACTCAAAAGAATCAACAGAGAACCTGTTGCGGCGTTTTAACCGCAAGGTGCAGCAGTCGGGTGTTGTGGCAATTGTCAAATCCGGCCAATATTTTGAAAAGCCAATCAGTAAGCGTGATCGTCGCAAAAAAGCCATCGTTCGCCAAAACCGCAAAGCTATCAAAATTAAGCGCATCAAGCTCGGACAGCGTTAAATGGCTCTCGAACAGCAAATTGAGCAGGATCTGAAAGCGGCCCTGCTAGCTCAAAGTGCTCTCAAGGTAGAGACACTGCGTGGCCTTAAAAGTGCCATTTTATATGCCAAGGTAGCAGAGAGTAGTCGTGATACAGATATGACTGATGAGCAACTAATCCCTCTACTAGCTAAAGAGGCCAAAAAACGCCAGGAAAGCATCGACCTGTATAAACAGGCCGGTGATACCGTTCGGGCCGATAAAGAAGCTCAGGAAAAAGAAATTATCGAAGGTTATTTGCCGCAGCAACTAAGTGAGGGCGAGCTGGCCCAGATAGTTGATTCTGTTATTACTTCCCAAGGGGCAAGCGACATGAGTGCCATGGGCGCTGTTATCGCTGAGGTCAAACAAAAAACTCAAGGTGCGGCTGACGGCGCAACTATCGCTAAGTTGGTCAAGGAAAAGCTTAGCCAGGCATGATAGTACTATTTGGCGTGGCCGGTTCAGGTAAAAGTATGCAGGGAAGGCTCTTTGCTGATGAGCGAGGCTATGCCTGGATTTCTACCGGCGAATTATTACGTGTTCTCGTTACCGGCAAACGACGTCAGGAGATGCTTGAGGGCAAACTTCTGAGTGATGATGAGATGATTAGAATTATGGATACGGTTTTTAACCTGGTAAATCTTTCGGAAGAGTTTGTACTTGATGGATTTCCGAGGACGGTGGCTCAATCCGATTGGCTACTCGACCAGGTCCATAACAATCGAATTCAACTGACGGCCGTATTTAACCTTCAGGCCTCTAAAGATGTGGTGCGAAAGCGTTTAGAGGCTCGCGGGCGTCTTGATGACACCAGTGAGGCCATTGAACGTCGTTTTCAGGAGTATGAATCGGTGACATTGCCTATAATCGATTTTTTCAAACAGGAATCGGTACCAGTTTACGATATTGATGCTTCCCAGACACCTACAGAGGTGCATGATAATATGGCAATGATTGTTGATAAGGCAAATAACCATGCAAACAAAGGTTAAGACTAAAGCCGAAATTGCAGCTATGCGTGAAAGCGGCCGAATGTTGGCCACCGTCTTACAGTTTTTAAAAAATCAACTCACCCCCGGCATGAGCACTAAAGATCTTGCCGTGCTTGCTAGTGACGAGTTGCGGCGGCTAGGTGGTGAGCCGAGTTTTCTGCACTACCAAGGCTTCCCAGACGTAATCTGTATATCGGTTAACGACGAAGTGGTCCATGGTATTCCTAGCCCAGACAAAATCATTCAAACTGGCGATATTGTTGGCCTTGATTTTGGCGTTACCTACCAAAAGATGATTACCGACAGTGCGATAAGTGTTATTGCCGGTAAGCCAATCGATCAACGACACGCTAAATTAGTCGAACAGACAGAGCGAGCAATGATGGCTGGAATCGGTGCTCTGCATGACGGAGTTCGAACTGGTGATATCGGGGCTGCCGTTCAGGCCGTTCTAGATAAAGGGCGTTACGGTATTGTGCGCGACCTAGTGGGTCATGGCGTCGGCCATGCACTTCACGAGGATCCGAACATCCCTAATTATGGTCGAAAAAATACTGGTCCGTGGCTACAAGCTGGCATGACGATAGCCATCGAGCCCATGGCTACATTGGGGACGGACGACGTATTTGTAGCCGAAGACGGCTGGACGATTGTGACCCAGGACAATTCGCGGGCCGCCCATTTTGAGCACACTGTACTCATAACTGAAGACGGTTTTGAGCTGCTGACAACCACCTGAAATGTGTTCAAGGCTTGCCAGGGGTAAAGTGTAAGCGGTATACTAACCCCAGCATGCGCGAATCAACTGCACATCATTTTGTTGGACTCGATATTGGTACAAGCAGGGTTCGTGCTGTCGTCGGCATGTTGGACCCTAACGGTAGCAACAAGCTGTCGGTAATTGGTCATGGCTCGGCGCCTAATTTAGGCATGCGCAAGGGTATCGTTGTTCACGTGGATGACGTTGCTGATGCCATTGTGCAGGCTATAACTGAAGCCGAGCGGATTGCCGGCGTCCATATTTCAGAGGCGACCGTAAATGTTAACGGCTCGCACGTTAGCGGGATTAACTCCAAGGGTGTAATTGCGATTAGCGCAGCCGACCGCGAGATAACGGCCGATGATCGTATGCGCGTGGAAGAGGCTGCTACGGTCGTACAATTTCCACCGAATCGTGAGATCCTACAGTTTTTCCCCAAGAACTATAGTTTAGATGGCCAGCATAACATCAAAGATCCGGTTGGCATGCATGGTATACGCCTGGAAGTTGACTCTCACATAGTTACGGCAGCCACTCCTAATGTTCGTAGTTTGGATATGGCGTTGGCGAAGGCTGATGTTCATCCAGCACACCATGTCGTTTCGAGTTTGGCTTCCGCTGAAGCCGTCCTAACCCGCCAACAGAAAGAGGCCGGTACGGTCTTATTGGACATAGGAGCGGGCACGACTAATCTTATCGTGGTCGAAGACGGTGAGGTCCAACATGTGGCCGTTATCCCAGTCGGAGGTCTAAATATAACTCACGACTTGGCTATTGGCCTAAAAACCGATCTTGATGTTGCCGAGAAGGTAAAGATTGATCATGCCCAACTGACTACGCCCAAGAAAATTAATATCTCAGTAACTGTCGGCAGCGCTACACATAGTTTTTCGGTCGATGATGTATTTATGATCACCGAAGCGCGAGTCGAAGAATTGTTCGAATACGTCGACAAAGAGCTGCACAAAATCAGACGTTCGCGCAAACTGCCTGGTGGCGTAGTGATCACTGGTGGAACTGCCAAGTTACCCGGTATCGCCGAGTTCGCCAAAGACAAACTGCAATTAGCCGCAAGAGTTGGAAAATTACAGAACGTAACAGGGCTGGTTGATACCGTAGATGATGTTTCTTACACGACGGTAGTCGGGCTTATGATGCTAGATATGATGATGCTGCCTGAACAAAATCATGATGCTGCCGGCCTTACACAGCAAGGCTTGGGCATGGTCGAAAACTTGTTGCGTCGTTTTCGTAAATAGTGGCGTGCACATTTATGTGGTACGTGGCTAGTAGCGCAGTGCCAGCTGATTAAATTTGTTGAACTCGACCCGATTAGTGTCGTATACTACCAGAAGATATTTGAGTTGGAGATGAATAGATGCCGCAAGCAGTTGAGCCAGCAATAGAAACATTTGCCAAAATTAAAGTGGTCGGTGTTGGCGGTGCCGGTGGCGCTGCAATTAACCGCATGGTTGAGGCTGGCATCGAGGGTGTCGAGTTTATAGCTGTTAACACGGATGCTCAGGCCCTTCACTACTCAAAGGCTGATGTTAAGATCCACATTGGCAAAGATGCGACACGTGGCCTAGGCGCCGGAGCTGACCCTTCGGTTGGCCAGCAAGCGGCCGAAGAATCGGCCGAGGAAATCCGTAAGGCCGTTACAGGCGCTGATATGGTATTTATCACTATTGGCGCTGGCGGTGGTACCGGTAGTGGTGCTGGACATGTTGTTGCCCGTATTGCTAAAGAAGAAAATATTTTGGTAATTGGCTTTGCCACCAAACCGTTTGCATTTGAGGGCGAAAAGCGCCGCCGTAACGCCGATGTGGCAATCGAACGCCTACGCGACTCGGTCGATACGCTTATTATTATTCCAAACGACCGTCTCTTGCAGACAATTGACCGTCAGACTCCTCTCACTGAGGCTTTCCGGGTAGCTGACGATGTCTTGCGCCAAGGTGTTCAGGGTATATCTGACCTGATTACTGTCCATGGCCTTATAAACCTCGACTTTGCCGACGTAAAAACTGTTATGAGCAATGCCGGTTCGGCTTTGATGGGTATTGGTCGGGCAAGCGGTGAAAACCGCGCTACTATGGATGCTCAGCAAGCTATTGAGTCACCGCTTCTGGAAGTTTCAATCGACGGCGCTCGCGGTATTTTGTTTAACATTATCGGCGGTAACGACCTATCGATGCATGAAATTAATGCAGCTGCCGAAACGATCACCAACGCCGCTGATAATGACGCCAACATCATATTTGGCGCCACTATTAATCCTGAACTTGAAGGTGAAGTTATTATTACGGTTGTTGCAACTGGCTTTGACGCCTCTTACTTTGCAAAGCGCCAGGCGCAAACCTCCATCGACGCCAAAGAGAAAACCCCAGAGGAGCCAACGCCTGTCGTTTCGAGTATGGCTACCGATGAGGACATGTCCAATCTAGACATGTCACTCGATGAGCAACATCCGGCTGTTGATTTCAAATCTGAAACTCCCATGGCAAACATCTGGACGATAGATGACGAAGAATCTGACCACAGTGATACGATCGTTACGAGCAGCCTAGAAGACGAGCTGGAAAAGCCGTCGTTCTTGCGCCGCCTTGCAAAGCGCCGTCACGACAAAAAAGACGACGAAGCCACTGACGACAAAGAATCAACAGAGTCTAAAAACAGCGGTAAAAAGTAGTTTTTTGTACGAATCCGTACTAAATAATACAGCATAAAATTGATTGCAAAACGCTATAGCTAGAGCTATTATGAATGAACAAAGCGCTATATGTGGGATAGCACCAAGAGCTTTTGTACTTTTATCTACTTGATATAAGGAGATCTGCATCATGAAATGCAACCAATGCAATCATGAGGATACAAAAGTTATTGAATCCCGTGATGTAGCAGAAGGCGAGTCGATTCGACGACGACGAATGTGCATTAGGTGCGGTTATCGCTTTACGACGTATGAACGAGTTGAGCGGCCACAATTAATCGTTATTAAGAATAACGGTCAACGTGAGTTGTTTAATCGTAACAAGATGATGTCTGGACTATATCGGGCTTGTGAAAAGACACCGGTTAGTAGTGTCCAGCTCGAACGAGTTGCGTCGGAAGTGGAGCAGGCGTTGTATGCTTGCGGCGAGCCGGAAGTCCGCTCGGCTAAAATTGGTGATTTGTTGATGGATCAACTAGCCGTTTTAAACGATGTAGCGTACGTACGGTTTGCTAGCGTCTATCGAAGGTTTACGGATATCGCTGGTTTCGAAAAGGAACTATCGCAAATCCGTCAGCAAAAAAGCGCACCGCACAAGCCAGTACTTGTCGAAGAAAGTTAAAAGCTTTCTTCGACGGCTCTCCCCGGGTTTTATTGTCAATATGAAGGCCGAGGAGAGCTCGCATAGACACCTTAAAGAGAGACGGGTGTCTGGAACTCTAACAAATAATCAAAAATAATACATATAAGGTAAAAAGTGAGGGTAATATGGGACAAACAACGAGCTTACGGGTCGGCCGCTTCTTTACGCAGCCGAAAACTAAAGCCTACGACCAACTAAAATGGGCGTCGCGTGATTCAGTTATTATGAACCCGGCAAGCAATAAGCCGGTTTTCGAACAACGCGGCATTGAGTTTCCGACCGGTTGGTCACTGAACGCAATTAACATTGTTGCGCAAAAGTATTTTACTGGTACGCCCGGTACGGCCGAGCGCGAGTCCTCACTAAAACACCTTATTGATCGGGTAGTTGATACTGTTACGCGTCAGGGTATCCAGGAAGGCTATTTCGAGAGCGAAGCTGTTGCCGAAGATTTTCGTGAAGAGCTTAAGTACATCTTGGCTACTCAGCGGGCTGCCTTTAACTCGCCGGTTTGGTTTAACATTGGCGCACCTGATCGTGCTCAGCAGGCAAGTGCATGTTTTATCCTTGGTATCGAAGACACCATGGAGTCCATTCTCAACTGGTACACCGAAGAAGGTATGATTTTTAAGGGTGGCTCTGGCTCGGGTGTTAACCTAAGCCCGATTCGTTCATCAGTTGAATCGCTCGGTAAGAGCGCTGGTACGGCCAGTGGCCCCTTGAGCTTTATGCGCGGTGCCGACTCATCGGCTGGTGCCATCAAGAGTGGCGGTAAGACACGCCGCGCCGCTAAAATGGTAATCCTGAATGTTGATCACCCGGATGTTGAAGAATTCATCTGGTGTAAGGCTCACGAAGAGCAAAAGGCTCGCGTCCTACAAGATGCTGGCTACGACATGAGCCTTAATGGCAAGGACATTATTTCCGTACAGTATCAGAACGCTAACAACTCGGTTCGCGTTACGGATGAATTTATGGAATCAGTCGTCAATGGTGGTAAATGGGAACTACGAGCCGTTAAAACCGGCAAGGTTGTCCGCACCGTCGAAGCTCGTGATTTGTTCCACCAGATCGCCGATGCCGCCTGGCAATGTGCCGACCCTGGCATGCAATTCGATACAACCATCAACAAATGGCACACCGCCCCTAACGCTGGTCGCATCAACGCCTCGAACCCATGCAGTGAATACATGCACCTCGATAACTCCGCTTGTAACCTTGCAAGCATCAACTTGCTTAAATACTTGCGCGAAGACAACACCTTTGATGTCGAAGCCTTCAAACACACTGTTGAGCTAATTTTCACCGCTCAAGAAATTTTGGTAGGTTACTCAGAATATCCTACCGAGAACATTGGCAAGAACGCTCGCGCATATCGCGAACTAGGCATTGGTTACGCTAACCTAGGCGCCTTACTGATGGCTCAGGGCTTGCCGTACGACTCCGACGAGGGTCGTGCTCAGGCGGCTGCCGTTACGGCTCTGCTAACTGGCCACGCTTACGCAACGAGTGCAAAAATTGCCCAAGTTGTTGGTCCGTTCGCTGGTTTCCATAAAGATCGTGAAGCAATGTTGAACGTACTTAGGATGCACCGGGCAGAAGTATCGAAGATTGATGCCAGCCTAGTGTCGGAAGAGCTCCTCAGCGCCGCTGCTGGTGCCTGGGACGAAGCCGTTGAATTGGGCGACATGTATGGCGTACGCAACTCACAAGCTAGTGTCTTGGCGCCAACTGGAACAATTGGTCTGATGATGGATTGCGACACGACCGGTATCGAACCAGACCTTGGTCTCGTCAAAGTTAAGAAATTAGTTGGTGGCGGTGTCATGAGCATCGTCAACCAGACCGTACCGCGCGCTTTAAAGGCTCTGGGATACAACAAAAAACAGATTGATGACATCGTAAATTACATCGATGTTGAAAAAACAATAGTTGGTGCACCTCACTTGCGTCAAGAGCATCAGTCGGTGTTTGCTTGCTCGATGGGCGACAACTCAATCCACTACTTGGGCCACGTAAAGATGATGGCTGCCGTTCAGCCGTTTATCTCGGGAGCTATCAGCAAGACGGTGAACATGCCGGAAGAAGCAACCATTGAAGATGTCGAACAACTTCACATTGACTCATGGCGAATGGGCCTGAAGGCCGTTGCCATCTACCGCGACAACTGTAAAGTTGCTCAGCCGCTATCGATGGCCAAGAAGGAAGAAGAGAAGAAAGAGCAGCCAGCCGAAGCAGTCGTAGCTGCTAACGATAAGATCGTTGTTAAGGGTGCTGTCCGCCGTCGCTTGCCACGAGTTCGCGACAGCAAGACGTACAAGTTCCAGATTGCCGATTTGGAAGGTTACTTTACTGTTGGCGAGTACCAAGATGGTGCTCCAGGCGAATTATTCATCAGCGTTTCAAAGCAGGGTTCAACCCTTTCTGGCTTGATGGATTCATTTGCCATAAGTGTTAGCCACGGTTTGCAATTCGGCGTACCACTCAAGAGCTACGTAAAGACTCTGCGCGGTACCAGCTTTGCCCCAGCCGGTATTACCGATGACCCGGATATTCGCATGGCAAGCTCAATTACGGACTACATCGTTCGACGCTTAGCACTGGATTATCTAAGCTTTGACGATCGCTTGGAGCTTGGTTTGGCTGACTTTGAAGACATGCCTACCGAAGAGCAGACAACTTTACTCGATGTCGAAGACGATAGTGAAGCCAAAACTGAAAATGTTGAAGCGACTGTCGCCGATAACCGACCGCAAGCAGCAACTGCGGTTCACGCTGATGGCCAGTCGGCCACAAAGGACAGTACGGCACCGCTTTGCTACAACTGTGGTAACCAGACACAGCGAGCCGGTAGCTGCTATGTCTGTACCTCTTGTGGCTCGACAACGGGCTGCTCATAGAGAAGCGGTAAAACTGAAAAAAATGAGGGGCAAAAGTCACGCCCCTCATTTTTATTTGAATTTTTGCTTATGCTAAAATAAATAGCATATGAAAGTAGTCGTGCTATACCGTCCCAATTCCGAGCATGGCCGGGCAATTGAAGACTTTATCCGTGATTATAAGAATCGCCACGAAGAAGGCAGGTTGGATATTGAGAATATCGATAGCCGCGAGGGTAGTGCTATGGCGTCCCTGTACGACATCATGAATTACCCGGCTATTTTAGCCTTGCGCGACGACGGCTCAATTTTGAAGACCTGGGAAGGCGACGAGTTGCCTTTGATGGATGAGGTCGCTTACTATACCTTCAACCAGGGCTAGTATAAGCTCTCGGCTATAGGCTGGCGGTTGATTAACAGGTGTAAATGAGCTATAGTGAAAAATACAATTTGGAAAGCGTTGTTGAATTGCAAGAGTGGCCATCAACCACAATTCTCTCTGTAAAAAGCAGAAGATGAGCGCAGCGGGAAGAAACCACATGTCATGTGGCAAGTAGAACCCGACGATTTGGATCGTTATCGCCTAAACCAAGTGCTTTTTAAGATCATCTTAAGAGGAAAGCTGGATGGTACCGCCTGCATAAGCTGGCTCCGGCATAACCTCAAGAGGTGATTTTTTATTAAGAAATTGTCATATCAAAGGAAAGACGATGAAGTACCACAAAGGAACCCGCCGCAAGGCAATCGAATACGAAAAAGATCTGGTCAAGTACTGGAAAACCAACCATACATTCGAAAAGTCGATTGAACAGCGGCCGGCCGACAACGCCTATGTATTTTATGATGGGCCACCCTTCATAACTGGCGTGCCTCACCATGGTACGCTCTTGTCGAGTATCGCTAAGGACGTTGTCCCACGTTACCAGACCATGCAGGGCAAGCGGGTTGACCGTGTCTGGGGGTGGGATTGTCATGGTCTGCCAGCAGAAGTATTTACCGAGAAGAAGCTGGGTATAAAAGATCGCCGGGATATCGGCACCAAAATTGGCCTCGAAGAATATATCATGACTTGTCGTGACAATATGACGACAACGGGTAATTTGTGGGAAGACACTATCGACAGGATAGGCCGATGGGTCAATTTCAAGGGCGCCTACAAAACCATGGACAAGGACTACATGGAGTCAGTCTGGTGGGCATTTAAGACGCTTTACGAGCAGGGCAAGCTGTACGAGGGCGAACGTGTACTGATGTACTGCACAAGGGATGCTACGCCTTTATCTAAGGCTGAGGTCACCATGGATGCTGGCTCATACCAGGATGTGACTGATCCGAGTGTTTACGTTAAGTTCAAATTAAAAGACGAAGCCGACACTTACCTATTGGCCTGGACAACCACGCCCTGGACGCTACTAGGCAACACGGCTGTGGCAGTGAACAAAGATTTTGACTACCTAGAAGTTCTTATAAATGATGAAAAGCTAATAATGGCTAAAGACTTGGCCGCCAAGATACTGGCGGACGAAAAGCATCAGCCACTCGATTTCGAAGTCGTTCGTACTTTGAGCGGTAAGGAGTTAGTCGGCAAGGCTTACGAACCATTATTTGTGGACCGTGGTGAAAATGCCCACAAAGTTTGGCACGCCGACTACGTTAGCAGCGAAGAAGGATCGGGCATTGTTCACCTAGCTCCGGCTTATGGTGAAGAAGACTTTAATCTGGCACGCGAGAACGATATACCGGTTGTGCATGTGCTCGACGAGAGTGGTATTTACACAGAGGGTGACTGGAAGGGTGCGAATGTTTGGGAAGCTAACAAGACAATCGCGAAAAGTCTTCACGAGCGTGGCATGGTCTGGAAGATCGAGTACATAGTTCACAGCTATCCACACTGTTATCGTTGTGGCACAAGATTGATGTATCGAGCACATCCAAGTTGGTTTATGGATATTGACGGGCAGCGCGAACAGATGTTGGCTGAGAACAGCGAGCATATTAATTGGTTCCCCGAACACATAAAGCATGGTCGTTTTGAGAAGACGATCGAAACGGCACCAGACTGGAACTTGAGCCGCGACAGGTTTTGGGCTACGGCTATGCCTGTATGGAAGGGTACCGATAAATCCGGCAAAGTGCATACAAAAGTTATTGGTAGTTACGCCGAGCTGAAAGAGCTGTCGGGTGTTGAATTAGACGACTATCACCGCCCGTGGATTGATGATGTAACTTTCACAATAGATAATGTCAAATACCAGAGGATAGACAAGGTTTTGGACTGCTGGTTTGAGAGTGGTAGCATGCCCTTTGCGCAATTCCATTATCCATTTGAGAACGTCGAGAAATTCGAGCAAAACTACCCGGGTGACTTCATCATAGAATACGTCGGGCAGGTTAGGGCGTGGTTCTACTATGTTCATGCCGTAAATGTTGCACTGTTCGGCCACAATGCTTACAAGAACGTCATTGTTACAGGCAACATGGCTGGTAATGATGGCCGTAAGATGAGTAAGAGTTACGGGAACTACACCGATCCTAACGAGCTGATGGACCAGTATTCGGCCGATGCTCTAAGATTTTTACTGATGAGTTCACCGCTTATGAATGGCGAGGATTTTGCCCTGCAGGACAAAGAAGTGGCCGATGTGAATCGCAAACTGGCCATGGTTTGGAATATGTACGACTTCTTTACGCTGTATGCTGAAGTTGATGGCTGGGAGTGGAACGGCAAGTTGGATGACCCGACCGAGTCACTTAAGAATCCATTGGATATTTGGATCGTATCACGCTTGCACCAACTCATTGCTGAGGTCGAAAAATCCATGGATGCTTACGACATACCGAATGCCGTTAAGCCCATCTTGCCGTTTGTCGATGATGCCTCAAACTGGTATGTTCGTCGGTCGCGCCGACGTTTCTGGAAGAGTGACAGTGACAGCGATAAACAGGACGCCTATCGTACCTTGCATTACGTTTTGGTGCAGCTGGCACATGTTATGGCACCGTTCACGCCGTTTTTGGCTGAAGAGCTTTACCGTGATCTAACGGGTGGTGAGTCGGTACATCTGCGCGATTGGCCTCACAGTGGTCATACAAATGAGCTGGCACTCGAGAGGATGGCATATATACGCGAGGCTATTACCGAAGGTTTGTCTCAGCGAGCGGCAGCTGGCCTCAAAGTACGTCAGCCGCTTCAGGCCCTTACAATCACGGGCGCTCCGAAGTTTGTGGACCAGATGGAGGAAGAATATCTGCTCATCTTGAAAGACGAGCTTAACGTTAAATCGGTTGAATGTCGCGCGGACGGTGGTGCTCATAGCGTAAGTCTTGATACGAAGCTAACCGATGCGCTAAAGCGCGAAGGAATGATGCGTGAAGTCGTGCGCTATGTACAAAGTGCTCGTAAAGCGGCCGACTTGAACGTCGACGACAAAATTGTACTCGACCTGCAAACCGATGCAGCCGATTTACGTAAGGCAATCGATGAATTTGCGGCTGAGATCAAAAACGAAACACTCTCCACTAAGTTCGCTAAGCTAGACGAACATACCTACGAGCAGGAGGTAGGCGTCGACGGCAAGAAACTTACGATTCGGCTGTCGCGTGCCAGCTAACACTTTACAGATGTCCCCGTATCTGATAAAATCTATCGGTAACTAATTCTAAGATATGAAGAGTTAAACATGAAAAAAGCTGTAATTCAGACTGGCGGCAAGCAATACCTCGTGACCGAGGGTGAGACCTTTGAGGTTGAGCTGCTTAAAGGCGACGACAAGAAAGTCACTTTCGAACCTTTGCTGGTGATTGACGGCGCAAACGTTCAGGTTGGCGCACCAATTGTCGACAAAGTAAAGGTAGCTGCTGAAGTAGTTGAAGCCGACTTTCAAACCGAGAAGGTTACGTCGATTCGCTACAAAGCTAAAAAGCGCGTTCACAAGCTGCACGGACACCGCCAGCACAAGACGTCAGTCAAAATCACATCTATAGCCTAGTTTTAGGGCTGATCTAAAAAATAGTCTGCATCGGCAGGCTATTTTTTTGTGCCCCGTTTTGACTTATGTGGAAGTTTGTAACAGATTAATGGTGGATGCTTATATCTGACTGTGGATAAGCAGAAGCACTATTTTAGCCCGTTGGTATTTTTACTACATAAACATGGCAATATTAATCCCAAAAACATATCGTTTTTAATCTGTTTGAGAGGCTAAAATCAGACCTTTTATTTTTTACAACGTCTGGACGGCCGATCGGGCCGTATTTTGAGTGTGAATTTTAGCCCTTGTTTTACTTTTTTGTTTGTTGTTTACCCCTGTTGATAGGAGGAAAATAAAGGTACGGATAGGTTGGAGCCCAAATTAGCTTTTTCCTGTCCGAAAAACTAACAAAAATAAAATTGGTGAAAACCAATATCAAAAACCAAATAACAAATGTTAAAACCACGTAAGCCGCGTAAGCAGGCCCTTGTTTCGTACGCCCTCAGACAGGCATATGTCATGAGAGGTCTCTTCGCTGTTGCCTTGGTTCTAACATCTCTGTTCTTCAGCTTCATCCACCATACCTCCGCCGCCACCACCAGCACCCTCAACTTCCAAGCTCGTCTGGAGTCCAACACTGGCGCCATTGTCCCGGATGGCTACTACAACATTGAGTTCAAGCTGTACAACGTCTCGTCAGCTGGTACCGCTCTCTGGACTGAGGACTACTACGACAGCAATGGTGTTACCGCTGGCAACGACAACCGTGTCCAAG
>DAIESS010000008.1 GCA_027346135.1 Candidatus Saccharimonadota bacterium
AACTGCCAACTCGTTGTGTCATAGGATATAAACGCGTTCTAAGTCCATTATTTGTTTCGTACATAAGGCATTTTCTCCTGCATAATGCTCCAGCTTACCTCTCGGCAAGATATATTTCAGCCGATTTTTTCACTGTCAGAATAGCCGCACATGTGAGCCGTATCATCAGGAAATCGTAAAATTGTTTACTGCATTCAGCGGCTCGGCCGCTTTACTATTTGAGCGGGTATGGCCAAGGCAAAACATGCGCGACCCGGCCACGCCGTAAGTAACGAAAGGAGGTTGTTGTATGGCCAATTTAGCAAGATGGGATCCCTTTAGCGAATTAAACGCCCTGCAAAAGCAATTCTTTGGTGACGATTTTATGTCCTCGATGAAAGGCGTCAACATACCGACTACCGACGTGTACACCAAAGACAACAAGTTAGTGGTCGAGGCACACCTGCCTAACTTCGAGCAAGACGACATCAACATTCAAGTCGACAATAACGCGTTAATCATCAGTGCCGAACGACACGAAAAAGAAGAGGACAAAGCCAAGAAATACGTCGTTCGCGAAAGCTCCAGCAGCTTTTATCGCCGCATTGCCCTGCCCGATCGGGCCGATCCAGACAAGATCGAAGCTCAGCTAGACGACGGTGTACTTAACGTAAGCGTGCCACTTACACCGTTACCCGAACCAAAGAAAGTCGCTATTTCGTCTAAGTCTTCCAAGAAATAAAACTCTACTAACATATAAAAGAGAGGCGCCTAAACACGCCCCTCTTTTTGTTATATGCCCATGTACTTAAGCAGATAGTAAGCCAGAAACGCCGGCCAGAAAAGCGCCTTAATGATAGCTAGCATAACAAGTGCGAAGCTGCCGGAGTGATACTGCAAAAAATAGACCAACGTTCCGATAAACCCGGCAAACCACAGGCCACCCGAGCCATTATTTATGACTGTTTTAGTTCTTCCGTGTACGTTACTCATGGTTATTCCTTAGCCACTTCCTTGATGTAGACCGGATGCCGATAATGCCGATAAAAACCCATCAGCAATGCGCCGGAGCCAAGCCAGTAGGCAATCATCCCGACAATCCAACCAACCACTGGTATCAGCTCAATTAAGCCAAGTACTACACTGCCAATCAAAACAACCCACACCGGATGCAATTGCGGCACGAGCTGGCTGCCGCCAATGTAAGCTGCCACTGGCATACTCAGTAGCATTACAATCAACCAAAGCAACAGCAGCAACAGGCCAAGCGGTATACCGACTACCGTTGCCATCAGAGCAAATATCATAACCGGCAGGACGAACATCGCCACAAAGCCAACTAGTACAGCCCAACCAAAGTTGGCGCCCCAACCTGTATTCCAGCGGCGGAAAAGAGCCGGAAACAGCGCCACTAATACCACCGCCAAAGCCGTCATTGCAACCATCCAGAACAATTTAAAGACCACTAGGCCATTTCCAGACCTATGCTGGCGTTCGGCACTTTTGTGATAAGTGAGATTACCGCCGATTTTGGTCGTACCATCGCGTTGAACCGTACTCGGGCTAGTGTAGGTGACGTTACCTTTAACTTCGGTATTGTCAGCTAAGACCAATTTGTTAGCGTAAGCCAACATGTCTCGTCCAACGACGGCTCCACGCATATCCATATTGTTGCCCGCACCAGTTAAGTCACGCGTTACATTGCCATTCACACTTATCGTCTGAGCGGCCAAGCTCATGTCTTGGCCTACCTGTGCTGTATGCTCGACGATAATATCCTGCCCGGCCAACGACGCATTCCGTTCGACTTTGGCGCCAAGCGTAAGGCTCTGGCCGGCTAAGCGAACACTACCGTTAACCGTACCGTTAACATTCATAGTTTGAGCAGCACAAATGACGTCGCCGTTAACGGTGGCGTTTATGTTAACCGTTTGGGCGGCACAAAAAACATCGCCGTTAACGGTTCCGGTAATTGTCACGGTTCGGCCCGCCCGAAAGATAGTTCGGTCGGTCGTTCCTTGCACGATTTGATCGGCATTGGAGGCATAGGCGACCCCAACGAACAAGCCAATTATCGCGAAACTAATTACGAGAATTATCAGGGGTCGTTTGAACCATTTCATCCGTCACCTCCTTTACCTGCACTATAGCCATCGTCCCACCACTTATCAGATAACCGCAATGAGATTGCTCACATAAACAAGCGGAGTAACTGTGACTTTTGAGACACTAGAAACCGCGTTTTAAAAGCGGCTCGTCTTTATCGAGGTGAAGTGGTTTGGCAATAACCCGCGGCAAAAGTTGAACGACACTAACGGCAGCCAGACCAATGGCAAAACCACCGACAACATCAGTTATGGTGTGTACGCCCAAGTACATTCTGGAGAAAGCAACAAGCAAGATCCACAAAACCGATAGCCAGCGCCACTTTTTAGGCAAAATTAGCCAAAGCGTCAATGCCATTGCCGTAGCAACAGCCGTATGACCAGATGGGAAGCTATTAAGTCCGGTTTCGACTGCTCTTTGGTGTATATTTCCATGCAACAAGGCAAAAGGTCGCGGTTCTTGGACAAGCTTTTTAGCAACTTCCATCACAAAACCAGCACCGGCTACTGTCACAAAGAACTGCCAGGCAAGCTTAAACCGCTTAAACAATAACGGCACAAGGACACAAAGAGCGATCGGGTATGCCGCCCCCAAACCTTCGGTAATGAATAGAGCTGGCGTCTTGAAGATATCGGATAAATTATTGAAATCGTAAAAAATGCTGGCCTGCCAGCCAGTCAGCTGATGTTTGTGCGCAATTATCGAAGCCGGAACAAGCAAAAGTATCGACAACACTAAGCCAGCGACATAGCTTGTCGGGTACTTACTATTTGTAGCAGTTGAGGCGTTAGTATTTTTGTCTGTTTGTTGTGAGTCTGTCATATTCGTCCATTATACCCTAACCGTCAGCCATAAAAGCCATAAACACTTTGCGATCTAGTTAAAGTAAAAAGCCTTGTAATTGCCTTATCGGCATAAGCGTGATATAAGGAAGTTACAAATAGGAGCAGACTATGCAAACTCGTGAACGTCCAGTTTTAACACAAACAGAAGCAAAACATCGAGCTGCCGCCAAAACTTTAGCCGACATCGTGACCATGTTTATTGAATGTCGCGTTCACCCATTGCCAATCGTTGAGCTGTTCGACGATGAGGAAGATCTACTTTTCGAGCCGCCTAAACGCTTCAGACACCGACAGCAACCAACACTAACCCGTCATATTCAGTCGGTTGGTGAGGGATGGTTAATGCGCCCCCACGAGCAGGGCAATCAAGAAGAAGGCCCCTTGCCGGCTATTCTTTTGACAACAGAGGGCGAAGCTTTTTACGCCTGTCGGGCGAATTTTTTAAACGATAGAGATCAGGTCGTAAATCCTACCGCCCGTGACCCTAAACGAACTTCTGCCATTCAAATTGAAGTTATGGGCGGCAAGCCCGAAGACGACGATGTCCTAGGCGAAGAGATTAGCCATTATAAGGGCTTAGCGGCCTTTGCGGTCAATATCGTCATGCACGGCACCCAAGTTCGCGAACTATAGCCGTGAATCTTAATGAGTTATTTTGCAGATTAGGCGTCAGCAATCTCTCTGAATGATACGTCGATAACATCACCAAAATGCTCATCAAAAAAGCCTATGGCTTGTTTAGTTGCTTGAACTATACCGTATTCACTTATCCAGTCTTCCATGACACTCCAACCTAGTTCGAAGCCCTTTACGCGGATCGAGCCATCTTCGGGGTCAAGTTTGCCGGGCTTCATGGTTGTAACACCATGAGGTGTTACAATACGGAAATCCCTATAGCCATTGACACCAAGTACTATGCAAGTTGCTACTTCGCTGCTTGACGGTAATTGATTTTTTAACCTGACACCTGCAGGCAAATGTCCTAACCCCGCCACCCCACGAAGATGATAAAAAGAGGCATCACTCGAGGGAGGGTCAACCAACATAAGAGGAACCGCCATTTCCGTGGACCGAGAAATGACATCACCCGATTCATCCTGATCGATAACTTCGACATAACCGCCAAGTACGTGATTCCATACCTCGGTCTGCGCATCAAACGACCATACATAGTCCCTATAACTTATGGGCGCCAATCGTGACAAGGCCAATTCGCCCACCCTCCTTGAGGCAAGAGCTTCATAGTCTTGATCTTGGTTCTCCGGAAAGCCGACGGATAATTCAGTCATTCCGAAATAATACTATAAAAATGAAAGATTGCAACTATTTTAACAGTGCGATGACCCGCCACTAACCGTTAGTTATGTTCTAGCGACCAATTAACTGTTCGACGTATTTAATTGCGTCGGCATGATTAGTAACATATAGACTATTTATGCCGAGCTCGCGTGCGGCCGTAGTTAAGTGCTCCCTATCATCCAAATACATAACTTCTTCTGGAGTGATGCCTTCCAAGTGTTTCCAGGCAGATTCAAAAATCTCAGGCGTCGGTTTACGAGCACCCACTTCGCAACTTAGAACCACAAAGTCGAATTCATTGTAGCCGCCATTTTGCCGAATTAACGCGGCCGTCGGTGGAATCACATTCGACAGCAGTCCCACCCTATAACCCTTCGACTTCAAGCTTCGCACCAGCTCCAACATTTGCGGTAAAGGCTTGATTTCTTCCCATGTGTACCAAATGTTACGTTTTTCTGGTGGGATTGGCTTGCCATAATGTGCTTCCATCTTTTGCCAAGTTTCTTCCTCGGTAAGCTTGCCCGTCGAAAACTCTTCCCATATTCCAACTATCAATTCAGCCGCTTTTTCAGTCGAAATGCCTAGATTTTTGGCAAGGTTTTTGGCCGTCGAATAATCATCAGAACCGGCACTAATGACACCATCGTAGTCAAACAGAAAGGCCCTAATCATTTACTCATGATAACAGATGTATATAGCCCGGCTCTTTGCCAAACACAAAATCTTACAGCAATTGCCCAGCTACTATACCTAATGCTGTAGCTGCCACCGTCACTAACAGACCGCCAAAAGCGTTACCAATGGCTGCAGTATATTTGCGCCGTTCGAGCAAACGGACCGTTTCGAAACTAGCCGTGCTAAAAGTGGTGTAGCCACCGCAAAAACCGATGCCAACGATGGCATCAATACTAGCTAGACCTTTGTATTTCAACAGCAGGCCGCTTAGCAAACCAAGCAAAAACGAGCCCGTAACATTAATGATGAATGTGGCCCAAGGAAAACTGTGGTTATATTTTGCCCTTATGTGGCCATCAAGCACAAACCGGCTGGCTGCGCCCAAACTCCCCGCTAGCGAGACTAGTACTGGCGTCATACTTTGGCCCTACTTCGCATCTTGTGGTGCGTCGTCGCCAGGCGAATCCCTAGCGCGCACACAGCCACGCCCAACACGATACTAACTACCGCATACCAAACTGCCACAGCCAAATTGCCGACGCGCGTTAACATTGCAACACTTGTAGCTAGCGAGCTGTAAGTCGTGAATGCTCCCAAAAAGCCCGTCCCAATCGTTAAGCGTAAAATTCGTCGGCCGCCTTCGTCTTTACCACGGTGCAACAATGCCTGGAGCAAAAAGCCCAGCAAAAATGCGCCCACTACATTAATTATTAGTGTCGCCGTTGGCCAGCCACTTTTACTTGGCGGAACCCACATACCAATCTCATACCGGGCCATAGTACCGAAAAACGCCCCGAACGCCACGATGGCGATATGCATACCGTCGGTATGAATCGGCCGGACAATTTTGAGCTGGTCGCTATCCGGGTCAAGCGGCAATCTCGGGTGACTATCGTAAAACCGACGTTTAAAATTTTCCATAATCTACAACTACTTAATAGTACCTTTTATGGAGCTAAACCGCAGCCATGGAGCCACCACAGCTCCACGACAATTCAGGTTTTATACCTTAAAATTTTCTAACTTTCCTAAGCTTCTCACGCCAGTACTCCTGTTGTTTATCAGACATCGGCTCATCATTCCTTACGTAAAGTGCATTTATGGCCGTCCAGCCCTTTTGCGCCAATAGCTCATCCGTAAATGGATACTCAAGCAATAAATCATTCAGTTGCCTTTCGGCCTTTCTTGACTGAAACTTGACATGGTCTCTCAACATTGAACCGGCCAGTTTCGCCGTAGCTACAAGTCCGATGGAGTTAATACTACCAATGTAGAAGTCAGTTCTATCGTATGTCTCACCCTGGCTGTGTTGTTTAATCATTTCAGACAGCTCTACACCCGTGACTACGTTAAGCAAGTTATTAAGATTATATGTCTCTGGGTAGACAGAACGGAAATTGAAACCCGAGAAAACCTCTGCCTGATATTCCGTCAACAGACCGCCAAGCCCGCTGGTCTTGCCGGATCCCGCCGGCCCGCGTAATTGTAAGCTCCGTTGGACATGAACATATTCATGAGAGGCGAGAGCTCCTAGACGCTGCGCTAGAATGCCATCATCTTCAAAACCAACTGTCTCCGGAGTAACCAACGCAGCAGCAAGAGGCTCTGGTAAACATAAATATTTTTCGTCATTCAGCGTACTAACCCAAGCATACGGTAATTTATCATCAGGGTGAGAGCCCTGCTCGAGCATAAACTGCGCCGCGTCATTCTCCCAAGCGGCAAATTGAGAGCTCATATCAGGGCTACCTTTAGCCATACCCAGACCACCAAAATGTATTTGCCGGCCAGCTCGCAAAACAATCGGTACGAACCGACGCGCCGCCGACGCATCAATATCGAGCTCTTGCCTGACTTTGGCGAGTGTTTCGCTTTCCTCCATCCAGCTAGCAAATTTTTCGCTCAAATCGGGATTTTCATACCGGTGAAATAAGGCAATTCTTTCATCATCTTCGAGAGTCGATATTTGTTGCCGATCTTCGTGTGTCCTGACAGACGAATAATCACCGAATACTATCCAAGCATAGCTATCGGCCACGAGATTGTCATATTTTGTTTTATTTACCGTCTTGTCGGTGGCATCTTCGGCGAATACAACCAAAGACGATGCAAAAAGCAAGGCTAAAGCGTTATCGGGCGCTTCGAAAAAGTCAGCCGATGGCTTATACTGGTCGATTAACCTAGCGGTCGCCCTCCGCAATAGACTTTCTTTGTCGGCAACCTCCGGGCAGGATTCTGCGACGGCAGCGATGGCGTCTGGATAGCCAACTTCATCGAATGGCAGTTTTGGTGCTTCAGGTGTTGGCGCCACAGACAACTGATTATAATTCATTTTCATAAATTAACAGTTTGTGGCTTTTTGTGCAAGTTTGTGGTTGCGCGACTAAGAAGGCATACTCTGCCACTACAGGATGCGGGAGATCGAACCAAATAAAACGACACCGCCAAAACATAGCGGTGCCGTTAACTGGCTAGAAGAGCTACTTCCAGCCGAAGGCCTGGCTCAAAATCCACAGCGTCACCGCAATGGAAATGAAAAATAGCCCCAAGCCAACTGGGCTACCCCAGCTAAACCACGAACCCCACGCACGCCAGTTTTTGTGCGTGCGCTCGTACCATTCGATGCTTTGCTGAGTCTTTTCGTCGTTTGTCAGTTTAGACATCCGATATCCTCTTATTAATTGATGAGAGCCCGTCGTCGCACAAGTTCGACGATTCTTATGAATAACGCGAGCTTACTCATTCATCTTCGTGGTTCAGTGCCCAACCATGTCGTTCGCCGAATGAGCAGCGCATGGCTATGTTTTGGACAACCCCATTAAAGATATTAAATCACGAAGTTACAGATATAAAAATAGGTACTCTAGCAATATCCACCCTTAGGCAACTTGTTCAAAGCCGACAACATAGTTGTGGCCGTATGCCTTGGCGCAGTTAGGACACATGGTGTAGTTAAAGTATGTCTTAATGGGCGTTTTGCCAAGACCCTTTACATAGGCAATCAGTTCGTCGTACCAAGTGTGTATATCTTTGAATGGCCCTTCAAAAACCTTGGTCACATAAGTGCCACTCAGTAGCACCATTTCTTCGCCCGGTACTTCTTTCGTCACGGCTAAATACTGCTCCGATTTCCACGACGAAACTTCCTCGGACAGCATCAGGTGATCGGGGCTGGTCGCACCCACCTCTTCAACGCGCGCCATAATTGCACGCATCTTATAGTTCATGCCTACCGGGACATGAAACAGACTACGAGTTGGAAATTTAAGAAATAGTTTGCGATCAAAGGTAAATGTTTGGCCGTCCCACTCGGCCGGATCAAATGGCGGACAGCAACCCGTAATCGACTTCTTCATATCGCGCATGGGCAAATAATTCACTGCATACATAGTGAACCCCCTTCCTGGACGCTCCACGCTATCCATTGTGTAGTGTGAGCAGCGACTCATTTAATAACAATGAGACGGGTCACACTGGTGGAGTATGATTTTATACTTGTTGACCGTGGCGTTTAAGCCAACAATCACCGCCCGGCTACGAGCGAGAGTTGTCTATGTCGGTATGGTTCATTTCGGCGCCGTGGCGCGGTTCGGGAGTGACGTTATTTTTTCTGACGACGCTGTAGGTGTCGGCCGTTTCGACAACTTTCTCGATTGGTTTTACCTCGTGGTTAGGTCGAACAATAAAACAACTTCGGTCTTCATGTATTTTTCGATAATGACTAAGTTTCATGGGCACACGAGCGTCACAGTTTTCATCCGAGCACTCACATTTAAAATTCAGTAGCAGGTCATCGTCTCTCACTAGATGAGGGTTGCCATCGGCAATATGCAGCGCGTCTAGATCGTCCAAGTCGCTGCCAACTTTCTCGTTAGCACGCCTAAAAAGCATCTCGTTCTCGATCTGTTTGCGTTCTTCGGATGGCAAAGTCATGTAGAAATTTTAGCTTATCAAAAAGTTTTCAATCAATAGGCAATTTTTCTTCGGTGTTGCTATTCAGTGGCATAGAGTGCGGCTATAACGCCAGTTGCTTCGGTGTTACGCTGGCGTTGCGTAAGCAAAATCCCAACCATAATGCCACCAAAAATAGTCGAGTACAGCGGGTAGATAAGTCCGTAAGGCGTTGCGTGGGCCAAGATTGCTGCCAGTAAAACCAGACCGGAGCCGCTAGCCGAAGTCACAAACATACTCATAGACTCGTGGTGAGGATTGTGCCAACCATTGATATATGTCGGCAGGTAAGCAATTATATCGACGGCAGCCGCAGCGACCAGCACAAGCATAGGGTTATCAAGTATCAGCCATAGGCCAAGACCAATCAAAGCTCCCACCAGCGAATAGCGCTCCAGGCGCGTTAGCTTAAAACTAGCATGGCGAGCCGCCAAAATAGTGACAATCAGGCAAGCAACCATCGAAGTCCCAGACAGGATAGCGCTCGATATCTGGTGTTGTTGCCACGATACAATTGCCGTCAGCCCGAGTAAAAGCGCCCAAACAGCCCACGACACCATGCGCGGCTTAGCCTTGCCCTGCACAATATCCTTTATGTACGGCACTGTACTGAAAATTGCTAGTGACGTGCCCGTCGTTAATAAAACTGCCGATACCATAGCTGGGCTCCTTTGCGGCGACGCCAAGAACTAGCAGACAGCTAGCCACTACCGGCGTCGTTATATTAGTTTTTTTGTTTGTCGACACTAAGAAGAGATCGACTATTGTAGTCTGTTAGTGCTGAACCGACCAAGGTAAGCCGTCGTTTTGGGAGCATACCCCAACCGAGATCGGGACGACTTGTTACTTCTCACTATATCACAATTAGTGGCCTAGCGTTTCGTAAAGAGCATGTCAAAGTCCCGCTCCCATGATTTTCCGTCAGTAGACTTTTCCCAGTATGCATGTATCGTTTTGCGGTCGTCGCTCACCGTGCCTTCAAACCGCTGGCTGAAGTTAGGCGCATCACGCCACATTTTCCAGGTTTTGCCGTCGAAACTCATATTATAAACACGCGACACTTTGCGGTCGTCAAAATAGAGTACTTTGTACTCGCTCTGGTCTTCATCGCGACCGATTACCCAAATAGCAGCACCTGCTTGGCGCATTACCAACAGCGCGCCGTCCTCAATGGCATCAAAGCTGACATCACCATTAACTTTTTGGGTTGGATCGGGCAAAAAGGCTGCATTAGACAGCTCCATATCCCAATCGCCCTCCAAGAATTCAAGTTCATTTAGTGCTGGGTTAATCAATTTATTCATGCCATCACTATATCAAAAAGACGGCTGAAACTTTCAGCCGTCCACTTTGCCTTATCTTGGTGCGGGTCAGGAACCTCGACCCTTGACCGGGCAGCCGAACCAAGGGTTACCCTGGCAATTAATTGATTTTACTCGGACAGGGGTTAAAATCTCGAACGCCGAACATGAAAAAAGCCCCACAAACGGTGAGGCATTTTTCGTGGTGCGGGTCAGGGGACTCTAACCCCTGGCCTCGTCCTTGGCAAGGACGCGCTCTAAACAACTGAGCTAGACCCGCATAACTTAACTTAACTTAACTTAACTTAACTTAACTTAACTTAACTTAACTTAACTTAAAAGATTGTACTACAACAGGGGTTACGATTCAAGCATCATACTAGTGCAAATTTACCCAAAATCAAGCCCAACTAAAAGGGTGCGGACGCGCGATGTCCGCACACTTAGGTTTAGGCAAACTGGGTTGTTCGCTTAAATACTAGCTGTTCTCGGCGTGTGTGTCGTCGGCGCCTTTACCATCGTGGTGGTTGACGTAGGCTACACATTGGCCTTGGTTCTTGAACTTAGCACCGTTGGTGTCGGTGAGGTTCACCCAACCGTTGTCCTTACATGCATCTTTGGTGGTAGGAACATTCGTTTCCGTAACTGCCGTACCGTTGATAGTTACGTTGTCGATGTGAGTAGCTCCCTGCTCGTCAAAGACGATGTTCATGCTGTTGACGGTTGCGCCAGCTGCAATTGGCGGAAAGGCCTGGGTTGTACTGGTTGGGTCGATCGTAACGTGGGTCCAGCCGTTGCCCAAGTCCGTCTGCGTACCGTTGGCACAGCCGCCAATGAAGTGCGAACCATCGGTTGCATCGACGTTAAAGCGCGGTGCGCCAGCTCCACAATATTCACCCGTCTTGTAGTCAAATGCGACCTGGGTGAGGGTTATGCCGCTCACGCCGTTAACAGTTGCCCCAGCCGAGGAACAGTCTGTAGTTGGCGCTGTCTTGGCAAGATATAACGATGGAGCCGGGTTGCCCACAGTATTGTCCCACTGCGAAGTAACGTTACCCGCCGTACCAGCCAGCGAGCCTGGGCCACAATCGCCCGCCGCACCGACATATGTCCAAGGCGTTAATGTGTACGTTGCGGCTAAAGCCTTAGCGCCTACACCTGTTAGGAATACTGAAAACGCCAGCGCAAAGACCGACAGACCGGCCGCTAGCCCAGGAAAGATCTTCTTGGGAAGCTTTGTACCGTTCACTAGGTTATATCTCATACGCACCTCTACTTTCTTTTTCACAATTAATAACCATTCAATTGTAGGCAGTATGCGGGACGAGTAAAGTTATAATTCTTACGGTAAAAAATGGTCAAAAGTGGGATGAGTGGCTCCTCCCAGACATCGCTGCGCTCGCGCCCTACGTCATGCTCGGTGCGATTCTCCCAGACATCGTACACCTTTGGTGCAGAATAGCTCCTCCCAGGGCCTGCCCTTACGGGCATAATGACTGCGGTCGTGCTCGAAGCTAGCTTCTGCGCGTGACCTTGCCATGCGAACTTTCAGTTCGAGTCCCGTGCAAGGCACGGCCAAAGAAAAGACCCCACACTTTGGTGGGGTCTTTTCTTTGGTGGCTCCTCCCAGACTCGAACTGGGGACACAAGGCTCTTCAGGCCTCTGCTCTACCAACTGAGCTAAAGAGCCGCATATGCTATGCGATATCCATTGTTTAACGCCGAGGATACGTACGGCCTGGCCTCTGCTCTACTACAGTCTTCTTACGCTGCCACGCAGACGATGAGCTAAAGAGCCGCAGGCTTGGTTTTCGAATGACGAAGACTTGTATATTGTACGTAAACAGAGGCGGTTTTACAAGCGGTGGGCTTGTTTAGCCGACACTGTCGGCTCGTGAGGCCAGATTTTCCAGCTGAGAAGCCTGAGATTGTAGCTGCTGTGCCAATGACAGTTTATCTTGAATAATACTGCTAGCGGAGCCTTGTTGCTGCTGCAAATCTTGTTTGTGACGGCCAATTTCGTTCGCTAGCACCCTTATGGCAGCGCCGAGACGCTGTTTTTCGTCGGCATGCTCCATAGTGGCCTCGGCCGCCTGATGAGTACGTAACTTCATCTCTTTGGTTTTTATGGCGTCCTCCAGACTGCGTTTGGAGTTAGTCAGCTGAGCCCGTTCGGTACTAGCCTGACGCTCAAGTTCACTGGCTGCACTACGTAGTTGCGCTGCTGCGTTTCGTAAATATGCGCCTGTCGCCATAGGCTACCCCCTTTTTCGTTACTGTACGGCTGTACCAAACAAGTGGCCGATGCCATACGTTATAAACATCGCTAATGCACCCCCAACGACAACCCGTACAATAGCCCGACGTCGTGACGCTCCACCAGCCGTCGCACTCAAGTAACCAGTTAGGACCAAGGCTACCGTTACGGCGACGAACGTTACATAAAAACGCGTGTGGACTGGAGCCAGCAAAACACTGACGAGCGGAATGAGGGCGCCGGCCGTAAATGACAACAGTGACGCGATGGCAGCGTGCCATGGGTTGGTCAGATCTTCGGCATCGATGTTAAGCTCGACATCGAGGTGGGCCTTGAGGGCATCTTTATCGGTTAATTCTTTAGCTAACTTTTTAGCCGTGGCAGCTGAAGCGCCCTTCTCTTCGTACATTTGAGCTAATTCGGCCAGCTCCTCTTCGGGTCGGTGTGACAGCTCCCACTCTTCGTGCTGAATATATGCCCGTTCGGTGTCACGCTGGGTGCTAACCGAGACATATTCACCTACACCCATCGACAAAGCGCCAGCCACCAAACCGGCTAAGCCGGCCGTAAAAATGGTCCCGCGCGCATCTGTCGCGCCGGCTACACCCAAAACGATGCTGGCAACCGAAACAATACCGTCGTTACCGCCCAAAACGGCCGCTCGCAAGCGGTTAAGGCTGGCATTGCCAGAGGTAGTGTGGGCATCTTTGTCGTGATGAACTGGGCTACTGGTCATGAACTTTTTCAACATATCGGTCTATTTCTCCTTGGCTATAAATTTTTTTACGCTATCAATGGTATCCAGGAACTGGCTCGGAAAGATGATGGTACTGTTCTTTTCGACGGCAATGTCGCTCATAACCTGCAAGTTGCGCAACTGCAAGGCGATGGGGTGAGCCGCGATAACGTCGGCAGCTTCGGCCAACTTGGCGGCACTAAGCGCCTCACCTTCCGCCGCAATAACTTTAGCGCGCTTTTCCCGCTCGGCCTCGGCTTGCTTGGCCATGGCACGCTGCATACTGTCGGGCAATTGGATGTCTTTTACTTCGACAGTGCTGACATAAATTCCCCACTTTTCGGTAGCAGCTTCGAGCACGGCTTTAATCTTTTCGTTAATAGCCGTCGTCTCGCTCAAAACCTCATCGAGCGAGCTCTGACCAACAATGTTGCGAACAGTTGTTTGGGCAATCTGGTAAGTGGCGGCAACGACATTTTGGATCTCGACTACCGATTTTACCGGGTCAGTTACCTGGTAGTAGGCCACAGCCGAAACATCGATCGAAACGTTGTCTTTGGTGATGATTTTTTGGCTGTCGACCGGCAAAGTGACAATCTGCATGCTGACCTTACGCATTTGGTCGATGATGGGGATAATCAGCCGTAAGCCAGGTTGTTTAACCTCGCCCCGAACCTTTCCAAGCCGAAACACCACACCGCGTTCGTACTGGTTAATGACCCGTACGCCATAGGCGATGACAATAAGTGCGGCCACGATTAACAAGATGACAAGTCCCGACATTTCCCCTCCTAGTTTATGCCTTAATTGTAACACCTTAACGCGCTTGAGTTCATGGGTATTTTTTGCTATACTCACCATCGTTGCTTGGGGATATAGCTCAGTTGATTAGAGCGCAGCGCTGGCAGCGCTGAGGTCCAGGGTTTGAGTCCCTGTATCTCCACCAAAACAAGTACCGGTCACTTGACCGGTTTTTGTTTTGGTAAGGATATGCCTAGAAAATTTTCTTGCGGCGTGCCAAGTAGGCGACTACCAAAACGAGCGTAATCGTAAAACCGAGCAAGGCCCAGTACAGCCACGGTTCGTGCTGCCACGGCAAATCCATGTTCATACCGTACATACTGTAAAACAGGTTTGGAATGGCAATCATCACCGTGGCGATGGTCAGTACTTTTATTGTGCGGTTCAGGTTGTTCGAACTAATGCTGGTATAAGCGTCGCGGATGTTGCCAATCGACTTCATGTTCGAGTTACACGCTTCGATGGATTGCTCGTTGTTAAGTAATAAGTCCTCGACGATGTCCTGGTCTTGGTCGAACAGCGGCATGTAGCGGCCTAGCATCAAACGGCGCAAAGTTGCGTTGGTGGGCACTAGTGCGGACAAAAATTCGTTGAGTTCGTCTTCGATGGTGGCAAAGTCGATAAAGTCTTGGTTGCCAATCTCGTGACCGCGCAAATGTGTCCGAATGAGCTTAATCTGCTTGCTGGTCGACTTGATGTAACTGTCGTAATGTTCGCTCACCTGCTGGAGAATTTGGAGCACCAATTTGGCCCGCTGTGTCGTCGCAAAGTCAACCTTGCCCGCTACAAATGTCTCAAGCGACGGTAGGCGAACTAACGAAACGGTCATTAACAATTCGGTTCCGAATACAAACAAGAGTGGCATTGTCACCATCTCACCGTCTTCGTTCTTGGTGACAAAACGGATGAAGATGTAACTGTTGTCGCCGTCTTTTTCAAGACGCGGCATTTCGTTTTCGTCCAGAGCATCGGCAATTGTGCTGGCTTCGAGGCCAAACTTACTTACCAGCCGGTCGATTTCGTCCTGGCTGGGGTCTTCGACGTATACCCAGGTACCGCGTTTATAATCGTCTAGTTCGCTTAACGAGGTTGTTCGGAGGCTTTTGTAAAAATATTTGATCATGTTTGTTACCTTGCGCTTAGATGACGATTCTTCACTACATTATACATGTCATCTATACAGAAACCGGACTCCTGCGGGGTTGTCCGGTTTCTGTAGGTTCGTGCGCGCCCACCCTGCGGCGGGTGGAAGCATATTTTGTTTTTTTAAAAAATATTTGTTTTCCTTATCGCCGCTTGAGCGCACGAATTACCTTAAGCATAACCAATTTTACAAACTTGTCAAGAATTCGCGCACAGCAGTAAATGGCTTCATCTGCGTGTGATAAGTAAACTCGTTTTCTTCAGGTGACATTTCGGCACGGGTAATGTCGTAACCCTCATTGATAAAGAACGTATCGAAGCCATAGCCATTGGTGCCGCGCGGCTTGTCGCTAATGCGGCCCGGCAGAGCGCTATCGAACAGCTCTAGCCGTTCACCATCGAAATATCCAAAGGTGCAGCGAATGGTTGCCGACCGGTCGCTAAAGCCATCCAGCATCCGGCAGCAGGCTTCGCCGCCGGCGGTTTCGACAAAAAATTTGATGAAAGGTCCAGGCAGACCGTTCAAGGCAGCGAATTCCAGACTAACATCCTCGACAATAACTGGTTTTTTTCACTATGTCGTAAGCCTGTCGGACCTTATGCTCGACAATCTGGTGCAAATCTAGTGACTGAAGCTCGTCAAGTTCAATTTTTTGGTGCCCAATCGGCAAGCCCATGAGCTTGGCAAAATAATCTTCCTTAGCCTGGTTACCGGTTATAAATACTACCTCACCCAAGTTACGAACCCTGCCTTAACTCGTCGCGGAGACGCATCCAGATTTTGCCAAGTTCATTGCGACCCTGTCGGTCGGCGCCCCACCCCCAGAATGAATCCTTGGGGGAATCCTCAACGATTTCTTCGTCCAATGTTAATAGTAGTTTTTCTTTCACATACGGATTCTGCTCACATTTGGCACGCACGATTGACTCCATAATGCCAACCTTGATGTCGTCCCAATTGGCGGGCACTTTGTCAGCATTAGCTTTGGCTATCTTGTATGCCTCGTGCGCGGAGCGGGCGGCAAAGATTTGCTCGGAAAGCTCGGGCGCCGTCTCGAAAAAGTGCGATGCCTGATAGGCGTGTTCACTTGTCGGCCATCGCCGGTCGTGCCAATCGACCTGAAAGCTCGAAAAATTATCAAAAACATAGAATTCACGCGGATAAAAACCTACGATCGACCCATCAGTTTGCAGGTCAGGATCACGAAATTGCTCTATTTGGCTCATAGCATCTCCAATAGTTGTTGTTCAGTGATTTGAATGGTGTTGTATTTGGCGGCCTTGGCGAGTTTGCTAGCTCCGACATTGCTGCCAACCACCAAGTAATCGGTGTCTTTGCCTAGGCTACTTTGGAACGTGCCGCCCTGGGCACGGATTTTTTCGGCGGCCAGGTCGCGGCCCATGCTCTCTAGCGTACCAGTAACGACGAAAGATTTGCCATTAAGCTTGCCGGTTTTGCGCTCGTACTGCGGCTCGACGCCAAGCTCCTTAAACTTGTCGAGTAAGGCCAGGTTATCTTCATCGGCAAACCAGGCCGCGATACTTTCGGCCACGACTTCGCCGACACCGTCAACAGCTTTTAGTTGGTCGATGGTAGCATGGACCAGGCCATCGAGCGAACCAAAGGCGTTAACGATATCAATTGCTGTCTGCACGCCAACGTGACGGATGCCAAGACCATAAACAAACCTTTCCAACGGCGGGCGCTTTTTGGCGGCAATCGCATCGACCAGCTTCTGGGCCGAAATGTCAGCAAAGCGGTCTAGTTTTAGTAAATCTTGCTTAGTTATGACATATATATCGGCCAGGTCATGCGCCAAATCGGCGTCGACGAGCGCAACGACGTTTTTTTCACCCAGCGTATCGATATCGAGAGCCCCGCGAGAAGCAAAGTGCTCAAGAGCTTTTTTAAGCAACAATGGGCCAGTGGCGCCCTTGACGCGGTAAACGACTTCATCAGCCGGGCGGACAAATTCCAGCTCCGGATACTGGCGCTGCAGCTCATGGGCAAAGTCAAACGGTTTAGCGTTTTTAGGGCGCAATTCGGTAACTACACTCTCGACCTGAGGAATGATATCGCCGGCTTTAAATATAACAACCGTGTCGCCAATGCGGACATCCTTACGTTCGATTTCATCGGCATTGTGCAAGCTGGCGTGCTGCACAGTCGTGCCGGCCACCACAACCGGGTCAAAAACAGCAACAGGTGTAGCAGCACCTGTTCGGCCAATTGAAATGACGATGTCCTTGACGATGGTCGTGGCTTGTTCGGCGGCATACTTGTAGGCAACGGCGCCGCGCGGCTGCTTGCCGACAACGCCCAGCTGCGCGTACTCGGCCCGATTATTCAGTTTAATGACTAGACCGTCCGTATTGAATGGCAACGAATGCCGTTTTTCATCCCACTCGTCGACAAAATGCATAACATCGTGAACGCTCGTAAAGACACTTTCCTGCTGGTTGCGCGACAAGCCAAGCGCGCTTATCGCTTCATAGGCCATAATGTGAGTCGCGACCTCGGTCGGATCATCACGCAGTAAATCGTAGGCGCGGAACCGTAACGGCCGGGCGGCCACCAATTTTGGGTCGAGCTGACGAACGGTGCCGGCCGCCAGGTTGCGGGGGTTGGCATAGGTCGGCTTGCCAGCGGCTTTTTGCTGCTCGTTCAGTTTTTCAAAGTCCCTTTTGAGCATGATTATTTCACCACGAATCTCGGTTCTTCCTTGCAAAAAACCGTGAAAAGTTTTGTTTTCACGCAGTCTAAGCGGCACGTTTTTTATTGTCCGAACGTTACTGGTGATATCTTCACCGATAAAACTGTCACCCCGGGTAATGGCCTGAACAAACAGACCGTCTTCATAAATTAGCGCGCAGGCCAAACCGTCCATTTTGATGTCAGCAAAAAATTCGTGCTTTTGGCCGGGCAATAGCTTGTTCATCCGCTCGACCCAAGCCTGGACTTCACTACGATCAAAAACATCGTTCAAACTTAGCATACGGCTGCTGTGACGAACCTTCTTAAAACCGCCGAGCAGCTCGTTGCCGACACGTTGCGTCGGGCTGTCGGGCGTGATTAGATCGGGATGGTCGGCCTCGAGGCCCTTAAGCTCGCGCATAAGACCATCATAAACGGCATCACTTACCGTCGGCTCGTCGAGCACATGATATTGATACGAGTAGGTGTTGAGAAGCTCGCGAAGTTCTTTTAAGCGCTGATTTGGGGGTGTGCTCACTTCAATAATTCCCGGTATAAGGTGTACATATAGGCATGTGCCACCACCAGCCCGGTCATCGTCAAAAAGAAGAACAGCCATTGTGCCACCACTGGAACAAGTAGAATAACCGGCAACATGATGACGGCGGCCGCAACAAGTAACGCTAGCGGCAAGAATACTAGCTTACGAATCAGCGGCCAGCGGCGAAAACGCACTAACTCACGTGCCGAACGCAAGGCTTTTAGCGGTGTCATGTCAGGCAGAGTCACAATGTAGAGAGCAAATAGCGACGAGCAAAGCATGTACAGCGACCAGCCGGCTAGCACCGCAAAACCTATCGCCCACAAAAACTGCTGCCCGACGTCAGAGGCAATACCAGTACTAACAACAACACTGTACATCGTTGCGCCAATAATAAACGGCAATGACTGTATGGCGACAACGAGCAATACCAACAAGAATTGGACTAACGGATACATGCCCTGATAAAAGGCATCACGTAAACGTATAGCGTTGCCAGCAAAGCTCATACGTAAGGCGTAAATTGTAGCCAGGCTCATAATTAGCACCAAAAATAATTGGTAAGCACCGCCGGTTGCACTACTTGTATTGCCAGATGTCGACACCAATGACACAAACACCGTTAAACTCGAAGCCAACGCGCTGAAGTCACCGTGAAAAACATGCGAAAAATCACTCTTTAGCTGTGATACGTCGGTGCCTCCACTAAAGCCACGAACTAAAATAATGTTAAGCAACCCATAGGCGACACTCAACCATAAAAACAGTTCCTTATATCGCCAAAGGATTGTAGCCGCCTGTTTGGTAACGCTCCAAACGCTTTCAATGCGATGCGGCTGGCTAACGCGGCGGCGAAAACGAAACATGCGCTTTGGAGCGCTCTTAAGTTTACGAACCGACGATTTCGTCGTCTTAGTCGTGATTGTTTTAGATGCCGATGATTTTGGAGATGGTTTTTTCTTAGAAGTTGCAGTCATAATTTTTTGTCGTTTATGCGGTTATTTTACGCGTGGTTCTCCATCTCGCGCAAGCGAGCTACCCGGTCGGCGATAGGTGGATGGGTACTAAACAAATTAGCCATGACGCCACTTCTAAGTGGGTTGGCAAAGAAAAGATGGGCGGTTGAAGTATTCTGTTTGCGAGTAACGCTGCCGAGTTGGCCAATTTTTTCGAGTGCGCTCGCCAGACCCTCAGGATATCGTGTGGTTAGAGCACCAGTTGCGTCGGCCAGATACTCACGACGGCGTGACACGGCTAATTGAATTAGCGATGCCACAATCGGCGCCATGATGGCGCCAACAATACCAAGCAACAACATAGCCTGGTTGTTGTTTTCACGATCATCGCCGCGGAACCATGTCAGGCGCAAAAGGATGTCGGCCAAGAGGGCGATAACAGCCGTTAGAGCAAAAGCAATCATCGACACGCGAATATCGTAGTTTTTAACGTGGCCAAGTTCATGAGCAAAAACTCCCTGCAATTCCGTATCGGTCATGGCATCAAGCAGACCACTGGTCGCGCAGACGGCAGCATGTTTAGGGTCTCGACCAGTTGCAAACGCGTTAAGCGCCTTATCCTCCATGATGAACACCCGCGGCATTGGCAAACCATCGGTAATCGCCAAATTTTCGACGATATTCCAAAGGCGCGGATTGTCTTGTTTGGTAATTTCTTCGGCGCCATTAACCGCAAGAGCCATGCGACTGCCCGAAATGTAAGTGATGGCCGCATAAATTGCCGAACCAATTAGCGCGCCGTAAAACATCGACGGCGTGCCGCCTAAATATTTCATCAATAGCCAAGCTAGGCCGCCAATGAACACCACGAATAACAACATGATGTAAACTGTCTTACGTTTATTGGCGGCAATCTGGCTATACACTTTATATACCTGGTTTAACGTTAAATTGGCTGGCTAAAAATGAGCTGAAGAGCTAGAACTTTACATCGACTGGATTTTGAACAGCAGCCGTAGCAGCTTCATCCAGCTCAAAGAACTGCTTGTCTTGTTTAAAGCCAAGCATACCGGCAAATATGTTGGTCGGAAAAACGGTCCGCTTGGTGTTGAAGTCGCGAACTATACCGTTGTAAAAGCGGCGAGAAGCCTGAATTTTGTCTTCAGTGTCGGTTAACTGAGCTTGAAGATCGAGAAAGTTCTGGTTGGCCTTAAGGTCAGGGTAGTTTTCGGAAACGGCAAACAGGCTTTTGAGGGTTTGGCTAAACTGATTCTCAGCCTTGGCAGTTTCTTCGACACCTTGAGCGCCCATGGCATTACTGCGGGCAGCCGTAACATCTTCAAAAACGGTCTTTTCGTGGCTGGCATAACCCTTAACTGTGCTAACAAGGTTTGGTATTAGGTCGTAGCGGCGTTTGAGCTGGACAGTGATGTCACTCCAGGCCTCATTAGCGCGTACATTTAAGCGTACCAAACTGTTGTACATAACCGTCATGACGACGACCAATAAAACGATAACTATAATGACGATAAGCGTGACAGACATACGGATTTATCTCCTTCGGTTTACCCTTTAAGTATAACCCATTCAGCAGCAAAATGGCACATACGGTATGATGGTATTAGGACTATGAAACAACCAAAAACTAAACATCATCTACGTCTAGCAAGTATTTTTTCTGGATTGTTGGTTGTAGTTTATGGCGCCTTTGCTACTGTTCATACACCCGCTCTTAATATTCAGCCGACGGTTAACTTTCAGGCGGTTCAAAGCCCGACTGCTCAGGCGTTGGCGTGGCCTTCATATGGCCAAGCAGCAGTCGGCGCCGAACAGTACGGCGTCCTAGCGGAGCATGGCGATCAAACACCCGTTCCGACCGCTAGTACGGCTAAAATTATGACTGCATTGGCTATCCTACGAACCAAGCCGTTGGCTGCCGGCCAGGCTGCTAGCCCGATAATCACCCTCACTCAAGCCGATGTCGACATTTACAACTCGTTTGTAGCCAAAGATGGCTCGGTCGCCCTAGTTGCGGCCGGCGAGCAGATAAGTGAATATCAGGCCTTGCAGGCACTTTTACTACCGTCCGCCAACAATATGGCCGACAGCTTGGCTATTTGGGCATTTGGCTCGACCGACGCCTATGTAACCTATGCCAACCAACTGGCTACCGAATTAGGTTTAAAAAACACCCACATCGCCGATGCCAGCGGCTTCTCACCCGCCACAGTCAGCACAGCCAGCGACCTCGTCAAACTAAGTTTAGCTGCCATGAATGAGCCAGTTTTTGCCGATATTGTTAGCCAGTCGAGCGCCACCATACCAGTTGCCGGCAAGATATATAACGTCAACGGGCTGCTCGGTCGCGACAACATCATCGGCATCAAAACCGGCAATACCGACCAAGCCGGCGGCGTTTTTGTGATCGCCGGCAAGCAAGTCGTTAACGGCCAAACGCTGACTGTCGTCGCTAGCGTTATGGGTGGGCCTAACCTCGTTCGGTCGATGTTAGATTCCGTGCCATTGCTTACCAGTGCCCGCCAAAACTTTGGCGTTACAACGGTCGTACCGGCTAATACGCTCGTCGGCACCTATACCGTACCTTGGGCGGGACAGGTTGAGTTGCGCACCGCTCGCGCCCTGACATTGCTAACCTGGAATGGCTCAGCCATAACCACGACGCACAACATTCGGCCGCTTGGCAAATCAGAACAAGCCCAAGCGGTTGTGGGCAATATTTCAGCTAGTACTATCGGTGCGGCCAGCAGTACGCCCGTGGTTACCGCCACAAGCATACCCGCCCCTAGCCTAGCCTGGCGGCTGCGCCATCCTTGGTAATGCACTAAATCGTACTTGAATTATTCCTAAAAAACAGATAAGATGGTCACGTTATCGCCCCTTAAAAGAAAATGTGTACGCCAGAGGCTACGGTTGCAAATGTAGTTGCTGAGCTTCGACGCGCGGACGTGGCGGAATGGTAGACGCAGCAGACTTTGATTGGAGTGCCTGAGGGGAAACCCTCGGAGTAGAACCGCTCAAATTCGGGGAACGCTTCGGCCGTGCGCCATGCCGATCCCGAGCCAAGCCCGGCCTGCCGGGACGGTGTAGAGACTAG
>DAIESS010000009.1 GCA_027346135.1 Candidatus Saccharimonadota bacterium
ACGGCCCGAATCTGTCGCAGGAGCAGGCCTAGGGCCGGCACCTGATTCTTATCCACCGCCGGAGCACCTCGCACCCCTGACCGCTCCCAAAAATACGTCAACAGTTATCTCGACCTACGGCCGGCGCGTCGTAGCATCGATTTCCTGCAGGTCCAATAGACCGATATTTACCCCAAATAAAAGGTCCGGCGCAAACCGGACCTTTTCAAGCACTAGACAGTAGCTTAAGACTACATCATACCCATGCCGCCCATACCGGCAGCGGCATCGGCTTTCTCTTCCTTTGGTACTTCGACGACCAACGCGCCCATCGTCATGGCCGTACCGGCAATCGAGGTAGCGTTCAACAAAGCTTCCTTGGTTACGCGAGCCGGGTCGATAACACCATGGGCCTTGAGGTCGATCAGTTTGGTCGCGTCGTTCACGTCGACACCAAAACCGGCCTTGCCAGCCCGGACTTGTGGCAGCCATTCGTCTGCGTTCAAACCGGCGTTAGTTAGCAAAATGCGGAACGGTTGTTCAAGGGCGTTTTTCAAAATCTGCGCACCAGCCGCAACCGAGTCGTTGCCGGTAACTTCAATCTCTTTAGCCAGATTAATCAGCGTTACGCCACCACCCGGCACAATACCTTCGGACAAGGCCGCCTTAACAGCTGCCACGGCATCATCAACCCGGAACTTCTTTTCTTCGATTTCAGTTTCGGTTGCACCACCCACTTTAATGACGGCAACTTTACCCTCAAGCGCGGCGCGGCGCTTCTCGAGGTTCTCCTTGTCGTATTCACTGCTAGCCTGGTCGATGTGAGCGTTGATCTGCTTAATGCGCGCGGTTACTTCTGGCTGCGAACCAGCCCCTTCGATGATAGTAGTCTCATCCTTAGTAACGATAACTTTGCGGGCGCTACCAACCACATCGAGGTCAACGTTCTCGAATGACATGCCACGGTCTTCGGTGATAACTTCAGCACCAGTTAAGATGGCAATGTCTTGCAAGATATCCTTGCGGCGATCACCAAAGGATGGAGCCTTGATGGCGACCGTATTAAAGACGCCCTTTAAGCGGTTCAAAATTAACGTGCCCATAGCCTCGCCTTCAACGTCTTCGGCAATAAGCACTAAATCTTTTTTGCCAGCTTGGGCCAATTTCTCGAGCAATGGCAAAAATTCTTGGATTGAACTAATTTTTTTGTCGGTAATGACGACGGCTGGCTTGTCATAGACTGCTTCCATGCGGGCTGTGTCGGTCACCATGTAAGGGCTAACGAAGCCGCGATCAAAGGTAAAGCCTTCGACGACTTCACTTTCCAAGGCTAGGCCTTGGCCTTCTTCGACCGTCACAACGCCGTCCTTGCCAACTTTGTCGATAACATCAGCAATTAGCTGACCAATCAAGGCGTCACCGGCCGAAATAGTGGCGACTTCGGCAACGCGGCTCTTTTTGCCCTGAATGTCTTCGGCCAGGCCGGACAGCGTGTTAATTACGTCAGCAGCGGCCGCTTCCAGCCCCTTACGCAGCAACATCGGGTTGTGGCCGGCCGCAATCAGCTTGTTGGCCTCGTTCAAAATGTGATAAGTCAAAACTGTCACGGTCGTCGTACCGTCGCCGGCGACATCGTTCATCTTGTTGGCGGCCTGCTTAATCAGTTCAGCACCAACCTTGTAACCCAAGGTCTCGTCGTCGATGTCAGCAATTTCAACGCCCTTGGCAACGGTCACACCATCGTGCGTTACGGTCGGGTTGCCGTAACTTTTGCTAATAACAACGTTGCGGCCCTTCGGGCCCATGGTTGTTTTGACGGCTTCATATAAAATCCGGGCGCCTTCAAGAACGCGGCGCCTTGCATCTTCATCATAAAAAACTTTCTTGCTCATATCTTCCTCCGTTTAAAAGTCCGCATCCGTCGACAGGCTAGCCTGCCGGCATTGACGGCCGTTTATTTTACTGTAGCCAGTACGTCTTCTTCTTTGACCAATAGATATTCTTCGCGACCAACCTTTACATCGGTGGAGCTGTAAGCTTTGTAAATAATGCGGTCGCCAACCTTAACGGCTTTGACGTCCTTACCGACGGCAACAACCTTAACGGTTTTAGGCTTTTCTTGAGCGCCGCCTGGCAAATAGATACCGCTAGCGGTCTTGGTTTCCGGTTCTTCATTTTGAGCCACTATGTAATCAGCGAGTGGCTGAATGGGATTACTCATCTGTTTCCTCCTCGTTTCAATCTGTTAATTAGCACTTTAGCCATGAGAGTGCCAATCTGCATGTCTAATCATAGCTAAACGCTACATGCTTCGTCAACCGTGCACGCGTCATTTATCACTTTGAAGTGCAGTTTGCAGCGGCAACGCTTTTTACAAGCAGGTATAATAAGAATAATGATCCCCAAAATAAACCGAACAGTCCTGATGTCCGGCGTCGATTACTTCGATGACCAACAAGCTATCAACCCGTTTATGGATGAGCATGTCTCGGTCGACCGTAAAGTTGCGGCCGAAGAGCATCGCCTTATTAAAGAGGCCCTGCAAGATGCCGGCGTAAAAGTCGTCCAGGTTCAACCGCCCCAAAACTGCCAAGACGGTGTCTACACCGCCAACTGGGCATTAGTTCGCGGCAACAAGGCCGTGCTGGCCCGACTACCCAACGCCCGCAAAGACGAAGAAGCCTACGCCGCCCAGGTTTTAACTGACCTAGGCAAAGAGGTTGTCCGTTTGCCCGACTCAATCCAAAAATTCAGCGGCCAAGGCGATGCTCTGCCGTGTGGTGACTATCTGTTTTGCGGTAGCACCTACCGCTCCGAGCGTGCCGCCCAGGCTTTTGCCGCCGAGACACTCGGTTACAAACGAATCCAGCTCCAAACCGTACCTTTGCGCAGCCTCTTTGGTTGGCAAAACGAACTGTTTGGCTGGCCGGTTCGCAACCATGCCTCGGGTTGGCGCGATAGTTTTTATTACGACATCGACCTGGCTTTTTCCGTACTCAAAGCCCCTAGCGAGCAACAGCGCGGCCTCATCGCCTGGTGTCCGGCCGCTTTTACTTACCGCAGCCGTGCCAAAATTCGCGCCTTAACCGACCTCGACCAAATAGAAGTAAGCCTAGCAGAAGCCAAGACCGCCTTTGCCTGTAACCTGGTATCAACCGGCGAGCGCGTCATCATGAATGCCGGCGCCGTCGAGCTAGCTGCTGCCCTCAAAAAACATCGGCTCAAACCAATCCTGCTGTCCAACCCCGAACTTGGTAAAGGCGGCGGCAGCATCCGCTGCACCACGCTCACCCTCGACAATGCCTAGTCACTAGCTAATGCGACAACTGGCTGTAACGTTATTTTGTCCTACTTTTAAAATGAGCGTCGTGTGTGTATCTAACTCAAATGAAACTTCAGGGTTATGATCAATCTGGGTCGGGTTCAGTTTTTTGACGTAATGGCTTGGATATACCATGTCATTGCCTACCCCGAGCCGCAACTCACCGTTTTGATGCATGGCCTGGCCGAAAATCATCTTATTGTCAGGCAAATGAATACCACTTGAGCCCGAGCTATCGATCGGAATGGTTGTTGCGCAGGGGTCACCCTCAGTTAAGGCGTGGTAACCGATCACACCGCCTACCCCCAATACTCCCGCCACTGCACTGGCTAGCAAACGTTGACGCCAGCTTAAGGGTTCGGTCTTAGTTACCGATTCCTGGACGGGCAATTGTTCGGGTAAAGCCATAGCAACATTCCTTTGTTCACTATACAATACTACTATTTCGCAAAATGTAAAGAGTAGCCGCGTCTAGCGGTTTTTGACAGCAGCATGAGCGGTGCCGATTTCGTCCCAATCATGCTCACCATCGGCTCGTTCGATGGTCTTCTCATGGCCCTTGCCGAGCAGCAACACTGTATCGCCAGCACTGGCTCGGCCAACCGCAAAGTTAATCGCCTCCGTCCGGTCATGCACCAAAAACAGGTCTTTGTCGCGAACTTTGCCGGCCGCCTCGGCGCCGGCCGCAATCTGATTCATAATCTCAACGCCGTCGATATCACGATCGTCTTCTTCGGTTACAACAACTTCGTCGGCATATTCGCCAGCCAACTTACCTTGCACACCGCGCTTAGCCTCATCGCGCCGTCCGGCCGAGCCAAACATCACAATCAGCTTGCCCTTCACGACTGGCTTCAAATCTTTGAATAATTTTTCGAAGCTGTCCGGTGTGTGGGCAAAATCAACAATCACACTGTAATCTTGACCTTCGTCGATGTTCGTCATACGCCCCTCGACACCGCTGAGGGCGGCAATACCCTTCTCAATCTGCTCGTCACTCAGACCAACCGCAATGCCGGTAGCGGCTGCCGCCATGGCATTGGCAATATTAAACGTACCCGGTAAATTAACGTGTAGTTTCAGCCGGCGGTCGTTATAAGTAGCCGTAAAGTCACTGCCCTCCGGCGTCGAGGTAATATCACTGGCCTGCATGTCGCCATTCGCCACCCCATAAGTGATAGCGTGCGGCACCGTACCGGCAAACAGTTGAGCGGCCGGGTCGTCGGCATTAACAACGCCCATTTGCAACCCCCGCTTGTTGGCTGCTGCCAGTTTAAATAGCCGCCGCTTGGCCTCCCGGTAACGCTCAAAAGTCTTGTGGTAGTCGAGGTGTTCATGGGTGATATTGGTTAACACCGCCACGCTATACGGCACGCCCCAAACCCGGTTCTGGGCCAAAGCATGACTGGTCGTTTCCAACACCAACCACTCAACGCCCTGCGATTTCATCCACTTCAGTCGCTCCATCAACTCGCCAACCGGCACATTAGTCATGTGGTGAACTTGCGGGCGGATGTCGTTGTTAACGCCGTAGGCCACCGTCGTCATTAGGCCAGTATTATAACCAGCGTCAACCAGCATGCGATGGATTAGATACGAGGTCGACGTTTTACCATTAGTTCCGGTTACGCCAATTACTTTCAGACCACGGCCAGGAAAGCCATGTGTGACGTTCGCCAAAACGGCTTCGACCAGGTGGCCGGTCGGTTCAATCTGCTCGAATAATGCCGTGGGCATAAGTTTTTTTAGACTGCTTTTGATGCTCATATCCCTTACAGTATACAAAAAGCGCGGCTATTTTCATGCCGCGCTTTTATATTTATCAAGCTTCTATTTATCGAGCTTCAAGTGATAGCCAACCGGCAATTCCCTAGCCTGAGCTTCGCTCATATGGCCATTAATGCTGCGCAAGTGGTCGCTTAAGCGATCGATTTGCGCATTGGTCGGGTGGTTATTGCCTTGCTTCTTAAGCTGGACCTCGGCTTCGTGCCAAATGGTGTCACCCTTTTTAAGAGTAACTTCAGCCGGGGCGGCCACTACTTTGTGGACAGCCTTACGGCCAAGAGTTTGCATCTGTTTTACCGACTCGGCTCTTGGGTCGGATTCGGCCAAGGCATTACGCGAGCCCGACTCAGAAACGGCCGTAGTTTGCGCCGAAGAAGTGTTATCAGACAACTCGTTTGAAGCCGTCACCACTGCGCCAACCGCCAAAGCGGCGCCAAGAATGGCAGCGACAGTTCGTTTGCGGATACTTACTTCACGGACACCGTCTTTATTAACCGAGGTGGTAGCGCGCAAACGTTCAGCCACCTTGCCGCGAAGCCGCTGCCACAGGCTAGCTTTAGTCTTTTGCTCGGCTTTAGCAGCCTGAGCGGCTTGCTCTTCGGCCTCAATTTGGTCTAGAATTCTGCGCTTACCTTCGGTTGAAATTTGCGCCCAAGCCTTCGGCTTGATGTCTTTCGGGCGGCGCTCGTCAAGCGAGGTCTCGTTTTCGATTTGATGCAAAACCTGAATCTTGCCTTGATGGCTAACCCGCGCCCAGGCTTCGGCCGGAATATCCTCCGGACGACGAGCTTCCCAAGCTTCGTTCTCGGCAGCTGCGCGATCAAACATGCCGTCAACCAACTCACGTTTCAATTCAGGGCTCATCTTCTTCCAAACAGGATCAGCGATCATCTTTGGCTGGTTGGCTTCAACCCAGTCAGCCGTCTCGGCTTCGGTAGCTACTTGGTCGACGATGCGGTTCTTAACAGCATCGCTCAGATGCGCCCAAGCTTCGGTCGGAATATCTTCCGGACGCTGCTGTTCCAGCCATAATTTCTGGCGACGATCCATGTCCTGATGGGCCCGAGCTCGCTCGGACTTGTTCATTTTTTCCCACATGGCGCGCGTGTACTTAGGAGCTAGCTCGTCTTGCGGCTTAACAGCCGGCTCGTCAACCTCAGGCGTCTTTGTAGGCTCAGCAGCAGCCGTTTCCTTAACAATCGCCTCGTCGAGACGCAAACGGTCATGAGCCTGCTTCTTGAGGCGGGCAAACTTTTGCTGGTCGGTTTCGTTACTACCTTCAGGACTAAGGCTATTCATAAGATTGCGCCATGCTGCGCTCAAGCGGCTCGGACCAGTGAGGCCATTTACTTCAGCCCACTGAGCTCGTTCATGGTCGGTTAAGCGCCAGTTGTCCAAGCCCTTGTCGGCCGTAGCTGCGAAATCATCCAACGTTTCACGATTGGCATGCTTTTGTAATGACGGGTCAACCTTGAAGGTTTCCTGGGTAATCTTAACGACGTTTTTCATGTCGTCAATAATCTTGCGAGCTTCTTCGACCGACTGAGGTACGACCTCACGCTCAACATCATCAATCGATTCAGCCATGCGTGGCATTAGTGCGGCTATACGCTCTTCGTTCGATAACTGCACCTTTACTTCGGCGGCTTGTTCAGGCACATCTTCCGACAATGACATCTCCGCATTGCTACCGTTAATGGTAGTGACGGGGCGCTCAGCCCGGCGCCAGTGGCGAGATGACTTAGCGGGTTCAATCACAACTTCGGGTTGAGGCGTAACAGTTTCGGCAGGACTTGCTAACACTTCTGTAGGCACTACTTCATCGACTGGACTTTCGTCCATCGGGGTAAGATTTCCAAGATTGAGTGTTTCGGTTGACATGAAATATTTGAACCTGTTTATGAGGTATACTCTAGCAAAATGTTAACGTTTTGTCAATGCTTTCATCACTTTTTGTCATTTTTGCAAGTGCAATAATACCCCTGTTATGCTATCATAATCAACGAATGAGAGTACTTGGTATTGAGACTAGTTGTGATGAGACGGCCGCCTCGGTTGTCGAGGACGGCCAGCGGCTACTGTCGAACGTAGTTGCCAGTAGCATGGATTTGCACGTCCAGTACGGTGGCGTCGTGCCCGAAATTGCCGCCCGTAGCCACATCGAGTCAATTAACCCCGTCATCGAGCAAGCTCTAGCTGAGGCGGAATGTAGCTGGGACGATATCGACGCTATCGCCGTTACTTATGGCGCGGGCCTAGGCGGCAGTCTGCTTATCGGTGTTTTGGCCGCCCGCACATTGGCTATCACCAAACAAAAGCCGCTTTATGCCTGCAATCACGTCGTCGGCCATGTCTTTGCTAACTTCTTAACTTCGGCTAAGGATAGCCCGGCTTTGGCTGACTACAACTTCCCCGCCCAGCCCCCGGCCTTCCCGATGCTGGCTATTATCGTCTCGGGTGGCCACAGCCAGCTAGCGCTTTTCCGTGATTATTTTGATTACAGTCTGCTCGGCCAAACTCAGGACGACGCCATCGGCGAGGCCTTCGATAAAGTTGCCAAAATCCTTGGCCTGCCCTACCCCGGCGGTCCGAGCGTTGGTAAAAAAGCCATAGACGGTGACCCACTCAAATACGTTTTGCCCAAGGCCAAGCTCGACGGCAAATACGATTTCTCGTTTTCGGGCCTCAAAACAGCCGTTTTAAGGCTGGCTCAAGCCGAAATCGGCGAAGATTACACATTTCCCTCTACAAAGCTGGCAGAACGCCTGTCTGAGGCGCAAAAGGCCGATATTGCCGCCAGTTTCCAGCGGATTGCAGTTGAAACGATCGTCGACAAGGCCGTATTGGCCTGCGAGGAATTTCAGCCTAAGAGCGTCGTTATCGCCGGTGGCGTGGCTGCTAGCCCCGAATTGCGCCGCCAGTTAACCGACCGTCTGCCCTTGCCTATCGAATTCCCCGACCTTAAAGTTTGTACCGACAACGGCGCGATGATCGCCACCCTGGGTTGCTACCAGGCCATGCTAGGTCAGCCAGCGGCCGACCCGTACTCTCTCGAGATCCAGCCTAATTTATCGATGTAGCAGTCCGTTCGGCCTCTTCTTCTTTCAGGAGGGGCATACCCCTCCGCAGGTAACACATCGCTACGCTCGTGTTAGCCCGCTCCACCCCCGGCTTGCTTTGCTCGCCGGCCGCACTCCGCGCGGTTGCTGACGCCCACTGTGCTTATGGTATACTGGGATTACAAAACAAAGATCGACTTTTAGCCTTCGCGGCTACGTACTTATGAGACAAAAGTCACAATTTGGGATTACGACTGAGGGGGTTTCACGTGAAACCATTGAGTTGTGTTACTAAATTTCATGTGAAATATATTACACCTCTAACAGATTAGAGTTTGCTTCCTACAAGTGATATGATGGGTGGGTATGGAATTACCAAAAAACTATGACCCCGCCGCCTATGAGGCCGATATCTATGCCTTATGGGAAAAACTAGACGCTTTTAAACCGAAGGGTAAGGGCGAACCCTACGCCATTGTGATGCCGCCGCCGAACGCTAATGCCAACCTGCATATTGGCTATGAGCTAACCGCCGCGCTCGAAGACATCGCCGCCCGTTATAACCGTCTAAAAGGGAAGAACACCCTTCTATTACCAGGCGCCGACCACGCTGGTTTTGAAACTCAAGTCGTTTACGAGAAACGTTTGGCCAAAGAAGGCAAGAGCCGCTTCGACTTTAGCCGCGAAGAACTTTACTCCCAAATTTGGGATTTTGTGGCCGAAAACAGGGGTAATTTCGAGACACAGATGCGGCGGATGGGCGTTAGTTGCGACTGGAGTCGTTTTACTTTTACGCTCGACGAAAAGATTATTAACCGGGCTTACACCACCTTTAAGAAGTTATGGGACGAAGGCCTCATTTATAGAGGGGAGCGATTGGTTAACTTTTGTACCTTCCATGGTACGGCTTTTGCCGATATCGAGGTCGTCCATAAGCTCGAAAAAGGGCATTTATGGCACTTGGATTACCCGTTGACCGATGGCAGCGGCCATATTACGGTGGCCACCACCCGCCCAGAAACTATGTTGGGCGATACGGCCGTTGCCGTTCACCCCGAAGATGAGCGCTACAAGAAATTTATCGGTAAAACGGTTAAATTACCCCTGACGAAGCGTGAGATTCCGATTATTGCCGACGAGTTTGTCGACCGCGAATTCGGCACCGGCGCCGTTAAAATCACCCCCGCTCACGACCCTAACGACTTCGAAGTAGGGAAGCGCCATGACCTGCCGTTTATATCGGTTATCGACCATCAAGGCAAACTGGCGGGTGAAATACCGGAAATATACCGTGGCTTTACCGTCGAAGCTGGCCGTGACCAGATCGTCAAAGATCTGGAAGAGCAGGGCATTGTTTCCAAAGTCGAGGACCACGAGCACAACGTTGGCCACTGCTACAAGTGCAACACCATTATCCAACCCCTGTTACGCGACCAATGGTTTGTCGACATGCAACCGTTAGCTCAGCCAGCCATCAAGGCGCTTAAAGCCGATAAGATTACTTTTTACCCGGACACTAAACGCGATCAGCTGGTTCGTTACCTCGAGGGCTTGCACGACTGGAACATTAGCCGTCAGATTGCCTGGGGCATTCCGATTCCGGCCTTCCAGAACATCGATGAGCCAGATGATTGGATCTATGATGAGCGCGTCAGCGAAGAATTTATCGAAGTTAACGGTAAAACTTACCGCCGCGACCCCGACGTGTTCGATACTTGGTTCTCGAGCAGTTCCTGGCCATACGCTACACTTAATTATCCCGAGCAAGATTTTAAAGATTTCTACCCGTTAGCCCTGATGGAAACGGGTGGCGAAATCCTTTACCCGTGGGTATCACGCATGATCATGCTTGGGCTATATGTAACCGGGAAGGTACCGTTTGAAGCCGTTTATATTCACGGCTATGTTATGGCCGAAGATGGCTCAAAAATGAGCAAATCGGTCGGTAACGTGGTCGATCCATTACCGGTCATTGATCAATACGGCTCCGACGCTCTTCGCATGGGCATCACGGCCGGCCGCAGTGCCGCCGTCAACCGGGGTTATGATGTCCGCCGGGTTGAGGAGGCGCGCAACTTCTGCAATAAATTGTGGAACATTGCTCGATTTATCGAGAGCCTGAAGCCCGCCACCGAACAGCTAAAAGTCGAAACGGCCGCCGACCACTGGATATTGCACAAATTACAACAATTAGAACAGGGGTTGTCGGGCGATTTGGATGAATACCGCTTTTCCGAAGGCTACGAAAAACTCTATCACTTCGTTTGGGACGATTTGGCCGACTGGTACCTGGAAGCCTCGAAGGCTCAACCAAATGTACCATTGCTACGCCGCGTTCTGGCCGACGTTCTAACCATGACGCACCCTTACGCCCCGTTCGTGACCGAAACTATCTGGCAGACGCTCGAATGGACAGGCGACAGCCTACTAGCCACCTCAGACTGGCCTAAGCCACTTAAAGGTGACCGCAAACAAGCCGACGAATTTGAAGAAATCAAGAGCATCGTTAGCGAAAGCCGCTACCTCATCAAAGTACTCGGTGCCAGCGACGTTACGCTGTATTACACCGACGTGCCGTTTTTGGGTGCTAACGCCGGCATTATCGCCCGCCTAGCCGGTTTGCAGGCCGTTAAAGAGGTTCGCGACGGTGACGGCGTCTATTTAACGCACACCCGTTACCGCTGCTGGCTCGACATCGCTATGTCGGCCACCCGCCAGTACGCCGAAACGCTAGCCGAGAAACACCAAGCCACCGAAAAACGCATCGCTAGCCTGGAAGGCCGACTCGCCAACAAGGCTTATGTTGACCAAGCGCCTAAACATATCGTTAGCCAGACCAAAGATCAGCTCAAAGAGGCCCAGGCTCAGTTGGTAGCCATCACCGAATAACAAAAGCGCTTTGCTTGAGTAGGTTTTTTATTTAGCCGGCTCCAGGGCTGCTCGAACCCGCTCAGTCGAGGCGTCAATTCGATAGTCATCGAACAACAGGACGTGCCAACCGAGCTGTTGGGCAGTCTGTAGGTTGGCTGGGGTGTCGTCAATTAGAAGTATCTCACCAGGTGACACAGCCGCGCGTTCGGTTGCCAGGTTAAAGATGGCTGGATCGGGTTTAGTTATGCCGACCTCCGAGGAGTCGACAACTGCCTTATAAGGTACGTCGGGCAACAAGCCGCGACCCTTCATGGCCGAGAGCAGGCCAGGCATGATGTTTGTCACCAAGCCAACATCGTAACGCTCGGCTGCCCAGCGGACAAGATCTTGCATAGGTTGAATCACATCAATCGAATCGAGGTAATAGGTCTGCCAGTCGAGGCTCGGTAGGCGCAGTTTTTCGGCCATAACATGATTAAAGTCGGACATGCTAAGCGTGCCCCGGCAAGCGTCGTCATTGTAACGCCAATAGACCGTTTCGATGATGTCGACGGGTAAGCCGGTGTCCTCGGCCAATTTAGTCAAGGCTCGCTGGCTCGCCTGCACCAGGCAGCCATTGATGTCGAAGTAAATAAAGCGAACGCCGCTCTGCGTAACCAAGCGCGGACTTTTGGGCTCCTCGGTCGTGCCCATAAGCTCATCCAAACTAATGCCAAGCGTCGAAGCAATGCTTTGAATCGTAAAAATGGACGGTGCCTTGATGGCGCCGCGTTCAATTTTGGCCAGGGTAGAATAGCTGAGGCCGGCTTTCTGGCATAAACTTTGCTGCGTAAAATGAGCCGCCTTGCGCGCTTCTTGCAAGCGCTTGCCTAGCCACTGCTCATCTCTAAGCGTCTCGCCACCCACTGTCATAGCCATATAGTACTATATTTAACCTTAAAAATGGAAGGATTGTAGTACCAAATGGCCAGTTTAGGCTAGTGGATGTTGAAAACGTAGCGGAGCAGGGTAAAAAAGAAGATAAAGGCAATCAGGGCCGCTACGCCGCCGCCAATAAAAGCGCTTTGCTGGTTGCCCAGGCCAGCTCGTGGTGATAGCTTGGTATAAACCCAGCCACCGGCGCCGGCAGCAAAGAAAATGGCTGTTAAGAAGGCTGTCATAATATTGCTATTGTACCCTAAAAGCGCAATTTTTCAGCCTGCGCCGACAAAGCGTCATGATCGGGCTCGGCTTGCATATCTGGCACATTGCGAAATTCTTTATCATTCGAGAAGGGAAAGACTTTAACGTGAGCATGATTGGCAACGTCGAGTCCTTCGACAATAATGGCTACCCGCTGCTTGTCGGCGAACACTTCACGAATCCGCTGGCCAACCCTCTGAACCGTACGCATTAAAGCCAGATAGTCTTCGCTAGCCATATCCCAAACGAAATTGACTTGTTTCTTTGGCACCACCAGAACTTGGCCCGGCTGAATCGGGTGAATGTCCATGAACACAAAAGTGTCATCATCCTCGTAAACTTTATGGCAAGGAATCTCGCCGTTGATAATCTTGGTAAAAATCGAGTCTTCCATGACCCTATTGTAGCAAGGGCTAGAGAAATTTTTCGGCTGCCTGGCGAGAAGTCAGGGTTAAGTCGGGCAGGGCGACAATCTGATCCGGTAATAACCACCGCACCGCTGTGACGCCGTCGAGCGGCCGGGCGATTTGGTCTGGGTTGCGCACAACCGCCGTAAAACCAATCGAAGTATAAAGCTTGCCTTTATGCTTACCGTCCTCGATGGACCGCGAGTGCACCAACAGGGGATCGGATGTAAGATCAATGTCTATCCCGGTCTCTTCGCGAGTTTCTCGTATAACCGCCTCTTGGGGCGACTCACCAAGATCAATCTTACCACCAGGAAACTCCCAGAGATCCGACTGTTCGCCCTTTGGAGCACGACGAGCGAGCAAAAGCTTACCATCGTTCCGATAAATAAACGCTCGAGTTGATACAATCCCGTTCGTAGACTCGCTGCTGCCTAATGCCGGCAATTCCATGCTCATCGTGCTTTCCTTGCTACCATCCGAGCGAGGTACGGACGAGTCTCGGCGACATTAGCATGCCCAGCGCCCTCGGTTTCAACAACCTTTAATTTAGCTCCGTACTGCTCACACAGCCCCTGGTAAAGACTGTCAACGGCGTCAGGTTGCCGCACCACATCATCCTTCATATCACGGTAGTAAGTTATGTTCGTATCAGGGGTAATGATGTTATTGAACACGCCTGGTTCGTAATGACCGGTACGGCGCATAATTCGAGCCATGCTGCGCCAGGTCTTAGGAGGTAAAACATCGAGTGATCCGGCCATAGAATCACGGATTATGCGGCCCAGATTTGGTAAAGACAGTTTGGCGTGACGACGGCCGGCGAAAAAGAATTCAACCGCTAATTTGGTGGCCAGACCCTCTCGCCAGGGCAAAATGTCGATTAAGGCCAGAGCTTTCTCCATATGAGTGTCAGTGGCTTGAAAAGGCGAACTAATGGCGTGAATTTCGGCGACTGGCGGAACATAATTGCCTCGGCGCGCGTTCCATGCCATACCCTCAAGGCTCATCGGTAAACCCATACTGTGCGTAACTAGGTTTTGCGGCTCATGTCCACTGGGGGCTGTTTTGTAATGGCTGGCAAGCGCCTGGCCAAGCGCAGCCTCATCAACACCCCGGCTCGAGTAGTGAACCGACGAGAGCGGGGAAGGCAAGCTACCGTCAAGCTCTTCGATAACGCGGTCACCACCAGTCTCGCCTAAACCGCCAAATACTAACCAACCGGTATATTCGCCAACGACTTCGGTTTCAGTGGCAGGCCAGTGCATATGAGTAAGAATTTCGTCAGTCGCCGCGAGGCTTAAGACCATGCCGGCAGCTATTCCACCCAGCTTAAGAAAATCTGGCCTTGGAGCCCGTGGAAGAGGATAGGTGAACGACTGTTCAGCAGTAACAGCTGACATAATCATCGGATTATAACACTTTTGCTTAAAATTAGCAATATTTAGTAATGTGTGTTCAATGAAGGTGCAGGATATCGGCTGATGCCTCCTTCGCTCAGTCATGCTCGAAGTAAACTTCTGCGCGTGGCTTCGCTACGCCGAACCAACGACCTACGCTCGCTTCGTTCGCTGGTCGTAGGTTCGAAACTTACAAGAAAATTAAAACAAAAACCCCTCCAAAGAGGGGCATTTGTTTTGGTGCACCTGGCAGGATTACTTCGTATACCTTCGTCGCTTACTCGGTGCAAGCACCTGCGTGAGCTCCTTATTATCGAATCTTGACGGTTCGGATTTGCTACGCAAATCTATCAAGTAAAAACCCCACATAAAGTGGGGATTTTACTTGGTGCACCTGGCAGGATTCGAACCTACGACCTCTGGCTCCGCAAGCCAGCGCTCTATCCAGCTGGGCTACAGGTGCTTAATGAGACAAACCTACGGTTTTTCTCATCGGTCAGTCGGCTAAGCCGAGTCGTCTGTGACGACCAAGCTGACCTGCTCTTTTCCCTTACAAGTTTTTTAGGCCAGGGAAAAGCCAACAGGGGCAATCTTAGCACATTTCGCTTTGCATTGCTAGACCTGAAAACCGGGCCGTTATCTGTTACAATCAGTTTGTACAAAATTTGGACCCGGAGAGGTGCAAGAGTGGTTGAATTGGCTTGTCTCGAAAACAAGTGAGCCGGCAACGGTTCCGCGGGTTCGAATCCCGCCCTCTCCGCCAAACTAAAAGACCGACTATGTTCGGTCTTTTAGTTTGGGCTAGGAGGAAGGGACATGAACCCTTCAGGGTTCGGCGAATGAGGAACGGAGCGAGAAGGATGATCGCACAGTTTCCGCAAGTACCGCCAGGATGAGTCTCGACAAAGTGGGGACGACATACCGCCCTCGCACGCCTTTACAACAGTAGTAAAAAATGCCACCGCCCCAGCTAATTACTCATGTTATGCTGCCTGGTATGGAAAAATTGACGCCTGAACAAATTAATGAGCAGCTGGTAACCCTAAATGATTGGCACGTCGACGGGGAAGTGCTGAGCAAAACTTACGTCTTCCGCGATTTCGTAACAGCAATCGACTGCATGACAAGATTGGTTCCGACAGCTGAAAAACTAAATCATCACCCCGACTGGTCAAATTCTTACAATAAGCTAACCATTCGGTTAACTTCCCACGACCTCGGTGGCTTAACCGAGGATGATTTTAACTTTGCTCGAGCGGCCGATACTATCGCCAACAGCCTTATCGAACCAACTGTGTAAGATTTTTGACGGTTCGGCATGACATTGCCAGACATACTTAAGATTGTTAAGGAGGTACCGATGCGACCACACACTGTCGAGGACATTTTCCTAAACGACAACTTGAGCGCCAACGAACAATAAGTCTTATTTAGCTCGTTCGGCGCCTAGTTAATGCCTAGTGCAGCCCTGAACAACGCTTTGTTACCGTCTGTCTGTCAAACAGATCATGCGGTATGTGTGATTTTCGGTACTTTTACTTCTATTGCCTCTTGGTGAACGCTAAAATTAAGATAGCGAGACGGCCATAGGGCATCTCCATAACGCTCCTATAGCTAACCCGCGTCCACTAGTTCGTAAGTGCTGACCAGGAGGAAGGCATGACAGAGCCAAAACGCACCTCGTTGTCATTGAGTCAAGAAGAGCTCAGAAAGCAGCGTTTTGCTGAGTTGGACGCAGCCCATGCCAAACAACTAAAACTACTAAACAACCTGATGCGGTCGGCCCGCCTGAATTTACGAAAAATGCGCGGAACTACAAACAAGCAATAATCCTCTAAAGGGCAAACTAACCGGTTACGATGCGTTTTGGCGCTTCGTCTAGACCGTCATGAAAACGATTTCGCTCGGTGTAAAGATGAAAGGCGTGGCTATCGGCCGCCAGGGGCTGCCCCAGGATGACACTACGCGGATAGAGCCGGAAGGTGCGTACCGTGGCCGCTTCCAGGGCATAGACTATAACTTGGGCCTGCAGATACAACCAGAATAGTAGTCCAAGCACCACGGCAAAAGTTCCATATAAGACGTCTAGATGTTTAAGCTCGCGGGCAATTAATAGACTACCTAGGCTCTGCAGGATTTGTAGGCCAATCGCCGCCAGCAGGGCAGCCAGCCAAAGCTCACTTAGCTTATGTGTACTCGGCAAGCTAGCCTGCAACAAAAACAAGAAGACGCCGAACAAAATAAGGAGTGTCACGGTTAACGATGCCAGCCAAAACAATGGCCCTCGACCGGCCGCGGCAGCATAGCCAGATATAACTGGCGCTAAAATCAGCCCGATGCCGCCGACTACCATCATGCGTACACTTCGCAGTAACGACCATGGGAAACCAGGTCGACGCACATACGGAGTCTCCCAAACATGATTAACCGTACTTCTAAATGTATCTGCCACCCCGCGCGCACCATATAAAGTCACCAGCAGACCGAGCAATAAGGCCAAGCCATTGCCTCCCATGCTATGGATGTTATGAGTTAAGTCGTTGCCAATCGTCGGAAAGTAGTTAGTCACCCCATTAACGAGGCTGCGATGAACGCTTGAATCGTCATGAAAAGTTAACCTGATGAGTGTAGTCAACACCAGTAAGAGAGGGAACAACGATAAAAAGCCATAATAGGCCATTAGAGCCGCTTGATAACCTGCCTCATCTTCGCCGTATTTTTTAGTAATCGCATAGACGAAGCCGGCTCGTCGGTGTTTGCGCTGGTAGGCATCGAGTTGTCGAACTGTTTTTTCAATGATGTTCATATCAACTATTTTTTGGAGCGCTTTTTGCCAGTGCCTTTAACATTCTCGATGATCTTGCCGCCGCTCTCAAACAGGGAAACTACTGCCGAGAACCGATCCTCGATATAACGATGAATGGCATTTACTTTAGCCCGAATAATCAACAATGAAATCACTACCACCACAAATAAAATAAACATGAGGCTCATAAAAACAATGCCGATGATATAGAAGACGTTTTGCAGATCCATTTATTACTCCTTATCCTGATATCATTGTACGCGACCTAAGACAAGTTTGGGCAGTTATACACAAGTACGCTTATGCTAGTGAAATAGTTAACAGCTACACATTAGCATATACGGGATACTAAGATAACTAGCAAATAAGCCATGGAGGGTAAGTGCTATGAGCTACGACGAAGAAATGTTAATGGAAAGCTTTGACAAGTGGGATGACCGCGATCGTCGCGAACGATTCATCCGTCGCATGGAGCATAAACTACACGTCAAAGAAAACCGTTTCAGCCGCAGCAACCGCCACTAGTTAACCCGTCGATTTACCTATTTATTCCAATTTAAAACCGCACCGTATCAAAATGGTGCGGTTTTTCTTATATACGTCCAACTAGAAGCGAATTTTGTGCATCAACTTGTCGATGGCGTCACGCTCACGGTGTTCGAACGGCAAGCGTTGAGCGATAGCCCCGGTGACCGACTCCTCGTCCTTGGGGTCGTAATACATACTGATGGGGGCACCTAACCGCTTAAGGGGCAGTAGTTCAACACTCGAAAAAGCACCTTCTTCGATAACTGAGAAAGATCGGAAGGCAGCGTAGGGATAATGCTTGTCACCAACGGTAATGCCATTGGAGTCAACCGTATACTGCAACTCGCGAGGCTGACGCGAGGCATAGGCGGCCAGGACACTGGCGGCCAAGATAACGACAAATGAAGAGACGACGTCTTTGGTCACAAACCAAAGAGCGCCCGACACCAGCAAGGCGCCGCCAAGCAAGGTCGCGTACCAGCCAGAAGACTTGTGATGAGCGATGTACTCAGATGCTGCCCACGAAAATGCGTCATTCGATACGGCCGGTGGCTGATCGCCTGGCATATAGTATGACGTTGGCGGCGGTGGATCACTGTCGACAGTTGGAGCAACATAGCCTGACGCTGGTTGATTGGCTGGCGGGGGAGTGCTTGCCTCGGACTGAGGAAGGGAGGAATTAGCTGTATCGTTGGCCGAGTCGGCCGAAGCGACCGATCCAGGAGTAACTGTCATACCAGGCTCCAGCTGTCCCTCATTTACGGTGGTGTTATCAGGTGTCTGCTTCCCATCCATAAGTGGTATTGTACAGCTTTCCGATTAAAAGCAGAAGAACTATGGACACTTGAAGGGGTTCGCCGCGTCTATTGCTTAGAAATTGTCTCAAACAAAAACCGCCTCTAAAGGCGGTGCTTGTTTTGGCGGAGAGAGAGGGATTCGAACCCTCGCAGGAGCTCGCGCCCCTCTAACGATTTAGCAAACCGTCCCCTTCAGCCACTTGGGTACCTCTCCGGATGCTTGGTGTAACTGCTGCATTTTACCTTAATTCGGTCGCTGGCGGAAGGGGTGGGATTCGAACCCACGGTACCGTTGCCGGCACGACGGTTTTCAAGACCGTTTCCATCGACCACTCGGACACCCTTCCACGAGCAGAACAGAGGTGATTATAACTGAAAAACGAAGATAAACAAAGCTTTGCTTTGGTTTATCGAGTATTGCGGGTTATATCGAACGACATACTAGTAAAACCAGCCGTTGCCTAGGCGCGAGCAAAAACAACCGCCTCGACCCGAGCAGCACCGGCCTTCTTAAGTAATCTAGCGGCCGACTCTAGGGTGGCCCCGGTCGTTAATACATCATCAACTAATAGGATACTTATGCCTTTTACGTCGTAGCCAGCCGCTAATCGAAACGCGTCAGCCACTTGCGCCACACGTTGATTGCGATTCGAGCCGACTTGACGAGCCTGTCCAAGCCGTACCAAGCAGGGAAGTTGCTGTGCGCCGGTCTGACGGCCAATCTGACGAGCTAGCAGACGAGCCTGATCATAGCCCCGAACTCGAACATGCGACGATGCCGTCGGCACATAGACGACGTAAGACCCGGTCGGCAAGGCCAAGCGTTTAGTCAAAAGCCGAGTCATATCCTTTGCCGCCGCCTGGGCGCCTGCGAACTTAAGCCGCCAAACGACATCCTTTGCCAACCCTTCGTAATGTGTCAGTACGTGAATAGCCGCCAACGGGCTACGACGGTGACATAGGGCACAGGTTTCGCCGTTTTCGGTCGCCGCCCCGCAGCGGTAGCAGACCGACGGCCATGTTGGTAGGCCTTGGCTACAGTCGTCACAGAGAACGTATCCTTCGGTGTTACATCCTAGGCAACTATGTGGTGCGAATAGACTAATTATTGAATCAAGCATGACTGTTGTGTTTAAAGTGTTGTAAATAACCCCGTTTTAGGTTGCACTCTCTTTGATTACTAAGCTATACTGCTATAAAGACAAAAACGCAATACTAAATAGCGTATTAATCACCTGGAGGGTACATCACATATGGCGCGACGAAACCGCGACGACGATCTCTTGCTGGAAGAGGACGAACTAACTGCCGCATTTTTGGGCGATGACGATTTAAGCCCAGCTGACAACACCGGCGCCCAACCCACCTCAGCCGCTGACGAGTGGGACGAAGAAGAAGCACTACCCGGCCAGTTGGCTGTTGACGTATACGAAACCAAAGAACGACTTGTCGTAAAGGCTCGTACCGCCGGCGTAAACAAGAGTGAGCTCGATGTCAGCATCTCTGACAACCAGCTTACAATCCGCGGCACCTTGAGCGCAGGTAACGAAGACGGGGTAGAGAACTACTTCTTGCAAGAGTGTTACTGGGGCGAATTTAGCCGCACCATCGCTCTGCCTGTACCAGTCAAAGAAGAAGAGATTGAGGCTGTCCTTAAGGATGGCGTCCTGACCATAAGCTTCGGCAAGGTCAAGCAAGACACCGTTAAGAAAATCCAAATCCTCTAACAAACGGTTTATAAAATTAAAACACTCCTTAAAAAACGAGGAGTGTTTTTTATTGGACACCTTTGTTTTTGTGAGATAGCTCCTAAATAAAAACTCCCCGTCCTTTAAAAGAGCAGGGAGTTTTAGGAAACGAAAGGATTAGCCTAGCCGGCGATACCCTGAGATTGGTTAAGTACGAAGCGAACGATCAACTGAGCCAGGGCAACAATGACCAAACCGACGATAGCGTAGATAATGGTGTTCTTAGCCGTTGAAACGTTGCCCGAGTCACCACCAGAGGTAATGTAGCGCAAACCGCCAACGATGATCATGATAACAGCGATAACACCGACGATAGCCGAGAAGATGTTAACGATCTTGGTCAAAAGGTTGTTAAAACCGTTGGTGCTTGTCGTGTTACAAGCTTGACCGCTGTCGGTAACTTTTAGTTCAGCACCGGCACAAAGACCGCCCTGAATGTTAGCGGCATAGGCTGAAGTTGTAACGACCGCTGGAGCACCTATTGCCAACAGAGCGGCCATGGCTACCAATGTACTTTTCAATTTCTGGATCATTTTATACCTTTCGTTATCTATCTTATTTAACTTATATCATACCACTATTTAACCGTTCAAGCACAAGCGCCGAATGACCTATGGTGTCTTCGACAATACGAACCGAACAATAACCTGTGCCAGGGCGACCACAACCAGACCGACGATAGCATACATAATGGTGTGCTTAGCGCTAGCGATGTTATTTGAGTCGCCACCCGACGTAACGTATTTAAAGCCGCCGATGATGATCATAATGACAGCAACCACGCCGACGATAGAACTAAGTACAATTACGACCGTCTTAATGACACTGTTTACTGATGCGCCATTGTCGCCACAACTACCGCCGGTCAAGCCAACGCCCGCGCAAACATCTGACTTAGCGGTCGCTACAACAGGGCTCGCCGGCTGCAGGGACAGGGCAGTGGCCGGTACAACCGCCAAGCTAACAGCACCGGCTACGGCTGTCAGGC